>NZ_JBVIJC010000022.1:0-148673 GCF_055581605.1 Streptomyces sp. NPDC031418
CCCCCCCCCCCCCCCCCCCCCCCCCCCCCCCCCCCCCCCCCCCCCCCCCCCCACCACCCCCCCCCCCCCCCCCCCCCCCCCCCCCCCCCCCCCGAACCCGGGCAGGGCGCGCAGTTCGACGGTGAAACCGGCGCGCGTCAGCTCGCGGCACACGTCGCCGAGCCGGAAGGTCCGGTAGTACATGACGAACGGCGGCCGCCACAGCGCGTTGCGCACCCGCATCACCGCGTCGAAGCCGAGCAGCATCCAGGAGGCGGGGTGCCAGGGGCGGGGCGGGGCGAGCACCGGGAAGGCGAACCGGCCGCCGGGCCGCAGTACCGAGTGGACCTGGCCGAACAGGCCCGGCAGCTCGCGGGGCAGGAAGTGCCCGAACGCCCCGAAGCTGACCACGAGATCGAAGGCGGCGGTGAACGGCAGGGCACGAGCGTCGCCGCGCACCCAGGCGAGGCCGGGCCCGCCGGCCGGGGCGGTGACCCGTCGCCGGGCGACGTCGAGCATGCCGGCGCTGAAGTCGACCCCGGTGACGCTGCCCTGGCACAGCCCGGTCAGCATCCGGGTGCCGGCCCCGGTGCCGCAGCACAGGTCGAGGCCGTCCGTGAAGGGGCCGAGGGGGGCGAGGGCCCGCGCGACGGACTCCAGCACCGGGTCCGGGGTGCGGAACGGGGTGTGATCGAACTTCGGGGCGAGCAGGTCGTAACCGCGCTCGACGGACGACAGCGCCTGCACGGCCAGTTCGCGCAGCCGGGGGCCTTCGGGACCGAACATCGCTCAGCCCAGGTCCACCCGCTGCCGCACGACCGCGAGCGCCCGTTCGCACCAGCGCAGGTTCTCCTCCTCGAAGGTGATCCCGGCCATCAGGGTGAGATACGGTCCGACGCGGTCGGCGGTGCGCAGGTACTCCTCCTCGGTACGCCCGGCGAGCAGGCGCTCGCGCACGCGCCGGTAGCGGTCCAGTTTGCCGCGCGCCCAGCCCCTGCGCTCCTCGATCAGGGCCCGGGTGGCCTCCGGGTCGCCGTCGTCCATGGCCTGGATCTTGATGAGGACCTCGTCGCGGACCGCGGTGGGCCGCTTCGGAGGTGCGGCCGCGAAGGACTTCAGCTCGGTGCGGCCGGCCTCGGTGAGGGTGAACATCCGCTTGTCGGGCCGGCGTTCCTGGCGCACGGTGCGGGCCTGCACCAGGCCGTCCTGGGCGAGTCGCTCCAGTTCGCGGTAGAGCTGCTGCGGGGTGGCGGGCCAGAAGTTGGCGAGGGAGACGTCGAACACCTTGGACAGCTCGTAACCCGAGGCCTCGCCCTCCAGCAGGGCGGCCAGAACGGCGTACTTGAGCGACATGTGGACAGGCTAACAGCCGTTGATTAGTCTCACCCGCACCTATTCAAATAGTTGAGTATGCGAGGTGGGCGGATGCGTGCGTTCCGTGAGGCCGTGGAGGCCGGGGACATGGACGCCGTCGAGGCGCTGCTGGCCGAGGACGTCGTCTTCAGCAGCCCGGCGGTCTTCAAGCCGTACCCGGGCAAGGCGATCACCGCGGCGATCCTGCGCGGGGTGGTCCAGGTGTTCGAGGACTTCCGGTACGTCCGGGAGATCGGCGACCCGGCCGGCTCCGACCAGGTGCTGGTCTTCACCGCCCGGGTCGGCGACCGCGAGCTGACCGGCTGCGACATCCTGCATGTGAACGAGGACGGTCTGATCGACGACCTGATGGTCATGGTCCGCCCGCTGTCCGGCGCGCAGGCGCTGGCGGCCGCCATGGGAGCGCGGTTCGAGCAGATCGCGCAGGAGGCGCGGGCGCGGTCCGTCTGAGCGGCGCGCCACCGGGCCGGCCCCGTCGCGGAGGTCCGGCCCGGTCCGATGCCGTCCGTCAGCCCTTCAGCTGGTCCAGCGTCGACTTGGTGTCCTTCTTCAGCCAGTCCTCCACATCGCTGAGCGCGGGCGGGTTCTTGTCCTGGTCGTAGGAGCTGAGGTAGGCGCTGTAGCCCATCTGGTACGTCGTCCAGCCCTCGCGTACGGCGAGGGTGACGTACCGGGAGCCGGAGGAGGAGTTCTTGGTGGTGTCCCACACCACGAGGTAGGCCTCGTCGCCTATGCCGTCGACGGTGGTGACGTGGTAACCGCTGTGGCTGTCGCCGTACTTCTTCCAGGTCGCGGTGAACTCCGGCCCGGGGTCGGTCTTCTTGTGCAGGTCAAGCTGCATCGACAGATAGGCGTCCGAGTACGTCGAACCGCTCTTCTTCAGCCCCAGGCTGCAATAACTCTCCTCAAGGGCCGGGTCCTTGAGGTTCGACTTGGTCGGCTTGGAGTCGTCCTCCGGGTACTCGCTCTTGAACGACGAGTAGTCGCCGGCGGTGCACAGGTTGCCGGGCGCCTTGTAGCCGCGCAGGTCGGCGCCGTCGCCCTTGCCGGGGAGGAAGACCCCGCCGGCCCATGCCACGGAGGCGACCACCGCGCCCACGACCGCCCACAGCACCGCCTTCCCGGCCCCGCCGCTGCCGCCGCCACCGGGCGGAGGGACGGGCACCGGGCCGAACTGGGGCTGCTGGGCATAGGGGTTGCCCGGCTGCGCCTGCGGCTGACCCGGAGGTACCGGGCCGGGCTGGCCGACCAGCGTGGGCTGTGCGTAGAAGTTCCCCGGCGGCGGCGACTGCGGGTTCGGATAGGGGTAGGCCGTCGGCTGGGCCGGGACGCCCGGCTGCGGCGCGGGCTGCTGCGGCTGCGGAGGCTGCTGACCGGCCGGCTGCGGGGGCTGTGGTGGCGTGGACATGTCCCGAAGATAGTGCATGGCCGACGCGTAAAGTCCCCGGAAGTCCGGGATCGTTATGGTCTGGGGACATGTGGTACGGATCCATGACACGACCGCCCGCCTGCCCCGCACGGGCCGGGGCGGCCGGTCCCGGCCAGGGCCCCGGCCCGCCCTTGTGCACGAGGGCTCATCCGGATGTGCCGGACCGCCGGGCCAGAGCGTCCCGCACGACGGCCGCCACCGCCGGACTCTGCCGTGCCGTGCGCTCCAGCCATGTCGCCGTCACCAACTCCGCCCGGTCGGCAACCAGTTCGCCGGCTGCCTGCCTCAGCAGCGCTTCGACGGTGGCCGACACCTCGCTCACCACCCGCCTGCGGTCGACCGACAGCACCAGCCCGGGTGTGGTGGCCGGCAGATCGACCACCGCGCCGCGCAGCGTTCCGCCGGCCGGGTCCGCGGCGAGCCCGCGGTCGAGTTCCGCCTCCGTGACCAGGCCGTCGACGAGCAGCGCTCCACCGTCCTCGCACCACAGGACCCGGCCGCCCAGACACGGAACCGTCCACCCGGCGGCCCGCGCGCCGCGGAACTCACCGGGTGTCCACACGGAGGTGACGTCGTCCCCGTGGCGGAAGGAGGTGGGGACGGCCGCGATGCCCAGCACCCGCTCCAGCGCCGCCGCCAGGGACGGCTCGCCGCAGGCCGTCGGCTCGTCCAGCAGCAGCCGGACCCGCGTCCCCGGTTCCCCGCGCTCCCGCGCGCGGACGATGCGGTAGGCCGAACCGCGGCCGTCGGCGGCGAGTCTCAGCTCCGGGCCGCTCTCACCGTGCCGGTCCATCGGACACGTCGTCACCTCGACCTCCTCGGCCAGCATGAAGTAGCTGAGCACGCCGATGCCGAAGCGGCTGTTGTGGTGCAGCACGACCGGCGGGACGCACCGCTGCCAGTTGGCCGACTCCGCGCGGAACCCGGCCGACTCCACGAATCTCGCCCCGGCCCGCGAGAACAGGTTCCGCAGCTCTTCCTCGCCCATGCCGACGCCGTTGTCGACGCACTCCACGAACGGCCGCCCGGCGTCATCGCGCCCCTGGGTGAAGGTGATCTCGGGGTCGTAGGCGCGGGTGACTCCCCGGGCGCGGGCCAGGTACTCGTAGCGTGCCCGGCGGTAACGGCAGGCGTCGACCGCGTTCTGGTAGAGCTCCCGGAGCGCCACCCCCCGGTCGCCGTAGAGGTGGGTACCCATCAGCAGATCCGCGACCGCGGGCGAGGCCAGGCGGAGGTCCGGGGCGGGAGGTGGCTCGTCTCGCACGACCGTCAGGTGCCCGCGCCGCTGCCCGCCGCCACCCGGGCGACCCTCGTCCTGTGCGAGCCCGTCGAAGACCTGCACCCCGTAGAGGTCGGCCGGCCTGCGGGCCCTGGACGCCTCGGGGTTGACCCTGCTCACCAGCGCACGGAACGCGACGAAGGCATCGGTGCCGGTGCGCTCCAGCACCTGCTCGAAGGCGTGCCCGGCGCTGCCCGCCTGCTTCTCGGCGGCGGCCCGGATCGCGGTCATCATCTCCGTCAGCCGCTCTTCCGGGAGCACCGTGCCGGCGAGCTGATCGGCCGTCCGGCGGATCCAGCCCTCGAAGGCGGCCGCGTCGGCCAGGTCCGACTCGTTCATCGGCCGTCGGCCTCCTTGCTCTCGGCGTTCCCGGTGTTCCCGGCGTGCCCGGTGGTCCCGGCGCGCTCGGCGTTCCCGGCGGTCTCGGCGTTCTCGGCGCGCTCGGCGTTCCCGGCGGTCTCGGCGTTCTCGGCTTCCCACAGCGGCCGCAAGGAGCGGCGCGCATGCCGGATGTGCGATCTGACGGTCGCGGGCGTCTGGCCGGTGTGCTCGGCGATCTCCGCCGACTTGTAGCCGTCGTAGAGCCACGCCATGACCCACCGCTGCATCGGCGGCAGCGCGCGAAGGTAGCGCAGCGTGGTGCCGATCGCGCCCTCGTCGCCGTGGTCGGCGGGGACCGACAGCTCCAGCTCCAGCGCCGCCTGGCCGTGCAGTTCGCGGAGCCTGCGCTCCCTGCGCACCGCCGCGGCGGCCTTGCGCCCGGCCACACACCGCACCCAGGCCCCGGGATCGGCCACGCGCCCGGTCCCCCACACCTCGAGCAGCGCGATCATGGCCTCCTGCGCCGCGTCCTCGGCCAGGTCCTGGTCGTACCCGGACATCCTCAGATGGCGCACCAGGCGCGGAAGGTCCCGCCGGCAGAAGGCCGCGAAGCGGTCCGGAAGCGGGTCGGTGAGAGACAAGTGCGGGGTCTCCGATCCAGTGACACATGCCGAGCCGAGTCGTTCGCCGCCGGGGCGGCCTACCGGCCACGCCTGATCCGGCCCCGGCCCAGCAGTGCGGCGACCGCGAGGGTAGCAACGGTCAGCAGGGCGGAGCGGGTTGCCGCGTAGACCGCGATCGTGACCCCCGGCACCGCGTGCAGCACTGCGACGAACTCGGCCGTACGGCCCGGGAGTTCCGCCGTCGGCCCGTGCTCTGCCGCGGAGGCGTCCCGCGGCGGCGTCGATGATTCGCTCATACCCCTCAGTGCGCTGCGCTCGCGAAAGCGTGCAAGGGGAAGCGGCGACCGGCGCTACGGCCGCGGGAATGGATGCGGGCGTCGGTATGTTGACGGACACGGAGTCACCGGTATAGTGCGATCAGCGCATGTGCGTGCCCCGTCGTACGGGTACCCGTGCTGCTTTCTTCTCCATCAGCCCCTCGGCCGAGGCTTACGACCGGCCCGGGCTTCTGATCAACACCCCTCGTGACCAGGGCTTCCATGCCTCTCCAGGGGCCGTTCCCGCCGCCCGGAGGCACAGTCAGGCCTCCCGCTCGCGGCCACTTCCCTCTTCTCCCCCGCTTCCCCCTGCTTGCTTCCGTCCGTGAAAGGACCAGCCACCATGACCACCACACTCGAACACCGTCCGGCCGGCACGCAGGCCGCGGCCGCCCCGATCGTCGCGGGCGTCCTCGACGTCGACACCCAGGGCAAGGGGTGGCTGAGGGCCGCCGCGAGCCTCCTGCCCTCGCCCGCCGACCCGCAGGTCCCGCCGGCGCTGATCCGCCGGTACGGGCTGCGCCGGGGCGACCTCGTCGAGGGTGTCCGCGGCGCCCAGCGCGCCCTGACCGAGATCGCCCGCGTCGAGGGGCGGGCCCCCGCGGACCTCCGCGCCCGACGGCACTTCGGCGATCTCACCCCGCTCCACCCGCACACGCGCCTGCGACTGGAACACCCGGCGGCCGGGCTCGCCGGACGCGTCACCGATCTCCTCGCCCCGGTCGGCAAGGGCCAGCGCGGCCTGGTCGTGGCCCCGCCGAAGAGCGGCAAGACGGTGCTGCTCCAGCAGTTCGCGGCCGCCGTGGCGGGCAACCACCCCGAGTGCCGGCTGATGGTGCTGCTGCTGGACGAGCGGCCCGAGGAGGTCACCGAGATGCGCCGCTCGGTGCGCGGCGAGGTGTACGCCTCCACCTTCGACCGGTCGGCGAAGGAGCACATCGCCCTCGCCGAGCTGGTGATCGAGCGGGCGAAGCGCCTGGTCGAGGCCGGCGAGGACGTCGTGGTCCTGCTGGACTCGCTGACCCGGCTGTGCCGGGCCCACAACAACGCCTCCGCCGCCGGCGGCCGCACCCTGAGCGGCGGTGTCGACGCGGGCGCGCTGCTCGGCCCCAAACGGTTCTTCGGCGCCGCCCGGCAGGCCGAGGAGGGCGGCTCGCTCACCATCCTCGCCAGCGTGCTGGTGGACACCGGCTCGCGTGCCGACGGCTACTTCTTCGAGGAGCTGAAGAGCACCGGCAACATGGAACTGCGGCTGGACCGGGAGCTGGCCGGGCGCCGGGTGTTCCCGGCCGTCGACCTGGACACCACGGGCACCCGGCGCGAGGAACTCCTGCTCTCCCCGGCCGAGTTGACGGCCGTACGCGGGCTGCGCCGGGCGCTGCGCTCGCGCGAGGGCGGACCGGCCGCCGTGGAAACCCTTCTGGAGCGGCTGCGCGCCACCCCGGACAACGCCGCGTTCCTGCGGCAGGTCCGGCCGACCCTCCCCGGCGGCTGAGGTCCGGGTGCGTCGTCCGGGTTGCTCCTGTGGGCCGAACGGCCCGCCCGGCGCGGCACCCACCCCTCCCCGTTCCTACGTTGATCACATGATCACCGGACTTTCTTCCAGGGCGGCTACGACGGCCTGCTCCCTCTGTGTGGCGGGTGTGCTGGCGCTCGCCCCGGCCGCCGCCGCGGGCCGCCGCGCCGGGGATCCCGCGCCGCCCGCGCCCCGGGCGGCCACGCCCGGCCCCTCCCTGCTCTACAGCTCCGGCGTCCAGGTCCGGCCGCACCCGGGCGTGCCCGAGCTGCCGGACGTCTCGGCGCTGTCCTGGCTGGTCGCCGACGCGAGCAGCGGGGAGGTGCTGGCGGCGGCCGACGCCCACCGCAGACTGCCGCCCGCGAGCACGCTGAAGACCCTGTTCGCCCTCACCGTGCTGCCCCGGCTGCCGAGCGGGCTCCAGCACACCGTGCGCTACGAGGAACTGGCGGACGTCGGCCCGGGCAGCAGCCTGGTCGGGGTCGAGGAGGGGCACAGCTACCAGGTGGCCGACCTGTGGCGCGGGGTCTTCCTCAGCTCCGGCAACGACGCCGTGCATGTGCTGGCCTCGCTGGGCGGCGGCTGGGAGGTCACCGCCCGGCGGATGCAGCAGAAGGCACGCTCGCTCGGCGCCCTGGACACCCATGTGGAGTCCCCGGACGGCTACGACGCCCCGGACCAGGTCTCCTCCGCCTACGACCTCGCCGTCTTCGGGCGGGAGGGGCTGCGCAACCCCGACTTCGCCCGGTACTGCTCGACCGCCTCCGCCCGGTTCCCCGGTGACGGGTCGTCGTACGGGATCGAGAACACCAACCGGCTGCTGACCGGCGAGGACGGCGTGGCACCGTACCCCGGGCTGATCGGGGTCAAGAACGGCTACACCAGCAACGCGGGCAACACGCTCGTGGCGGCGGCGCGCCGGGGCGGGCGCACCCTGGTGGTGACGGTGCTCAACCCTCAGGCCGGCGGCGGCTTCACGGTGTACGAGGAGGCCCGCGCGCTGCTCGACTGGGGCTTCTCGGCGGCGGGCCGGGTGGATCCGGTGGGCTCGCTGGACGCGCTGCGGCCGGTGTCCCGGCCGGCCGCCCCGGCCGTACCGGTCGCGGCGGCCACCTCGGGGGCGCGGGACGAGGACCCGGGCTGGCCGGGCATCGGCGTCGGTCTCGGCGTCGCCGGGCTCGGTGCGGGCGCGGTGGCGGTGGCGCGGCGGGCCAGGAGGGCTGCGCGCGGCTGACCGGCCGGCAGGCCGAGCAGCAGGCCCAGGGTGATCCAGGTGTAGGCGTTGGCGCCGAGGAAGCCGCCCGGCCCGGTGGCGCCGTCCACCCACAGCCAGACCACGCTGGTGCACAGCACCGCGTACAGGGCCGCCGCGACGCGCCGGTGGCCGGTGCGCAGCAGGACGGCGAAGCTGGGCAGCAGCCACACCAGGTGGTGCACCCAGGTGATCGGGCTGACCAGGCAGGCCGCCGCCCCGGTGAGCGCGAAGGCAGCCGCCCAGTCGCCGGCCCGGGCCGCCCGGTGGGTTCGCCGGGCCCAGACGCACAGGGTGAGCAGGACCGCCGTCGCCCACAGCGGGCGGCCGGTCTCGCCGAGGCGGGCCAGCACGCCCTGGAGGGACTGGTTCGAGACGTAGTCGAGGCGGCCGACCCGGCCGGTCTGCCAGAGCGCGTCGGTCCAGTAGTACCGGGACGCCCCGGGGTCCGCCCAGGCGGCCAGCCCGGTCGCCGCGGCGGCCACGGCCACGGCGGTGGCGGCGGCACGCCGGCGCCCGGCGAGCAGCAGCAGCCCGATGAACAGCGCGGGCGTCAGCTTCACCGCGGCGGCGAGCCCGATGCCGGCGCCCGCCCAGCGGTCCCGGCCGGCCGCCAGCAGCCAGGCGTCGCCGAGGACGAGCGCGAGCAGGACCAGGTTGACCTGGCCGAAGCTCACGGTGTCCCGCAACGGCTCGAACAGCGCGAGCAGACACAGCGCCAGCGCCCAGCGGAACCAGCCGTACCGGCGCCGGTCCGGGCCGGCGAGGATCCCCAGGACGGCCGCCAGCGCGGCGAGGTTCAGCAGCAGGGAGACCGCGACGGCGGCGGTGCGGCCGAGCGGGGCCAGCGGCAGCATGGCGAGCGCGGCGAACGGCGGGTAGGTGAAGCCGTACGACGTGCCCGGCACGTGGTAGTCGTAGATCCGGCCGCCGTGCGCCACCCAGGTGTGCACGGTCCCGTAGTAGACCCGCAGGTCGAAGAAGCCGCGCAGCAGCGGGACGGTCGCCGTGAAGGCGGTCACCGCGACGGCCAGGGCGAGCACGAGCAGCAGACGGCCCCGATCGGTGCGGGGCTGCGGCAGCCGGATCATGCGGTACGTCCCGGGGCCGGGGCCTGGGCCGCCTGGTGGGCCTGCCAGAGCACGACCAGACCGAGCGCCCCGCCGGAGATTGCGAGCAGCAGCTGCCCGGTGTCGGCCGGGCCGCCGCTGGGCAGCACGGCGAGGGCGAGGACACCGGCCAGGGCGGCACCCCGGTGCCGTACCGGGGTGCTGGGCGCGGCGGCGGCGATGAGGAACAGCCCCCACAGCACGTACCAGGGGCGCAGCGCCGGGCCGAACACGGCGACGGTCAGCAGGCTGAGCCCCAGCGCGTACACCGGCCGGGGGCGCAGCCGCAGCCATATCAGGGCGACGGCGACGGCGGTCGCGGCGAGGCCGAGCAGCTGCCAGGCGGGGACCGCCAGCGGGGCGAGGCCGCTGCCGAGGCGGCTGAGCAGGGCGCCGGTGGCACGGCCGAGCAGGCTGGTCAGGGCCCAGTTGTGCGGGGAGACGGGGGTGCTCAGGGCGCCGATCCAGCCGTAGCCGGTGCCGGCCACGGCCGTGGCGGCGACGGTGGTCACCGCGGCGGCGGCCGCCGTGGTGAGCACGGCGGCCAGCGGGCGGCGCCCGGCGCGCACCCGGAGGGCCACGACCGCGAGCAGGCCGAGCGCGGCGGGCGCCTTGACCAGGGCGGCCAGGGTGACGAGCACGGCGCCGGCCACGGGTCTGCGGCCCCGCGCGGCGACCAGGCCGAGCCCGAGCAGGCCGAGCATCAGGGCGTCGTTGTGGGCGCCCGCGACCAGGTGCAGCAGCACCAGCGGATTCAGAGCGCCGAGCCACAGCGCGGCGGAGGGGTCGGCGCCGCTGTGCCGGGCCAGGCGGGGCAGCGCGAGGGCCATGAGCGCCACTCCGGCGAGGGCGAGCAGCCGCATGCCGAGCAGACCGGCGGGCAGCCGGCCGTGGGTGAGAGCGGACAGCGCGGAGGCCAGGGCCAGGAAGGCGGGGCCGTACGGGGCGCCGGTGTGCCGCCACATCGGGGCCACCTCGTCGGCGAGCGGGCCGCCCAGCTGGGCGGGGCCGTGGGTGTAGACGTCCAGATGGGCGTCGACCATGGCGCCCTGCGCCAGGTAGCTGTAGACGTCCCGGCTGAACAGCGGCGGGGCGAGCAGCAGCGGGGCCGCCCAGACGGCGAGCACCAGCAGCAGGGCGCGCGGGCCGGGCGGCCGGGGGCCACGGACCAGACGGCCCAGCAGCACCCAGGCCGCGGTCAGCAGGACGACGCCGAAGTACACCCCGACCAGGCCGAGCGCGGCCCGGGCCGAGGCGGGGTCCAGCAGGTCCTCGACCGGCAGCGCACCGGCCGTCTCACCGCCCAGCGCGAGACAGCCGGTGCCGGCCAGTCCCAGCAGCCGGCAGCGGCGGAGGTCGACGGGGAATGCCTTGGCCCACACCGGGGCAGCGTGGCAACGCGGGGTGACCGGGAGGCGACGCGCAGCTCTCCGGACGGGGGCGGCGGGGTGGCCGGTGCATGGTGGGCGCCCCGGCCCGGCCCCGCCCGCCGGTCCGGCTGCCGGGCGCTGCGGCGTGGGGGCGCCTCCGTGGCCGGGTCCTGCGCCGGCATGGCCGTAGGCCGACGTGGATCCGTGTGGACGACGACGACCTGGAGCTCTGGCGGTATTTCGAGGGCGACGGGGGGGGAGGAGGCGGGCACAGCGACCGAGGTTCGTCAGAACACCGACAGGCCCGTCAGGGTGGTGAAGCGGTCCAGGGCCGCGACTCCGGCCACGGAGTTGCCGCGTTCGTCCAGGCCGGGGCTCCACACGCACAGCGTGCACCGGCCCGGTACGACCGCGATGATCCCGCCGCCGACCCCGCTCTTGCCGGGCAGGCCGACCCGGTAGGCGAAGTCCCCCGCCGCGTCGTAGGTGCCGCAGGTCAGCATGACCGCGTTGACCTGCTTGGCCTGGCTGCGGGTGAGCAGCCGGCTGCCGTCGGCGCGGATGCCGTGCCGGGCCAGGAAGGTGGTGGCGAGGGCCAGGTCGGCGCAGGAGGCGGCGACGGAGCACTGCCGGAAGTACTGGTCGAGCAGGGTCGGCACGTCGTTGTCGATGTTGCCGTAGGACGCCATGAAATGGGCGAGGGCGGCGTTGCGGTCGCCGTGGGCGGTCTCGGAGGCGGCGACGTCCTTGTCGAAGTCCAGCCCCGGGTTGCCGCTCTCGGCGCGGAGGAAGGCCAGCAGCTCGCCCGCCGCGTCGCCGGTACGGGTCTGGAGGCGGTCGGTGACCACCAGTGCGCCCGCGTTGATGAAAGGATTCCGCGGGATGCCGTTCTCGTACTCCAGCTGGACCAGGGAGTTGAAGGGGTTGCCGGAGGGCTCGCGGCCCACGTGCTCCCAGAGTTCGTCGCCCTCGCGGGCCAGGTCCAGGGCGAGCGTGAAGACCTTGGTGATGGACTGCGCGGAGAAGGGCTGGCGCCACTCCCCCACCCCGTAGACGGTGCCGTCCAGCTCGGCGACCGCCATGCCGAAGCTGCGCGGGTCGCAGGCGGCGAGGGCCGGTATGTAGTCGGCGGGACGGCCACGGCCCGGCGTGCGGTCCATCTCCTCGGCGATGCGCTCCAGGACCGGCAGGAAGGTGAGGGACGACGTCATTGTCATGATCACCATTGTGCCTCCGGACCGGCCCCGGAGCCCACTCGCGACAGGGCCGATATCCGCTCGTTACCGCAGGTCACAGGTCAGACGAGCCCCGCCCGCCGAAGCGAGCGGGGCTCCCACCGCAGCTATGCGCAAGCGGTGACCGGAACCGGGTCCAGCGCCCGCACGGCCCGCACACAGCCCACCGGCTCGCCTCCGCCCAGCAGCGGCTCCCCCGCGAACTCGGTGAGCAGTGCGGGGTCGACGCCCGCGCGCGCGAGCGCGGCGGCCGCCACCGGGATGCGGGCCCGGTTGGCCCCGTCGGCGATCTTCACCGCGATGGCGCGCCCGTCGGGGAGCGCGGCCACCTGGACGCCCTCGAAGCCGTCCTTGGCGAGCAGTCCGGGCACCGCCCGCATCAGCGCGGCCACGTCCCGCCCGGTGCCGGAGGCCATCTCGGCGTGCTCGCGCATCGCGTCGGCGACCCGGGCCTCGGGCGTGCCGGGCGCGGCCGACACGATCCGGGACACGGCGCGGGCGAGGCCGTGCAGGGAGATGGAGAACAGCGGCGCGCCGCAGCCGTCCACGGTGACCCGGGCGACGCGCTGTCCGGTCAGGTCCTCGACGATCTCGGCGATGGCCTGCTGGAGCGGGTGCTTCGGGTCGAGGTAGTCGCCGAGGGACCAGCCGTTGAGGTGGGCGGTCCACAGCATGGCCGCGTGCTTGCCGGAGCAGTTCTGGGCGAGCCGCGAGGGCAGCCGGCCCTCGCGGACCCAGGCGTCCCGGACGACCGGGTCGAACGGCATGTCGGGAACGTTGCGCAGGTCGTCCTCGGCGAGCCCGGCGAGTTCCAGGATGCGCCGGGTGCCGGCGAGGTGGCGCTCCTCGCCGGAGTGGCTCGCGGCGGCCAGTGACAGCAGCTCGCCGTCGAGCGGCAGCCCCGCCCGCACCATGGCCACGGCCTGGAGGGGTTTGACCGCCGAGCGCGGGTAGAAGGCCGCCTCGATGTCGCCGAGCTGGAACTGCACCTGGCCGTCGGC
This sequence comes from Streptomyces sp. NPDC031418, assembly GCF_055581605.1. Lineage (NCBI taxonomy): Bacteria > Bacillati > Actinomycetota > Actinomycetes > Kitasatosporales > Streptomycetaceae > Streptomyces > Streptomyces sp. NPDC031418. The sequence continues at coordinate 12,806 of NZ_JBVIJC010000022.1, forward strand.
GCCGAGGACGACGACCGAGCCGTAGTGGATGCCCTCGACGACCCCGCCGCGGATGAGGTGGGCGACGGGGGCGTGGAGGGGTTCGCGGACTACGGGCGCGTCGGCGGGGGAACTGCTGTACATCACTGCCTGCATCGATGAGTTGGAAAGCGCCGGTGGGCGGGTCACGCGTCGGCGCCGGTGGACGTGCGCGCTGTCCGGGCGCGGACGGCGTACCAGCCCGCGACCAGCGCTGCGACGATCAGCGGCAGACAGAGCACGGTGGTGCGTCCGGCGCCGCCGTCGGCGTACATGAGGACCAGGACGGAGGCGAGGAAGCCCAGCGTCACGATCTCGGTCCAGGGGGAGCCCGGCAGCCGGTACGACGGCCGGGTCAGCTCGCCCTTCTGGGTCTTCTTCCAGAAGAGCAGGTGACAGATCATGATCATGCCCCAGGTCGCGAGGATGCCGATCGCCGCGAAGTTGAGGACGATCTCGAACGCGTCGGCGGGGACGACGTAGTTGAGGGCCACGCCGAGGACACAGATACCGCTGGTGAGCAGGATTCCGCCGTACGGTACCTGGCTGCGGCTCATCCGCCCGGTGAACTTCGGGGCCGAGCCGCTCATCGCCATGGAGCGCAGGATGCGGCCGGTGGAGTAGAGACCGGAGTTGAGCGAGGACATGGCCGCGGTCAGCACGACCAGGTTCATCACGTCGCCGGCCGCGGGGATGCCGATGTGCGACAGGACCGTCACGAAGGGGCTCTCGGCGGCGCTGTACTTGTTCCAGGGCATCAGCATCGACAGCAGGACGACGGAGCCGACGTAGAACAGGCCCACCCGCCACATGATCGAGTTGATCGCCTTCGGCATGATCTTCTCGGGGTTCTCGGTCTCACCGGCGGCGACGCCGACCAGCTCGACGGAGGCGTAGGCGAAGACGACGCCCTGGATGATCAGCAGCATGGGCAGCAGGCCGTTGGGGAAGACGCCGCCGTTGTCGGTGATCAGGGCCGGGCCGGGGTGGTGGCCCGCGACCGGGTGCTGGGTGACCAGCAGGAAGATGCCGATCGCCATGAAGACGACGAGCGCGCTCACCTTGACGATCGCGAACCAGAACTCCAGTTCGCCGAAGATCTTCACCGAGATCAGGTTCACGGTGAGCACGACGGCCAGGGCGATGAGCGCGATCACCCACTGCGGGATGTCGGAGAACATGCCCCAGTAGTGGGTGTAGGTGGCGACGGCGGTGATGTCGGCGATGCCGGTGGTCGCCCAGTTGAGGAAGTACATCCAGCCCGCGGTGTAGGCGCCCTTCTCGCCCAGGAACTCCCGGGCGTACGACACGAAGGCGCCGGAGGACGGGCGGTACAGGACGAGTTCGCCGAGGGCCCGTACCACCAGGAAGGCGAAGACGCCGCAGACGGCGTAGGCGATGAAGAGGGAGGGCCCGGCGTCGGCAAGCCTGCCGCCCGCGCCGAGGAAGAGGCCGGTGCCTATGGCTCCGCCGATGGCGATCATGTTGACGTGCCGGTGCTTCAGGCCTTTGCTGTAGCCCGCGTCTCCGGCGTCGACATGGCCGGCCGAGGGGCGCGTCTCGTCTTTGAGGTGCTGCTCGCTCACGCCTCGGGTCCGCCTTCCGTGGGGAGGTCGTGCGTCCGCTGGGGACGCACGATGTCGGTGAGGGTCGTCTCGACGCGGTCCAGGTGGTGGCTCATCGCCGCCACCGCGTCGTCTTCGGAACCGTCGGCCAGCGCTTCGACGATCGCCCGGTGCTCGCGGTTGGACTGCTCACGGCGCCCGCCCAGCTCGTTGAGGAAGGCCGACTGACGCGCCAGTGCGTCGCGGATCTCCTCGATGACCCGGCGGAAGACCGGGTTCTGGGCGGCCTCGGCCACGGCGAGGTGGAAGAGGGTGTCCATCGCGACCCACGCGGTGGTGTCCGTCTCCCGCTCCATGCGGTCGAGGAGGTGGGCCAGGTGGTCCAGGTTCTCCGGGGTGCGGCGCAGGGCCGCGTAGCCGGCCACCGGGATCTCGATGTGCCGGCGCACCTCCAGCAGATCGCTGGCCGCGTAGTCGCCGAAGGTGGGGTCCTCGACGGCGGTCGCGACGACGAAGGTGCCCTTGCCGGTCCTGGAGACCGTGAGGCCCATCGTCTGGAGGGCGCGCAGCGCCTCGCGCAGCACGGGCCGGGACACCTCGAGGGTGCGGCACAGCTCGGCCTCGGAAGGGAGCTTGTCACCGATGGCGTACTCGCCGCGTTCGATGGCGCCGCGGAGGTGGCCGAGTACCGCTTCCATGGCGCTGACGCGCCGCGGGACCGGACCACCTGTCTGGCTGTCTGACAGGTTCACGGATGCGATCCTGCGGGTTGCGGGCAGGCACTGTCAAGACATCAAGTAAGGAAACATTCAGGGGGTGCGGCGCCTGAATGCAGGCATCCGCACCCCGGGTGATCGGCAGGGCCGGTTCAGGCGCTGACCACGCCGGCCGCGCAGAGGCCGAGGATCGCCAGGCCGGCGATGATCCGGTAGATCACGAAGGCGTTGAAGGAGTGCTTGGCGACGAACTTCAGCAGCCAGGCGATGGAGGCGTAGGCGACGACGAAGGACACCACGGTGCCGACGGCCAGCGGGACGGCGCCCACCCCCGCGCCGAGGGCGTCCTTCAGCTCGTAGATGCCGGCGCCGGTCAGGGCCGGGATGCCGAGGAAGAAGGACAGCCGGGTGGCGGCGACCCGGTCCAGGTCCAGGATGAGCGCGGTGGACATGGTGGCGCCGGAGCGGGAGAAGCCGGGGAAGAGCAGCGCGAGGATCTGCGAGCAGCCGACCCACATCGCGTCCTTGAAGGACGTGTCGTCCTCACCGCGCTTGTGCCGGCCCATCTGGTCCGCGCACCACATCACCACCGACCCGGCGATCAGCGAACCGCCCACCACCCACAGCGAGGCGAGCGGCCCCTCGATCAGCGGCTTCGCCGCCAGGCCCACGACCACGATCGGGATGGTCGCGGCGATGACCCACCAGGCGAACTTGTAGTCGTGGTGGTAGCGCTCCTCCTTGTTCGTCAGCCCGCGGAACCACGCGGTGACGATCCGCCTGATGTCCTTGAAGAAGTACAGCAGTACGGCGGCGATGGCGCCGACCTGGATGACGGCGGAGAACCCGACGACGGACTTGTCGTCCACCGGGATGCCCATGAGCCCCTCGGTGATCTTGAGATGGCCGGTGGAGGACACGGGGAGGAACTCGGTGAGCCCCTCGACGACTCCAAGGACGACGGACTGACCGACGGAGATGGCGCTCATGGCATCCAGTTCTGGGGAAAGGTGGTCGACACTGCCGTAGACGGTACTTGCCGGGCGGCCGGGCGCGGCAAGCGCCTAACCCCAGAGCGCTCCGGCGAGTGAGACTCCGGTAAAGGCCGCGGTCAGGCCGGCCAGGAGGCTGGCCACGACGTTGACGGCGGCGTAGCGTCCGGAGCCGGCCTCGGCGAGGCGCAGGGTCTCGTAGGAGAAGGTCGAGTACGTCGTCAGCGCCCCGCACAGGCCGGTGCCGAGCAGCAGGCGCAGATGGGGGCTCGCGGCCCCGGCGGAGACGGCGCCGGTGACCAGGCCGAGGACCAGACAGCCGACGACGTTCACGAGGAAGGTGCCCCAGGGGAAGAGCGAGTCGTGCCGGGCCTGCACCGCGCGGTCGGTGAGATAGCGCAGGGGCGCGCCGATCACGGCTCCCCCGATGACCAGCAGCCAGTTCACAACGACCTCTTACGCTTCATGTCCGTTTCGTCCGGTTTTGCCGCCTGGTCGGCGCGGCCGCTCCGGGGCGTCATCCCCGCCCCCCGGCCAGCATCCGGCGGGCCGCGGCCGAGGCCAGCCACACCGCGGCGAGGGCCGCGAGCGGGGTGGCCGCGAGATAGGCCAGCCCGGTCCCGGCGCGGCCGGCGTCGACCAGCGTGCGGATGTCGACGGCGTAGGTGGAGAAGGTGGTGAAGCCGCCGAGGACGCCGGTGCCGAAGAAGGGGCGGACCAGGCGGTGGGCGGCCCACACCTCGGTGATGAGGACCATGAACACGCCGATCACGGCGCAGCCGATGACATTGGTCACGAAGGTGGCCCAGGGGAAGGCTCCCGGCGGCGTGGGCCAGGCCTGGGCGAGCCCGTAGCGGGCGGACGCACCGACGGCGCCGCCGAGGGCCACCACCGCGACGACGGGCGCCTGGGCACGCCACGCGGACCGCCGCCGCGGCTCCGGGCGGGCGCCCACACTCTCGGCTTGCGGGGCTGTCATGCTGGTACGTCTCCTGTTCGGCCCGCCCTCTACGGGTGATCACGGCCGGGCACCAGGGTACCGCCGCCTCAGCCGGGCGTCGGCCGGGCGCAGACGGCGACGCCGGGTTCCCGCAGGCTGCCGAGGACCAGGTGGTCCCCGGTCGCGCAGACGCTGGTGACCATGCGGAAGCCGGAGCGGCGCCGGGTGAGGTGGTGCAGGGTCCGGCCGTGGTCGTCGAGCGCGAGCACCCCGATCGTGCCGGCCGGGCGGTACGGCGCGCGCACGGCGGCCCGGGCGGCCGTGCGGCGGACGGCGGGCGAGCCGCGGTGCAGCAGGCCCAGCGCGGGCACGCGGGGGCTGACCAGGGCGACCCAGAACGGCCCGGCGGGGCCCTCGCGCCACAGGTTGTCCGGCATGCCGGGGAGGGCGGCGAAGAGATCGGCGCGCCCGGCCCGGGGGCCGGTGAGGTGGTAGCGGGTGAGGCGGCAGGCTCCGGTCTCGGCGATCACCAGGAAGGAGCCGTCGGCGCTCACGGCGAGACCGTTGGCGAACTGGAGCCCGTCGAGGAGGACTTCGGGCGTACGGCTGCCGGGCGACAGCCGCAGCAGGCGTCCGGTGCCGGTGTGTTCGACGATGTCGCCGATCCACCGGTCAAGCGGGTACCGGCGGCTGGCCACGGTGAAGTACACCGAGCCGTCGGGCCGGGCCACGGCATTGCTGCAAAAGCGGAGCGGCTCCCCCGCCAGCGTGTCCGCGAGGACCCGGACGCTGCCGTCGCCGGGGCCGACGCGGAGCAGGCCGCGCTCGGCGTCGCACACCAACAGGTCGCCGTCCGGGAGGAGTTCCAGGCCGAGCGGGCGGCCGCCGGTCTCGGCCAGGGTCTCCACCCGTGCGGTGTGTGCCGCGCCGAGATGGTGGATCCGCAGGATGCGGCCGTCCTCCGTGCCGGTCAGCACGCGCCCGTGGGGGTCGGCCACCACGTCCTCGGGGCCGCGGGCGCCCAGGCCGACGTAGTGCAGCGGGACCAGCGGGGTGACTTGGTGCATACGTACGGCCCTTCCGGCTCGGATCGGCCCATCCTGCCAGGCGGCCGCGGGCTCACCAGCCCTTTTCGAACATCCGGGTGACCTCGGCGATACGGATCTCGTCACGCCGGTAGTAGACGCGCCAGCGGCTGCGCCGGGTGCGGAGCAGGCCGAGGCGGGTGAGGAAGTCGAGATGGGTGACGGCCGTCCGGCGCGAGACGCCCAGCCCCGCGGCCACGGCCCGCGCGGTCACGCCCGTGTCGGCGGGGTCGCCGTGCGGCCGTCCCGGTAAGTGGGCGGCCGGGTCCTTCATCCAGTCCAGGATGTCCTGCCGCATGCGTCCCGAGGGAGTCCCCAGCATCCGTACCGCCTCCGTCCCGCCTCCTCATGCGACGTCTTCCCACTGTGCTGCCGCTGACGCGCGCGCGGGGGGCGCTCCCCCGCCGTTGTCCGATAGCACACGGCACTGCGACCGGGACCGTACGCAGGGCTGTCCCGGGACGGCGAAGGGCCCGGCCGTCCCCTCTTACGGCCGGGCCCGGTCAGGGGTGGATCAGCGGTGGCTGAACCACGTCATGGAGGAGACCGCCTTGTCGTCGTAGCCGAACAGGGCCTGGTTCTCCCAGCCGTTGCCGGAGGTGGCGTCGGCCGGGTCCCAGCCGTTGCCGCTGACGGCGGTCCAGGTGGCCTCCCAGTAGAAGACGCCGAGGCCGCGGTGGTTCGGGACGGCCTCCACGATGCTCGCGACGTCGTTCATCCACTTGGTCTGCCCAGCCGCGGTCGCCGGGTAGCCGGGGACCAGCTCGCTGGTGAGGTCGATCTGGTTCTCCAGCGAGTCGTTCTGGGCGAGCGTGAAGGGGTAGGCCGTCTCGGCGACGAAGACCGGCTTGCCGTAGCGGGCGGCCGCGTCGTCCAGCGTGGTCTGGAAGTCGGAGAGCGGGCCGTGCCAGTAGCCGTAGTAGGACAGGCCGATCGCGTCGAACTTCACGCCGTTGGCCACCGCCTTGTCGAACCACGCCTCGGTGCCGGCCTTGTCGCCGCCCCTGGCGAGGTGCAGCGCGACGAGCGTGGAGGAGCTGACCGCCTTGGTGGCGTTGTAGCCGGAGTTGAGCAGACCGGCGAGCTGGCTCCAGTGGTCGGTGGATCCCTCGGACCACAGCATGCCGCCGTTGATCTCATTGCCGATCTGGACCATGTCGGCGGTGGTGCCTTGAGCCTTCAAGGCGTTCAACACGTCGTACGTGTGGTTGTACACATCGGTCTGGAGCTGGCTGTACGAGTGGCCCGCCCAGGCGGCCGGCTTGGTCTGGGCGCCGGGGTCGGCCCAGGTGTCCGAGTAGTGGAAGTCGACCAGGAGCTTCATGCCCTGCGCCTTGATCCGCCTGGCCATGGCCAGGACGTGGCTCTTGTCGTTGAAGCCGTCGGCCGGGTTCACCCAGACCTTCAGCCGGGCGTAGTTCATGCCGTACGACTTCAGGATGGTGAGGGCGTCGCCGGTCGTGCCGGACGCGGTCCTGTAGACGCCGCCCTTGGCCTCGCTCTTGGCGAGGGAGGAGATGTCGGCACCATGGATGGATGTACCGGTGGTGCCGGACGTGAAGGTCAGATCGTCAACATTGATCCAGTTGCCCGCGTTCGCATCACTGTTGATGCTGATGGTGCACTGGTTGTTGGTCACCGCGATCGGGGTGACGATCCGTATCCATCCGCTGGACGAGATCGGCAGATCGGTGCGCTGTTCGGTGCCGCCGCAGTTCTTGAGGGCTATGTACGCGGAGTTCTGGCCACCGCTGGAGCGGACCCATGCGGTGAGCACGTAGCTGCCGTTGGTCAGGCCCGAGAGGTACTGGTACGTCTCCACCTTGTAGGCGGAGGACGAGTAGTGGGTGAGCCGGTAGCTGCCGCTGTGGCCGCCGGCCTCCGTGAAGGAGGCGCCGGTGTCGCCGTACTCCGACCAGCCGGCGGGGGCGGCCACGCCGGTTCCGTCGGACTCGAACCCGGCGTTGGTGAGCGTGCTCGCGGCGTGTGCTGCCTGCACGGGCAGGATGGTGAGGGAGAGCCCGGCGGCGAGCGGCAGCAGCAGGGCCCGGATGGTGCGTCTGGGATGGAACCTCATCGTCCGTCGTCCCTTCGACGTGAATGGGTGGGGGTCCTCCACCGGGGAGGGAGGAGAACCCCTCCGCCCACGGCTCTCGTGGCTCACGCGGGCGGAGGGGAGCCGGCTCAGCCGTCGAGTCGTACGACCCGGACGGCCCCCGCCGGGACCGCGAGGCGGCCCGCGGCGCGTTCGCCCGTCAGCAGCTCGGTGCCGGGCGTGTCCAGCGGCACCTTGGTGTCGCCGGCGGTGTGGTTGACGACGAAGAGGTAGCTGCCCGACTCGCCGGTGCGGCGCACGACCTCGACGTCGCGCGGCAGGTCGGCGCGCGGGGCGAGTCCGGCGTCGTCGGCCGCCCGGCCGATGACCGCGTCCAGTTCCGGCGCGGCGAGGCGGGTGGAGACGTACCAGGCGGTGCCCTTGCCCAGCCGGTTGCGGGTGACGGCGGGGCCGCCCGCGGTGAGGCCGTCGGCGTACGTCCAGACGGTCTCGGCGCCGCGCGGCACCACGAACTCCGTCCACACGTCCCCCGCGAGCTCGGAGCCGTCGGGGCCGGTCAGCCGCACCCGATCGGTGGCGAGCACCGGCGAGAACTCCTCCACGGTCAGTCCGAGCACGTCGCGCAGCGCGCCCGGGTAGGCCCCGTCGTGGACGGCGTCGTGCTCGTCCACGATGCCGGAGAAGTACGACACGACGAGCGTGCCGCCGTTCTCGACGTAACGCCGGACGTTGTCCCCCGCGGCCTGCGTCATCAGGTACAGGGCCGGCACGACGACCAGGGGGTAGGCCGACAGGTCGGCCTCGGGGTGGGCGAAGTCGACCGTGAGGTGGCGGTCGTACAGGGCCTCGTAGAAGGAGTCGGCGCGCTCGCGCGCGTCGTGGTCCTCGCTGGGGCGCCAGTCGAGGTTCTGCGCCCACCAGGACTGCCAGTCCCACAGCATCGCCACGTCGGCCACCGTGCGGGTGCCCCGGACGGCGCCCAACGCGTCGACGGCCGCGCCGAGTTCGACGACCTCGCGCCAGACCCGGGTGTCGGTGCCGCCGTGCGGGAGCATCGCGGAGTGGTACTTCTCGGCGCCGCGCCGGGACTGGCGCCACTGGAAGAACATCGCGCCCTCGGAGCCGCGGGCCACGTGCGCGAGGGAGTTCCGGGCCATCTGGCCGGGGGCCTTGGCCGGGTTGCGGGGCTGCCAGTTGACGCCCGAGGTGGAGTGCTCCAGGAGCAGCCAGGGGGCGCCGCCGGCGACCGAGCGGGTGAGGTCGGCGGCCATCGCCAGGTTGACGTGGGTGCGGCGGCCGTCGGTGATCAGGTAGTGGTCGTTGGTGACGAGGTCGACCTCGCGGCCCCAGGCCCAGTAGTCGACGGAGTCGCACTGGCTGAGCGCCGTCATGAAGTTGGTGGTCACGGGGACGCCGGGCGAGAGGCGGTGCAGGATGTCGCGTTCGGCGCGGAAGTTCTCCCGCATCGTGGCGTCGGCGAACCGCCGGTAGTCCAGGGCCTGGCCCGGGTTGCCCGCGGTCGGGGTGGCCCGGGGCGGGTTGATCTGCTCGAAGCTCGTGTACCGCTGGCCCCAGAAGGCCGTGCCCCAGGCCTCGTTGACCGCCTCGACGGTGCCGTAGGTGTCGGCGAGCCAGCGGCGGAAGTGGGCGGCGCAGGAGTCGCAGTAGCAGGAGGAGACGGGGACGCCGTACTCGTTGTACACGTGCCACAGGGCGAGGGCCGGGTGGTCGGCGTAGCGCTCGGCGAGCCGGGTGGTGATGTTCGCCGCGGCCGCGCGGTAGTCGGCGTTGCTGTGGCAGACCGCGCCGCGCGAGCCGAACTCGTAGCGCACACCCTCGGCGGTGACCGGCAGGGCCTCGGGGTGGGCCCGGTAGAACCAGACCGGCGGCGCCACGGTGGGCGTGCCGAGGTCGACCCGGATGCCGCCCGCGTGCAGCAGGTCGAGGACCCGGTCCAGCCAGCCGAAGTCGTAGCTCCCGGGCTCCGGCTCCAGCAGGGCCCAGGAGAAGATGCCGACGCTGACCATGGTCACGCCGGCCTCGCGCATCAGCCGGACGTCCTCCTGCCAGACGCTTTCCGGCCACTGCTCGGGGTTGTAGTCCCCACCGAAGGCGAGCCTGGTGAGGCCCCTGGGGCTGGTGTCCGGCATGTGAGGTCTCCCGGTCATCGATCATTTGGGAACGTGCACACACAACTTCGGCGGTGCAGGCCCAACATAACCGCACAGCAACAACCATTGACAAGTGTCCGGGATGTTTCTCTACTGTGAACGCTCACAGAAGCATGACAGGGGTTCGCCCCCGCCGTTCAGCCGGGTCATGTGAACGTGCACATCTGCATGGCAGGTCCCCGCAGCGGGCGGGGGCCCAGGTCAGGGGAGAAACCATGCCGCACACGAAGCGCCGTCGCCTCGTGACAACCGCCGTCGCCGTCGCGCTCGGCGCCACCGCCCTCGCCGCCTGCGGCTCCGGGGACGACAGCAAGTCCGAGTCCGGCCCGGTCTCGCTGACGTACTGGACCTGGACCCCCGGCATGGACAAGGTCGTGGACCTGTGGAACAAGGGGCCGGGCAAGAAGGAGCAGATCACCGTCACGGTGAAGAAGCAGGCGTCCGGCGACACGCTGATCACCAAGATCCTCACCGCGCACAAGGCCAAGAAGGCGCCGGACCTGGTGCAGGCCGAGTACCAGGCACTGCCGACCCTGGTCAGCAACAACGCGCTGGCGGACATCTCCCAGCAGGTCGGTGACGTCAAGGGCAAGTTCGCCGACGGCGTGTGGCAGCAGACCACGCTCGGCACGGACGCGGTCTACGCGGTGCCGCAGGACATCGGCCCGATGATGTTCTACTACCGCCAGGACCTCTTCAAGAAGTACGGGCTGAAGGTCCCCACCACCTGGGACCAGTTCGCCGCGACCGCCCGCGAACTGAAGAAGAAGGCGCCGGACAAGCAGCTGACCACCTTCTCCGCCAACGACTCCGGCCTCTTCGCGGGTCTGGCCCAGCAGGCCGGCGCCAAGTGGTGGACCGCCTCCGGCGGCAAGTGGAAGGTCGCGATCGACGACGCGGCCACCCGGAAGGTCGCCACGTTCTGGGGCGGCCTGGTCAAGGACGGCCTGGTCGACAACCAGCCGATGTACACCCCCTCCTGGAACAAGGCCCTCGACACCGGCAAGCAGATCGCCTGGGTGAGCGCCGTGTGGGCGCCGGGCACCCTCACCACCGCCGCGCCGGACACCAAGGGCAAGTGGGCGATGGCCCCGCTGCCGCAGTGGTCGGCGACGAAGGACGTGACCGGCAGCTGGGGCGGCTCCTCCACGGCCGTCACCACCGACTCCGCGCACCAGGACGCCGCGGCCAAGTTCGCCGCGTGGCTGAACACCGACCCCGCCGCCCTCGACGCCCTGGCCAAGGACAGCGGCATCTACCCGGCGTCGACGTCCGCGCAGCTCAGCGGGGCGTTCTCCAACCCGCCGGAGTACTTCTCCAACCAGGCCGACTTCTACCCGAAGGCCGCCGAGATCGCCAAGACCACCGCGCCCTCGGCCTGGGGCCCGAACGTGAACGTCGCCTACGCCACGTTCAACGACGCCTTCGGCGCCGCCGCCAAGAACAAGTCGGACTTCACCTCCGCCCTGAAGCAGATGCAGGACGCCACGGTCGCCGACATGAAGAAGCAGGGCTTCGAGGTCTCCCAGTGACAAGCCCCGCCCGCCGGAAGTCGTACGGGGTCAAGGGGGCCCCGTATGCCTTCCTTTTCCCCGCCACACTCCTCTTCGGACTCTTCTTCGCACTGCCCATCGGCTACGCCGTCTTCCTCAGTTTCCGCAAGACGCACATCTCCGGGCTCGGCCTCGGTGCGAACGCGCGGCAGGAGGTCTGGGCCGGGGTCGAGAACTACACCGACGCCTTCCAGGACAGCGAGCTGCTGCACGGCGCCCTGCGGGTGCTCGGCTACGGCTGCATCGTCGTCCCGGTGATGCTGGGCCTCGCCCTGCTGTTCGCCCTGATGCTGGACTCCGAAAAGGTGCGGTTCACCCCGTTCACCCGGCTCGCGATCTTCCTGCCGTACGCCGTCCCCGGCGTGGTCGCGGCGCTGCTGTGGGGCTTCCTCTACCTGCCGGACGTGAGCCCCTTCTACTACGTCCTGGCCAAGCTCCAGCTGCCGCAGCCGAACCTGCTGGACGGCGGTCCGCTCTATCTCGCCCTGTCGAACATCGCGGTCTGGGGCGGCACCGGCTTCAACATGATCGTCATCTACACCTCGCTGCGGTCCATCCCCGCCGAGGTGTACGAGGCGGCCAGGCTGGACGGCGCCACCCCGTTGCAGATCGCCCTGCGGATCAAGATCCCGATGGTGGCGCCCTCGCTGGTGCTGACCTTCTTCTTCTCGATCATCGCGACGCTCCAGGTGTACAACGAGCCGACGACCCTCAAGCCGCTCACCAACTCCGTCGACACCAGCTGGAGTCCGCTGATGAAGGTGTACCAGGACGCCTTCCACCGGAACGACATCTACTCGGCGGCGGCCGAGGCCGTCCTGATCGCCCTGGTCACGCTGGTCCTGTCCTTCGGTTTCCTGCGGACCGCGAACCGCCGCAACAAGCAGGAGGCGCGATGAGCACCCTTGCCGTCCACAAGGCCGCCCCGGCGGCCGGCGCCACCCCCGGAACGGCGCGGCGCCCGCCGCTGCGCCGCCGGATCGCGCTGGTGCCGACGATCACCCTGCTGCTCGGCGCGGTCTACACGCTGCTGCCCGTCGCCTGGGTGGTGATCGCGTCCACCAAGTCCGGGCGCGAGCTGTTCTCCACCTTCACCTTCCTGCCGGGCACCGGGTTCACCCAGAACCTCAAGGACCTGAACGCCTACCGGGACGGCATCTACTGGGAGTGGATGGGCAACTCCGCCCTGTACGCCGTCCTCGGCGCCCTGCTGTCGACCGCCGTGTCGGCGTTCAGCGGCTACGCGCTCGCCACCTACCGGTTCAGGGGCCGCGAGACGATGTTCAACATCCTGCTCGCGGGCGTGCTGATGCCGCCGGTGATCCTCGCCGTGCCGCAGTACCTGCTGCTGGCGAAGGCGAACCTCACGGACTCCTACCTGTCCGTGCTGCTGCCGCAGATCCTCTCCCCGTACGGCGTCTATCTCGCCCGGATCTACGCCTCCGCCGCCGTCCCCGCCGATGTGGTCGAGGCCGGGCGGATGGACGGGGCGAGCGAGTGGCGGATCTTCACCCGGATCGCGCTGCCGATGATGATCCCCGGCATGGTCACCGTGTTCCTGTTCCAGTTCGTCGCCGTCTGGAACAACTTCCTGCTGCCGTACATCATGCTCAGCGACGACGAGAAGTTCCCGCTCACGCTGGGTCTGTACACCCTGCTGGAGCAGGGGGCCAACACGCCCGCCCTGTACACCCTGGTGATCACGGGCGCCTTCCTCGCGGTCCTTCCGCTGATCGCCCTCTTCCTGGTCATCCAGCGGTTCTGGAGCCTGGATCTGCTGTCCGGGGCCGTAAAGTCATGACCATGAGCAATCCGGGGGGACGGCGAAGGCCGCCGACGATCCACGACGTGGCGCGCGAGGCCGGTGTCTCGCGCGGCACCGTCTCGCGCGTGCTCAACGGCGGCCACTACGTCAGCCCCGCCGCGCAGGAGGCGGTCAACGCCGCCATCCGCAAGACGGGATACGTGGTGAACCGGCATGCCCGATCGCTGATCACCGGGCGCTCCGACTCCGTCGGCTTTCTGCTGACCGAGCCGCAGGAGCGGTTCTTCGAGGACCCCAACTTCAATGTGCTGCTGCGCGGTTGCACCCAGGCGCTGGCCGCGCACGACGTCCCGCTGCTGCTGATGCTGGCGGGCACCGACGACGAACGGCGGCGGATAACGCGGTACATCACCGCCGGGCATGTCGACGGGGTGCTGCTGGTCTCCAGCCACTCCGGGGATCCGGTCGCCGAGGAACTGCGCGCGGCCGGTGTGCCGCTGGTCGCCTGCGGCAAGCCGATGGGGCTGGGCTCCAAGGTGAGTTACGTCGCCGCCGACGACCGGGACGGCGCCCGGGACATGGTCCGGCATCTGCTGTCGCTGGGCCGGCAGCGGATCGGCGTGGTCACCGGCCCGCTGGACACCCCCGGCGGTGTGGAGCGGCTCGCCGGGTACAAGGAGGTGCTCGCCGAGGCGGGCATCCCCGTGGACGACCGGCTGATCGTCTCCGGCGACTACAGCCGGGCCAGCGGTGAGGCGGGCGCGGAGCGGCTGCTGGCGCAGGCCCCGGACCTGGACGCGGTGTTCGTCGCGTCCGACCTGATGGCGCAGGGCGTGCTGACGGCCCTCCAGCGGGCCGGTAAGCGGGTGCCGGATGACATCGCTGTCGGCGGCTTCGACGACTCGCCGGCGGCGACCGCGTCCTCCCCGGAGCTGACCACCATCCGGCAGCCGTGGGACCGGATCAGCAGTGAGATGGTCCGGGTGCTGCTGGCGCAGATCGGCGGGGAGGACCCGGCGGCGGTGATCCTTCCGACGGAGTTGGTGCGCCGGGAGTCCGCCTGAGCATGCCGGGGTGCCCGGAACCGGTCAGGATCGAAGAAGCACGGGCGGGCGTCCCGGGCCTAGCGTGAAAGCACCGGCGGGCACCCCCGCCGGTGCACACAGCTCAGAAGGAGTGACGTCCCATGACCGCCGGCCTGCAAACGATCATCTACCCCGTCAAGGATCCGGAGCGGGCGAAGGCCCTGTTCACCGCGTTGCTGGGGGTGGAGCCCTTTGTCGACGCGCCGTACTACATCGGGTTCAAGGCCGCCGGGCAGGACATCGGCCTCGACCCCAACGGACATGCCCAGGGGCTGACCGGGCCGGTGCCGTTCTGGCACGTCACCGATCTGCGCGAGCGGCTGACGGCCCTCCTGGCGGCGGGCGCCGAGCTGCTCCAGGACGTGCGGGACGTGGGCAACGGCAGGCTCGTGGCCTCGGTGAAGGACCCCGACGGCAACCTGGTGGGGCTGCTTCAGGATCCGGTCGGCTGATCGGCGTCGTACGGCCCGCCGGGCCCACTAGTTGCACACTCAACGAGTGGCTGGTTCGGTGCTACGGTGCGGGTATGGCAGTCACGACGGCCGACGCCCGGCTCGAGGAGCGGTGGCGGGACATCCTCGCCGTGCACGCGCGCACGATGTGCGAGATCGACCGGGTGCTGCACCCGTACGGGCTGGGCGCCAGCGACTTCGAGGTGCTGGACATCCTGGCCGCCGAGTCGCCCGCGGAGGGCGACCAGTGCCGGGTGCAGAACCTGGTCGGCCGGGTGCACCTCAGCCAGAGCGCGCTGTCCCGGCTGATCGGCCGGCTGGAGAAGGACGGCCTGGTGGAGCGCTCGGTGTGCGCGGAGGACCGGCGCGGTGTGTGGGTGGCCCTCACCCGCAAGGGCCGCGAACGGCACGCCGAGGTGCTGCCGTTGCAGCGGGCGGCACTGGAACGCACGCTCCCCGGTCAGCAGAGCTAGAACAGCAGCTCCGCGCCGTCCGGCAGGATCTCCGCGCCGTGTGCGGTCACCCGCTCGTGGGCCGGTGAGCCGGGGTCCAGCAGCGGGTTCGTGTGGTGCAGGTGGGTGTAGATCCGGCGGGGGACCGCAAGGCGGGCCAGGGCGGCCAGGGTGCCGTCCGGGCCGTCGACGGGCAGATGGGCCGGGGGCGCCTGTCCGGTTCCGGGCCGCGCCACCGCCGTACCGGAGGCGTCCGCGGTGAGGAAGGTGCCGTCCAGCAGCACGCAGTCGGCGTCGGCGCACAGCTCGTCCAGGACGGGGCTCCAGGTGCCGACGCTCGGCGCGTACACCAGCACTCCCCCGGTGGCCAGGTCCTCGACGCGGTACGCGGTCCGCCACGGCCCGGCGGGCTCGGGGGCCGCCCCCGGTACGTACGCCGGGGTGCTCGCGCCGACCGGGCGGGCGGTGACGACAAGGCCGCCGGCCAGCACGAAGCCGCCGTCGGCGAGGCTGTCCGCCCACTCCCAGGGGGCGTAGCGGCCGAGGGCGGCGCGGGCCGGGGCGAGGGCGGCGCGGACCGGCCCTGCCGCGTACACCTTCAGGTCCGCCGCCCCCCGCAGCACCCCCAGGCCCATGGTGTGATCGGCCTCGGCGTCGGTGAGCAGGACCCCGCGCAGCGGGCCGGTCCGGCGGCTGGATCCGGGCCACATGGCGGGGGTGGCCGCGAGCTGGGCGCGCAGATCGGGCGAGGCGTTCAGCAGCCACCAGTCGCGCCCGTTGCCGGTCACGGCGGCGCACTCCTGGGTCCGGGCGGGCAGCTTCCCGTCCCGGGCGGCGGCGCACCGCTCGCAGGCGCAGTTCCACCGCGGGAAGCCGCCCCCGGCGGCCGTGCCCAGCAGGACGACCCTCACGGCCATCGGCTCCTTCACCTCGCCCCGGTCTCTCCCGCTGGGGTCTTCCCGGCGGCGGGGCGGGTGACTACTCCGCGGCGGGGGCAGTTCCGGCCGTCCTGCCGCGGCCGCTCACCGCACCAGCAGGGTGCGCACCCCCTGTGACGTCAGGGTGAGGGCGTGGGGTGAGCTGCCGTCGATGGCCAGCGAGAGATCCTCCTCGGGCCATTGCGAGGCCAGGGCGCCCAGGGGGATCAGGCGGTAGCGCGAGACGAAGGGCAGCAGGTCGGCCATCTCGCCCTCGGTGGTGAACACGGGGACGACCTGGTCTCCTCCGGGCTGTTCGAGGACGGGCAGGGCCACCGTCGTGGCGTCGGCGCCCTCCCCGTCGACCGCGTCGTCGGGCACGGGTACGAGTACGTCGCTGTGCGCGAGGGTGTCCAGGGCGGCCTGGTCCTCGGCGTTCTCGGTCAGCGCGTCCAGCGCCTGCTGGGCCGGTGTCGGCAGGGCGTCGTGTGCGGGTGTCTCCATGGCAGGTCCCCTGGTAGCGGCTGTGGTACGGCCTCCCGGACAGCTGCGCGCCGGGCGGCTTGGGCCTCGCGTACCCGGTGCGGGCCGGGCCATGCGCGCCGCGTGCACCGGAGCCGCGTGCACCGGTCTCCTGGACAGCACCGTCCTGCGCGGCGGTCAGCCGAAGGCGGCGGCCAGGTGGCAGCGGGCGGGGTCGAGCAGGCTGACGAGGTGTTCGACGAAGGAGCCGTCGACGGCGCGGCTGGTGCGCCGCAGCTCCAGGAACCAGTCCCCCGGCGCCCGCCGCAGCGCCTCGGCCTCCCGGGCGTCGATCGGCCGGCCTCCCATCCGCTGCTCGCCGTGGTCGGGCCGCAGCCCGGCCCGCAGCAGCGCCTCGGCGGGCGACTGGGCGCCGGGCTGGGCGGGCAGCTCGCGGATGCCGGGCACCGGCGGCAGAAAGCTGCGCTCGTACGTCAGGACGGTGCCGTCGGCGGCCAGCGAGGTCCGCTCGACGCACACGAACATGTCCTCGTCCAGGCGGAGTTCGGCGGCGAGGGCGCTGTCGCGCGTCTCGTGCACGGCAAGGGTGCGGACGGCGCCGTCGCCTCCGTGGCGGGTCACGACCCGGGCCCGGCCGGGCCGGTCGTCCGGCGGCCGGCCGTCGAAGAGGACGTAGGACCCCTTGCCGGTGCGGGTGGCGATCAGGCCCTGTGCGCTCAGGTCGGCGAGGGCCGCGCGGACGGTCGTACGGCTGACTCCGAACCGCCGGGCCAGGGCGTGCTCGCCCGGCAGCCGCTCCCCGGCGCGGCTGCGGCCGGTGCGGATCTCCCGGGCGAGGGTCCTGCTGATCTGCTGGTGTTTGAGCGGGACACCGGTCACGGCCCGGCCCCGGCGAGCACCCCGGCGATGCTGGTGACCCGGACCAGCGGCCGGTACAGCTCCATGATCTGGAGCGCCTTGAGGTGGGAGTCGTCGTCGGCGCCCGCGCAGGCGTCCGCGACGACCAGCACCTCGGTGCCGGCGTCGGCCGCGGCCAGCGCGGTGGACAGCACACAGCAGTCCGTGCTGACCCCCGCCAGCACCAGCCGGCCGCCCACGCCGACGCGGGCGGCCAGCTCGGGGGTCCACTTGCCGAAGGTGGCGGCGTCCAGGACCGTGCCGGGTACGTCGGCGAAGCCGTCGGTGAGCTGCCAGAGCGCGGCGTCCGGCGGCTGGAGCGCGAAGGGCCACTGCTCGTAGTAGGCGCGCCAGGCGCCGGCCGGGTCCCGCGGGGCCAGGAAGCGGGTGAAGGTGACCCGGCCGGTGAACGCCGGCAGCAGGGCCTTGACGCCGGCCGCCGCGTCCGCGTAGCGGGGGGTGGCCCAGGGGCTCGCCGGGTCGGCGAAGACCCGCTGCATGTCGATGACGGCGAGGTGGCCGGCGTTCACGGGCTGAGCACTTCCTCGGTGGCTGTCGGGCTCGGTGCCTGCGCCTCCTGCGCCCGCACCCGGCCCCGGCGGAGCAGCAGCGTGCCCAGGAAGGCGAGGGCGAGGGCGGCCAGGACGCCCAGGTTGGCGAAGGCCCAGGCGCCGGTCTTGCCGCCGAGGCCGAACGGCGCCAGGAGGTAGCCCTGCCAGGTGAGCCAGGACGCGGCACTGTTGGTGACCAGCCCCCAGCCGAGGGCGGTGGCGGCGAGGGTGAGCAGCAGGGGCGTCAGGGGTGCGTCGCCGTAGCGGCCGTGCGGGCGGTAGAGATCCGTCTCGTCGTAGTCGCGGCGGCGCAGCGCGAGGTCGGCGAGCATGATCCCGCACCAGGCGGCGATGGGCACGCCGAGGGTGGTGAGGAAGCCCATGAACTGGCCGAGGAAGTCGCCGGCGAAGAAGACGATGTAGACCGCGCCGGCGATCATCAGGACACCGTCGAAGAGGGCGGCCACCGGGCGGGGCACCCGCACCCCGGCGGAGAGCAGCGCGAGGCCGGAGGAGTAGATGTCGAGGACCGTGCCGCCGACCAGGCCCAGCACGGCGACCACGGCGAAGGGCACCAGGAACCAGGTGGGCAGGATCGTGGTGAGCGCGCCGATCGGGTCGGCCGCGACGGCCTTGCTGAGCGTCTGCGAGGAGCCGGCCAGCAGCAGCCCGAAGACCAGCAGGAGCAGCGGGGCGACGGAGCCCCCGAAGGTGGTCCAGCCGATCACGCCCCGGCTGGAGGAGCTGCGGGGAAGGTAGCGGGAGTAGTCGGCCGCCGCGTTGACCCAGCCGAGGCCGAAGCCGGTCATCATGAACACCAGCGCGCCGATGAACTCCTGCGGCGATCCGGACGGCAGGGAGCTGACGGCGGACCAGTGGATGTGGTCGGCGACGAGGCCGAAGTAGACGACCGTCAGAATGCCGGTGATGACGGTGATCGCCGTCTGGAGCCGCATGATCAGGTCGAAGCCCATGACTCCGCCGAGGACGGTCAGCGCGGCGACCACCACGAGGGCGGCGACCTTGGTCTCGGTGCCGCCGCCCCAGCCGAGGCGGTCGAAGACGGTGGCGGTGGCCATGGTGGCGAGCGCGGCGAGGACGGTCTCCCAGCCGACGGTGAGGATCCACGAGATGACGGACGGCAGCCGGTTGCCGCGCACGCCGTAGGCGGCCCGGCTCAGCACCATCGTGGGCGCGGAACCGCGCTTGCCGGCGACCGCGATGAATCCGCAGAGCAGGAAGGAGACGACGATGCCGAGGACGCCCGCGACGAGCGCCTGCCAGAAGGAGATGCCGAAGCCGAACGCGAAGGCGCCGTAGCTCAGTCCGAGGACGGAGACGTTGGCCCCGAACCAGGGCCAGAACAGCACGCGGGGTGTGCCCTTGCGCTCCGCGTCCCCGATGACGTCGAGTCCGTGCGTCTCCACCTGCATCGGGCGCGCGGTGGATCTGTGGTCGAGGGGGTCCTGCTGGTACGTCATCTCCGAGCCACCTGCCAAACCTGTCCAGACGTGTCCGCTGCACGCTAGGCGGGGGCCCGGAGAGCGTCAAGAGGGTGCCAACTGCCGTATGACACAGGCATGTTGTTTGGCAGCAAGCTGCCATTCCGGCGGTGCGCGCCGGGTGTCGTGGCGCATGGCGTCAGCGGTCGAACTCCTCCTGGATCGGTGTCCTCGGCTCCTCCCGCAGATGCTGGGCGAGACCGGGCTTGCCGCCGTGCCGGGCCTGCCCGGTGCCGTCCTCCTCGGTGTCCTCCCCCTCGGCCTGGGAGGGGGTGGTGCGCGGCGGTTGGCCGGCCGTCGCGGTGTCCGGTTCCCGCTCGCCCTCGGCCTGGGACGGGGTGTCTTCGCTCATGGGGGCCTCACCTGCCTCTGTGCGGCCCCCGAGTACCCGGACGGCGCCGCTCCCATGACCGGACGGAATCCATGAATCCGCTTCGCTCCCGGGGGTACCTGACCGGTCCGGCGCGGCACCTCGCGCCGGGGACATGACCGAGCCCCATCTCACCGCCTGGAGGAACCATGGCGGAGGTCAGCAAGGCGGTCTTCCGGGACAAGTGATCCCGGGCCACCGGGCACAGCCGCGCGGCGGCCGGTCCCCCGGGGGCCGGTCGCCGCGCCGCGCCGGTCCGGCGGACCGGTTTCAGCGGTCCGCCCGTGTCAGCAGTGCGCCAGTGTCAGCAGTACGGCGGGGCGTCAGAGCTTGGCACCGAAGTCCTGGGTCCACCACGGCCCGCCCGGGCCGGTGTGCACGCCCACACCCAGCTCCTTGAAGGAGCAGTTGAGGATGTTGGCGCGGTGGCCGGGGCTGTTCATCCAGGCGTCCATCACGGCCTTCGGGGTCGGCTGGCCCTGGGCGATGTTCTCCCCGTAGGTGGACCAGTTGTACCCCGCCGCGGTGATACGCCGGCCGGGGTCGGCGCCGTCCGGGTTGACGTGGTCGAAGAAGTGCCGGGCGGCCATGTCGTCGGAGTGGCCCTGCGCGGCCTTGTCCAGGAGCGCGTTCTCGGTGACCGGTCCGCAGCCGGCGCTCGCCCGCTCCTGGTTCACCAGGGCTATCACCTGGGCGACGGTGCCGGTGGCCGGCGGAACCGGCCGCGGGGTGGCGGAGGGACGCGGCGCGGCGGACGCCGTCCGGGTGGGCGTGGGCTTGGGGGTGCTGGCCCTGTGCGTCGGGCGGGGGCTCTTCTTGGCGGTGGTCTTCTTCTTCGTCCGGCGCGGGGACGGTGACGGAGACGGGTCGGCCGACGGCGAGGCCGCGGTGGTGCTCGGGGCGGCGAGGTCGACACTGGGCGCACCCGCGGTGCGCGCGGCGCCGGTGTCCTGGGTGCGCGGTGCGGAGCCGGGGCCGACGTACCACAGGCCGCCGCCCGCCACACAGGCCGCCACCACGGCCCCGCCCAGCGCGCGCCGCCGCAGCCGCCGGCGCCGCCGGGCCTCGCCCCGGGACCCCGGCCGGCGGGGCGGCGCACCGGTGTCGGTGCCGAGCGGGGCGGCGGAGCCGGTGTCGCCCGGGCCGGGCTGCGCCGCGGGGAGGACCTGGGTGACCTGGGTGCCGAGCGGGTCGGCCGGGGCCGGGTGCGGCGGGAGCGGGGCGGTGGCCGCGGCCGGGGCGGTCGCCGCCGCGGCGGACCGCACGGTGGTGAGCAGCGCCGACGACACCGCGACCAGGGCCAGCCCGGCGAGCAGCCCCTCGGCGGGGAGCAGCCCCTGCCACAGACCGCCGCAGCGGGCGCAGTCGCGGGCATGCCGGGCGATCCGCTTGCGCCACAGCGCCGAGGGCAGCCGGTCCCAGGTGGCCAGGGTGGCGCTCAGCTCCGTACACAGCGGCCGGGAGTCGAGCGCCCGGACGACCACCCGGGCCGCCTCCAGCCGTGCCTTCATCCGCTGCACGCGGACCGCGGTGTGCTGCGGCGACAGCTCCAGGGCGGTGGCGACCTCGGCGCGGGTCAGTTCGCCGGCGCACTCCAGCCACCACAGCGCCAGCACCTCCTGGTCGTCCGGCTCCAGCCAGCGGGTGGCGGCGGCGGTCTCCCGGCGCTGGCCGGACAGCTGGAGCCGGACGATGGTCAGGTCTACGAAGTCGGCGCCCGGGTCGGCCAGGTCGGCGGCCTCCTCGACGGCGCCCGGGGCGAACTGCCGGTCCTGCCGGTGGGCCCGGACCCGGTTCATCGCGATGGCCACGAGCCAGGAGCGGAAGCTTTCGGGGGTGCGCAGGTCGCCGAGCGCGTCGAGGGCGCGGAGCATGGTCTCCTGGACCACGTCGTCGACGTCGACCGAGCCGTTCAGTGCCCGGCCCACGATGTTGTAGACCAGCGGGAGGTAGGCGCTGACCAGGGCGTCCTGGGCCGCCGGGTCGCCCGCCCGGGCAGCGTTCACCAGTGCGGCCGGCCCCACCGTGCGCTGTGTACTCATCAAAGCTTCCCTGTTCTCGTCGCCGAACGGTGCTGTCCGATATCTGGGAGACCGCCGAGGGGCGCGCGGATAACAGTTACTCGGAGAGATGTTCGACTTCTTCGGCGAGTCGTTCGCGGCGAAGGGTCACAGCATCGGCGGCGGACCGCAATGGGCGACGTCACACCGGTCGGCGGCGATTTGCCTTGGAGTGCACTCCAGCAGCCACACTGATCGCGACCGAGTACCTGCCGAGAAGGGGAATGACGGCGGCCCATGACGACGACGGACAAGGCGGCACATCCGCTGCCGTACGACACCTACCGCGCGGCGATCGAGGAGGAGACCCGGCGCTTCGCCGCGGCGGTCGAGGGGGCCGACCCCGGGCGGGCCGTGCCCTGCTGCCCCGACTGGACGCTGGCCGACCTCACCCAACACGTGGGTTCGCTCCAGCGCTGGTTCTGCGCGCTGCTGACCCGGCGGGTGCAGGAGCCGCCGCGCAGCCGTGACGTGGAGCTGGGGCTGCCCGAGCGGGCCGAGGAGTACCCCGGGTGGGTGGCGGCGGGGGTGCCGCAGGTGGCGGACGTGCTGCGGGACACCGATCCGGACGCGGCGATGTGGACGTGGGGCGCGGACCCGCACGCGCGGTTCTGGGCCCGCCGCATGCTCTTCGAGACGCTGGTGCACCGGGTGGACGCGGAGCGCGCGGTCGGCCGGGAGCCGGCCGTCGACCCCGTGCTGGCGGCCGACGGGGTGGACGAGTTCCTGGTCAACCTGCCGTACGCGGGGCTCTTCGCGCCCGGGGTGACGCAGCTGCGCGGCACCGGTGAGACCATCGCCTTCCGCAGCACGGACGGCGAGGAGTGGCCGGTACGGCTGGACACCGACGGTTTCCGGCTGCTCACGACGCCGGAGGCCGGTCCCGCCGGGTCCGCAGCGCACACGGTGACGGTACGGGCCACCGCTGCGGACCTGCTGCTCCTGCTCTACGGGCGGCGCACGTACGGCGAGCCCGGCTACGAGATCACCGGGGACACCACCGTGCTCGACCGCTGGTTCGCCCACACCGCGTTCTGACCCCGCCGGTGCTTCCCGGCGCCCGGCCCGTGCTGGTGTCCGGGCGCCGGGACTGGTAGGGATGGGCTGTGCGATTCGAGCGTGTTCCCATGCCGGCGGGGGTTGCCGACCGGCCGAGGGACGTACGGGGGTATCCGGTACCGGCGATCACACCGTGGGAGGGGGAGGAACCGCAGTTCGCGCTGACCGACTACGAGCGCAGCGCCCGCTGCGCGGCACAGCGGCTGTGCTCGGTGTGCGGCCGGGGCATGCCGCAGGGCCCGGTGTGGCGGGTGGTGGGCCCCGCGGAGAGCGCGGCGATCGCGGAGGCGCTGGCCGCGGACCGGCCGTACCGCAATCTCGCGCCGACACTGGAGGGGCCGGGGCACCGCGCGTGCATGCTGTACGCGTCGATGGTGTGCCCCTATCTGGCCCGGCCCAACGCCCGGCGCGGGCTGTCGGCGGAGCAGCCGGACGAGATGACCGCGCATGTGGTGCGGGGCGCCGCGCGGGGCACCCTGGGCGCGGTGGTGGGCTTCGCCGAGTTCGAGTACGCCATCACCAGCAGCCAGGTGCTGTTCCGGTTCCTCGACGTGGTCGAGTTCCTGCCGCACGACTCGGCGGATGTGCACCTGGACGAGCTGCGGGCCGAGCTGGCCCGGACGGACCGGTGACCCGCACCGCTCCGCCCTGACCCGCCCGGCCCGTGGTACCGCCGGGATCAGGGGCGGTAGGCCGCCAGACCGGTCGTCGTGGTGACCTTGGTCGGGTGGCCGGTGCCGTCGGCGCGCAGGGTCACCGTGCCCGACGGGGTGCGGGCCGCGAGGGTCTTGCCGTCGGGCGACCAGGCCGGCTCGGTGTAGTCGGTGGTGGCGTGCGGGGTGAGGTCGGTGATGCGGCCGTTGTGCTCGAAGTCCTCCACGAGGAGGTGGTCGTGCCCGGCGACCGAGCGCACGAAGACGACCTTCTCCTCGTTGGGCGACAGGGCCGGCTGGGAGCCCTTGGTGAGCTTGCCGCCCTGCTGGCGCAGGTAGTCGTCGCGGATGTAGACGGCACCGGTGTCGACGTTGGCGTACACCGCGGTGCCGTAGTGGCCGCCCGCGTTCGGCCAGACGTTGCCGGTCTGCGGCACCGCACCGCCCGGCTCCGGGTCCCCGGCGAGGGGCAGCGTCTTCGGCGTGCCGTGGACGGCCTTGGCGGAGACGTACTTCAGCCGGGAGACGTCCTTGGCGCGGGCGGCGAAGATGAGGTTGTCCTTGGCGGGGATGCCGTTCTGGGTGTCCTTGGCGGTCACCTGCCAGGTGGGGTGGGACCAGTTCTGGTTGCCCGGGTTCTTGGCGACGACCACCCGCCCGCTGCCGTCCGGGTTGGCGATGTCCAGGTTGCCGGAGCCGTCGATGAAGGCGGCCTTGGCGCCGTTCGGGGACCAGGCGAGGTCCCGGACAGGCACGTGGAAGTTCACCCGGTGGCCGTCGATCAGCACGTACTTGGTGCCGTTGCTGACGGTCAGGGCGGAGTGGCCGGTGGCGGTGGCGGCCGAGGCGGCGCCGGAGAGGCCCAGCAGTGCGCTGCCGGTGACGGTGGCGGCCACCGCGATGGCGGCGGCGGTGGTGCGGGTACGCGTGGTCATGACGGATTTCCCCCAGGAACGTCTACAGGTGGTCGGTACTGCAACGCCAGAGCCGCTCCGCCGTCCCCCGGGGCCCGCTGCGGGCCGCGCGACCGTCTGCCGCTCTGTTCGCTGCCGAGCCTGTCAGGCGCCGATCCTGGAACGGTCCGTTCGGCGTCACAGGGCCGTAACACGCCCGGCCGGCAGAGGAGAGAACGAGGCGGGAAAGGCGGTGGTTCTCCATGACGTACGTCGCCGTGACCGGGCTCAGCCACCCCGGACTGATCCGTGAGCGCAACGAGGACAGCCTGGTGGTCGGGCCGTGGACGCTGTGCGCCACCGTGACGGAGAGCCCGCAGACGCTGGTGTTCCCGCTCGGTACGCCGCTCGTCGTCGCGGTCGCCGACGGGCTCGGCGGGCAGCCGGGCGGTGAGCTGGCCAGTGCGCTGGTCGTGCGCCGGCTCGCCGCGACCGGGGACCGCCTCGGCACCGAGGACGACGTGCGCGAGGCACTGCACGCCTGCAACCGCGAGGTGTTCGCGGCCGCGGCGGAAGCGGGCGGCGCCCTGGCCACGATGGGGACGACCGTGGCGGGCGCTGTCGTCCTGCCCCGGTCGCTGCTGGTGTTCAACGTGGGCGACAGCCGGGTCTTCGCCGCGCCGCCGGACGGGGTGCTCCAGCTCAGCACGGACGACAGCCCCCCGCTCGCACCCGGGCGGCGTACCACCACGCTGGTGACCCAGTGCCTCGGCGGCACCCGGGGGTACCGCCCGGTGGTCCCGCATGTGACAGCCGCTCCCCTCGGCCCCGGGGACCGCTGTCTGATCAGCACCGACGGCCTGACCGACCCGTTGCCGAACGAGATGCTGGACGCCGTGCTGCGCGAGTACGACGACGGACGCGCCGCCTACGAGCTCTGGAAGGCCGCGATCTCGGCCGGCGGGCCCGACAACATCACGCTCGCCCTGGTGCGCGTCGCGGAGTGACGAAAGGCCCAGGAGCGCGTCAGCGGCTCGGGGGTGCACCGTGCAGGAGCCGGACGGTGAGCGTGCCGTCGGGGCCGTCCTCGACACGGGTGCCGTACGCGCGGCTGTGCCGGTCGAGGGTGGCGCGCAGCCAGGCGGTGTCCTCGGGCGGGGCGTGCTCCAGCCGCATCCGGCGGGCCCGCAGCGGCACCATCCGCAGGCCGGCCAGCCGGCCGGTGTCCGCCGCCACCGAGACCAGGTAGAGCACCCGCAGGTCGTCCCGGTACCGCTCGTAGCCGCCGATGCCCTCGTAGTCGTCGACGAGGTCGCCGCAGCCGTACAGGACGAGCCGGCCGCCGTACACCTCCAGCGGGCGGGGGTGGTGCGAGGAGTGCCCGTGCACGATGTCCACGCCGGCGTCGACCAGTGCGTGGGCGAAGCGGACCTCGGCGCGGGAGACGCCGTAGCCCCAGTTCGGGCCCCAGTGGACCGAGGCGACCACCAGGTCGCCGGGCCGCCCGACCTGGCGCAGCCGGGCGGCGAACGCGGCCGCGGCGGCCGGCGACGGCTCCGCGACCAGGTCGACCCCGGCGCACCGGCCGGTGGCGGCCCAGCGTCCGGGGATCCCGCTGGAGGGCATCCCGAAGGAGAAGAGCAGCACCCGTCCGCCGGTAACGAGGGGCACGGTCGCCGGTCGCCGCGCGGCCGTCTCGTCCCGGCCCGCGCCCGCCGTCCGCAGCCCCGCCCGCGCCAGGACGTCGAGCGTCTCCGCCAGACCGCGCGGGCCGAAGTCCAGCACATGGTTGTTGGCCAGCACGCAGACGTCCGGGCGGACCGCGGCCAGGCACGGCAGGTTGGCGGGGTGCATCCGGTAGTGCACCCCCTTGCCGGGGGCGAAGTCCCCGTCGGCGGTGACGGCGGTCTCCAGGTTGATCACCCGTACGTCGGGCGCGGCGGCGTCCAGGAGCGGCAGGGCCTCGCCCCAGGGCCAGCGGAAGTCGACGGGCCGGGGAATCGGCCCGTTCGCCGCCTCGGCCAGCTCGACGTAGGCCCGGGCGTCGCGGACGTACGCCTCCCGCAGCGCCGGATCACCGGGGTGCGGAAGGATCTGGTCCACTCCCCGGCCGAGCATCACGTCCCCGGCGAGGAACAGGGTGACCAACCCGTCGTGCACCCTTCCACGCTAGGGCACTCTCCCTCGGCCGAAGAGAGAGGACGTGCGGGCGATCAGGCGACCGCCGGGCGCGCCCGGTCGCCGGGTTCGTGGTGGATGGGCGTGGTGGAGCCGGTCAGCGGTACGCCGGTGCCGCCCCGCCGGGTGGCGACGATCTCCGCCACGATCGACAGGGCGGTCTCCTCGGGGGTCCGGGCACCGAGGTCGAGGCCGATCGGCGAGTGCAGCCGGGCCAGTTCGGCGTCGGTCAGGCCCTCGGCCCGCAGCCGCCGGTCGCGGTCCTCGTGGGTGCGGCGGGAGCCCATCGCGCCGATGAACGCCGCCGGCCTGCGCAGGGCCTCCGTCAGCAGCGGTACGTCGAACTTCGCGTCGTGGGTGAGGACGCACAGGACCGTGCGGGCGTCGGTCCCGGTGCGCCGCAGATAGCGGTGCGGCCAGTCGACGACGACCTCGTCGGCGTCGGGGAAGCGGGCCGGGGTGGCGAAGACGGGCCGGGCGTCGCACACCGTCACGTGGTAGCCGAGGAACTTCCCGGCCCGGGCCAGCGCCGCCGCGAAGTCGACGGCGCCGAACACGATCATCCGCGGGGGCGGCACGTTCGACTCGACCAGCAGGGTCAGCCCGCCGGGGCAGTGCGAGCCGTCGGCCCAGAGCTCCACCGTGCCGGTACGGCCCCCCTCCAGCAGGGCGCGGGCCTCGGCCGCCGCCGTCCGGTCCAGCTCCGGGTGGCCGCCGAGGCCACCCTCGACGGTGCCGTCGGGCCGGACCAGCAGGCCCCGGCCGAGCAGGCCGGCCGGGCCCCGGGCGACCCGGGCGAGGGCCGCCGGCTCACCCCCCGCGGCGGCCGCCAGGGCCGCCGCGAGGGCGGTGCGCGCGGGTGCCCCGGCGGTCACCGGCGTGATCAGCAGGTCGATCGTCCCGCCGCAGGTCAGTCCCACGGCGAAGGCGTCCTCGTCGCTGTAGCCGAACCGTTCGACGACGGCGGCGCCGGTGTCCAGTGCCGTACGGCACAGGTCGTACACCGCGCCTTCCACGCAGCCGCCGGAGACCGAGCCGATGACGGTGCCCGCGCGGTCGACGGCGAGCGCGGCGCCCGGGCCGCGCGGCGCGCTGCCGGCGACCGCCAGCACGGTGGCGACGGCGAACTCCCGGCCCTCCGCGATCCACGCGTGCAGTTCCCCGGCGAGGTCAAGCATCCCGTGTCCCGGCGGCGGCCGACAGGACACGGTCCGGCCGGATGGGCAGGCTGCGGTGGCGTACCCCGGTGGCGTGCCAGACCGCGTTGGCGACGGCCGCGGCGGCGCCGACGGTGCCGATCTCGCCGATGCCCTTGATCCCGACCGGGTCGTCCGGGTCCGTCTCCTCGATCCAGTCGGCCTCGATGCGGGGCACGTCGGCGTGGGTCGCCACGTGGTAGCCCGCGAGATCGGGGCCGACATGGCCGCCCGAGGCGCGGTCCCGGACCGCCTCCTCGTGCAGGGCCATGGAGATGCCCCAGATCATGCCGCCGCGGAACTGGTTGCGTGCGGTGAGCGGGTTGATGATCCGGCCGGCGGAGAAGATGCCGAGCATGCGCCGTACCCGCACCTCGCCGGTGGCGGTGTCCACGGCGACCTCGGCGAACTGGGCCCCGTAGGAGTGGCGTTCGGCCGGGGCGAGGGAGCCGAGGGCCTCGGTGCTGTCCGAGCGCACCGTGATGCCCTCCGGCGGGAGGTCGGCGCCGAGCGCCAGCCGTTCGCGCAGTTCCCCGGCGGCGATCTTGACGGCCCAGGCCCAGGAGCGGGTGCCCATGGAGCCGCCGGCGAGCATCGCCGGGCCGAAGTCGCTGTCCCCGATGTGCACCCGGACCCGCTCCGGGGCCACCTCGAGCGCGTCGGCGGCAACCTGGGTGAGCGCGGTACGGGCTCCGGTGCCGAGGTCGGCCGCGGCGATCCGGACGGTGAACGTGCCGTCGGGGTGCGCGGTCGCCGAGGCGGTGGACGGTCCGGCACCCGCCATGAAGGAGGCCGCCGCGGTACCGGTGCCGAGCAGCCAGCGGCCGTCCCGGCGCAGTCCGGGGCGCGGGTCGCGGTCGGCCCAGCCGAACCTGCGGGCGCCCTCCTGGAAGCAGGCGGCCAGGTTGCGGCCGGCGAACGGCAGGCCGGACACCGGGCCGACCTCGGGTTCGTTGCGCAGTCGCAGCTCGATCGGGTCGATCCCGCACCGCTCGGCCAGTTCGTCGAGCGCCGCCTCCAGCGCGAAGGACCCGGGTGCCTCGCCCGGGGCGCGCATGAACGTCGGGCTCGGCACGTCGAGCCGTACGACGCGGTGGGCGGTGTAGTGGGCGTCGGCGTCGTACATCACCCGGGCCACCCCGGCGCTCGGTTCCACGAACTCGTACACGGTGGAGGTGACGTTGACGGCCTGGTGCTCCAGGGCGCGCAGGCGTCCGTCCGGGTCGGCGCCGAGCCGGACGCGCTGGACGGTCGGGCTGCGGTAGCCGGTCAGCGAGAACATCTGACGCCGGGACAGCACCACCCGCACCGGCCGCTGGAGGACGGTCGCGGCCATGACGGCGGCCACCTGGTGGGCGCGGGCGCCCTTGCTGCCGAAGCCGCCGCCGACGTGTTCCGAGCGCACCCGGACCGCGGCCGGGTCGAGCGAGAACAGGTTCACCAGTTCCACCGAGACCCAGGTGACGCCCTGGTTGGAGTCGATCACCTCCAGCCGTCCGTCGTCCCAGCGGGCGGTGGCCGCGTGGGGTTCCATCATGGCGTGGTGCTCTTCGGGGGTGGTGTACTCGGCGTCGACGACGACGGCGGACGCGGCCAGCTGGGCCTCGATGTCGCCCTTCTCCGTCACCGCCGGCATATGGCCGTCCGCCAGGTAGGCGTCCGGGCGCGTGGCCGCGAAGTCGACGTCGTGGGGCTCCTGTTCGTAGTGCACCACGAGCGACTCGGCGGCCTCCCGGGCCTGCTCGGAGGTTTCGGCGACGACGAGGGCCACCGGCCAGCCCAGGTGGGGCACCCGGTCGTGCTGGAAGACGGCGCAGGTCGGGTCCGGGCTCCCCAGCATGCCGGCGTACTCGGTGTTGAGGCGCAGGGCGTTGCGGTGGTCCAGGACGGCGATGACGCCCGGCATGGCGAGGACGGGCTCGGTGTCGATGGCGCGGATGCGGCCGCGGGCGACGGTGGACAGCACCAGCCAGCCGTGGGCGAGGTCGGCGAAGGGCACCTCGCCCGCGTACCGGGCCGCTCCGGTGACCTTGTCGCGCCCCTCGACGCGGGTGCGGGCGGTGCCGACGGCGGGCGCCGGCGCGGACGTCCGTGCGGGGGCGGTGGTCATCGTGCGGCCTCCTCGGCGAGTTCGGACAGGACGGCGACCACGAGGTTGCGCACGAGGTCCACCTTGTATCCGTTGTGCGGCAGCGGCCGGGCCGCCGCCAGCTCGGCGTCCGCGGCGGCGGCGTAGGTCTCGGGGCCGGCCGGCGCACCGATCAGGGCCCGCTCCGCCGCGACGGCCCGCCAGGGACGGGAGGCGACGGCGCCGAAGGCCAGGCGCGCGTCCTGTACGACGCCGTCACGGACGTCGAGCGCGGCGGCGACGGAACCGATGGCGAAGGCGTAGGAGGCGCGCTCGCGCACCTTGCGGTACCGGGAGCGGGCGGCGACCGGCGCGGGCGGCAGGGTGACCCCGGTGATCAGCGCGCCGGGCGGCAGCGCGGTCTCGCGGTGCGGGGTGTCCCCGACGGGCAGGTAGAAGTCGGCGAGCGGCAACTCCCCCGGCCCGTCGGCCGTTTCGTACCGTACGACGGCGTCGAAGGCGGCCAGGGGCACCGCCATGTCCGAGGGGTGTACGGCCACGCAGTGCGCGGAGGCGCCCAGCACGGCGTGGTTGTGGTGTTCGCCCTCGACGGCGGGGCAACCGCTGCCGGGCACCCGCTTGTTGCAGGGCCGGGTGACGTCGGTGAAGTAGCCGCAGCGGGTGCGCTGGAGCAGGTTTCCGCCGACCGTGGCCATGTTGCGCAGCTGGCCGGAGGCGCCGGCCAGCAGGGCCTGGGCGAGCGCCGGGTAGCGGCGCCGCACCTCGGGGTGGGCGGCGAGGTCGCCGTTGGTGACGGTGGCGCCGATCCGCAGTCCGCCCTCGGGCGTGGACTCGACCCGGTCCAGCGGCAGTTCGCGGATGTCGACGAGCCGGGCGGGGCGCTCGACACCGGCCTTCATCAGGTCGACGAGGTTGGTTCCGCCGCCGAGGAAGCGGGTGTCCGGGTCGGCGCCGAGCAGGGCGACGGCGCCGGCGACATCGGACGCCCTCTGATATTCGAACTCCCTCATGCCACGGTCTCCTTCGCGTCCGCCGCGGGGTGCGCGCGGCCCTTGTCCGTGCGGGCCGCGGCCGCGCGGGCCACCGCCTCGACGATGGAGACATAGGCGCCGCAGCGGCACAGGTTGCCGCTCATCCGCTCCCGGATCTCCTCCTCGGTCAGCTCCGGCGGCCCGGCCTCGGGGCGGATGTCCGCGGTGACGGCGCTCGGCCAGCCCGCCGCGTGCTCCTCGATGACGCCGATCGCCGAACAGATCTGTCCGGGGGTGCAGTAGCCGCACTGGAAGCCGTCGAGATCGAGGAAGGCCTGCTGGACCGGGTGCAGCTGCTCGCCGTCCGCCAGGCCCTCGACGGTGGTGATCTCGCGGCCCTCGGCCGCCACGGCGAACTGCAGACAGGCGACCGTCCGGCGCCCGTCCAGCAGGACCGTGCAGGCGCCGCACTGCCCCTGGTCGCAGCCCTTCTTGGTGCCGGTGAGCTCGAGGCGCTCGCGCAGCGCGTCGAGCAGGGTGGTGCGGTGGTCGACGGGCAGTGTGTGCTTCTCGCCGTTGATCTTCAAGGTGATGACACTGGACGTCGATGAGTCCATGGGCTGCTTCTTTCGCGGTTCCAGAACTGACGGGACTGGGCTGACCGTGGGATCGGACTGTCGGTGGACTGTCGTGCGAAGCGAAGGCGCGGCCGCGTGACGCCGTGGGCCTGGACGGTGACGCACCGGCGTCTGTCGTCCTCCCCTGTCCGCGGCTATGGTGGAGTCAACCGGACAGCTGTCCGGTCACTTGGAAAAGTAACGGACAGATGTCCGTTTAGCAAGGCCGGGGTTTGGAAGAATCCCATGAGGAGGACGGGTGCCGCAGCAGAAGGACTCGGGCCGGCGCTCGGACGCACAGCGCAACCGCGAGCGCATCCTGGAGGTGGCGCTCGTCGAACTCTCGCGCTGCGCGGACGCCCCGCTGAGCGCGATCGCCCGGAAGGCGGGCGTCGGGCAGGGCACGTTCTACCGCAACTTCCCCAACCGCGAGTCCCTCGTCCTCGAGATCTACCGCCATGAGATGCGGCAGGTCGCGGAGAGCGCGGAGCACCTGCTCGCCACCCGGGCGCCCGAGGAGGCGCTGCGGGCCTGGATGGACCGGCTCGCCGAGTTCGCCCTGGCCAAGGCGGGCCTCGCCGA
The DNA here is from genome assembly GCF_055581605.1 of Streptomyces sp. NPDC031418. Lineage (NCBI taxonomy): Bacteria > Bacillati > Actinomycetota > Actinomycetes > Kitasatosporales > Streptomycetaceae > Streptomyces > Streptomyces sp. NPDC031418. Next base: position 44,674 of record NZ_JBVIJC010000022.1, read on the forward strand.
CGCACTACGCCAGGTCACCAGCACCCCGGGCGGCCCGGTGAAGCCCCCGCCGACCCCGGTGGCCGCCGCGGCGGAACTCCTGCTCCGCGCCAACGAGGAGGCCGGCACCATCCGGCCCGGCGTCACCGCGGACGACTTCCTCCTCGCCATCGCGGGCCTGTGGCAGCTCGGCCCGCACGACGACTGGCGACCCCGCGCCACCCGCCTCCTCGACCTGGTCATGGACGGACTGCGGACGGGCACGCGGGGCGGGTGAGCGCCGGTGCCGGCCGGTCCGGCGGCCGGTCTCACCGGACGAACGGCTCCCGGGGCACCAGGCGGCACAGTGCCTCGTCGAAGCCGTCGAAGCCGTTGGGTTCGTCGGCGAGGTCGCCCAGCGCCGAGAAGAGGGAACCGAACGCGTGCCACAGCGCCGCGTACCGGTCGCAGACCGGGGCCAGGGTGCCCATGGGCAGCGCCTGGCGTCCGGAGGCGTCATCGGCCTCCAGCTCCTGGAGGAACGCGGTGCTGCGGTTGATCGGTGACCGGTGGTTGTCCGCGGTGACCAGGCTGTGGAGCAGCCCGAGTTCCGTGTCGAGGTGCTCGGGCAGGCCCCACACATGCTTCCGGACCCGCTCGGGATCCGTCCCCTCCACCCCGGCCCGTTCGGTCGCACCGGCGATGACCTCGTCGAACTCGGGGACGGTGGTGACGAGTTCGGTACGCCCTCTCAGCTCCTCGTCGGCCGCCCGCAGCACGTCTCGTACGAGTCTGGTCCGGGACGGCCAGCTGCGTGCCTGGCTCGCCGAGACCACGTCCACGCTCCGCCACACCCGGCACTCGCCCACGAACCACTCCTCCACCGTGTGCACGTCCGTCAGCGCACGCGCGGCCCGGTGGTGCCAGACGCGTTCCATCACCGCAGCCAGTTCCTTCAGCAGGTCGCGGTCGTACGCCGTCATCTCGACGTCGGTCGGTGCGGCGGGAACCGTCCCCGGGGGCGCCGGCACGCCGTCGTCGGCGGGGATGTCGAGCCACTGGTGCGGGAACACCTCCCGCCCGAAGCGCACGAAGTCCGGCGTTCTGCGCAGCGCATCCAGATCCGGGTCGTCGAAGAGCAGCCACGAGCGCCGGATCCTCGCATACCCGCTCTCCGCCCTGCGGGCCGCTTCCTTCAGCTCATGGCACGCGGCGTCCACCAGGGCCGATCTGAGCGCCTCGTCCTCGGCGTCGCGCAGAGCGACCGCGTAGGCGCAAGCGGCGTTGTAGCAGCCCTCCCACTCCCGGAACCCGTGGCCCTTGGCCCGGCGGACGGCCCTTCTCAGCTGCCCGAAGTCCGGCGACGCGACCACGGTCCAGTGCTTCATCCGTACGGCCGCCCGCAGCACACCACGGCGCCAACGCAGCGCCGACCGTTCCGGCAGCATGTCGACGAGGGGCTGCGCGCCGTGGACCACCGCCCACACCCGAGCCAGTCGCAGCGGCCCCCACACATCCCGGTTCACCTTCATGGCCGACCTGGTGAGGGAGGTGTCGTCCTGCCGGAACCGGCGCAGCACGTGCACGAGCGGATAGTCCTCGGCCAGCCGGCACAGCTCCACGGCCGAGGCACGCTGGAGGACGAAGGCCACCAGCTGTTCCCCGTGCGGGCCGACCGATCGGGTCTGCTCCAGCAGCCCCTGGAGCCATGGCCTGGCCCCGGCGACACCCGGCGGCAGCAGGTCCTCGGCCAGCACCGCGTACCGGCGCGCGAAGGCGGGCGCCAGCGACTGGCGTATCCGTTGCCTGATCAGGGCCCGGGCGTGCGGCAGCGGGTCGGTCTTGCACCACTGCCGGGCGGTCTGCTCGGCGGTGCCGAGGACGACGGCGAACCGGTAGCGCGCTTGCAGGGCGCCGGGCTGTCCCCACAGGAAGTACAGGTGGGCGAACCGCCGCGGGTGCCATGGCCAGGTCCAGAGCCGGCGGGCATCGCGCTCGCTGCCCTGCCCTCCGATGGCGATGGCTCCGTAGTACGTCTCCAAGGCGTCCAGATACAGGCCCAGTTTCTCCTGGGTGGCTCCGATCTGGTTGCGCAGATGCACATTGGACGGGTCGTACTGGACCGCCTTGTAGTACTGGTCGAGCGCTCCGTCGAAGTCCCGCCGGCGGCTGAGGCGCCGCGCCTCCTGGTAGGCCGCGAACAGCTGGTACGGCAGATCCCGTCCCCGCCAGTCACGCCAGGGGGCCCTGCGGCAGCCCCGGGTGACGGGCAGCAGGGCGGCGACCACCCAGTACGCGGCGGTCCGGGTGACCTCGTCCCAGCTCTCGCCCCAGAGCGTCTCGGCCTTGCTCCCCCTCCAGGCGTAGGAGGTCAGGGTGACGGTGACGCCGCACCCCGGGCTCTTGTCGCGCGTGGTGAGCACTCCGCTCACCCGGTACGCGATCCGCGGACGGATGTGGCTGAACAGCCGGAACAGGCTCGTCGGCAGGTTGGCCGGGTCGAGGTTGACATCACCGAGCAGGTCGAGGAAGTTCTCGGCGGGGGTCTCGGCGGGCAGGTTGGTCGGCGCGTACAGCTCCGTCTCCGACAACTCCTTCCGGAACCGGACCGTCAGAGCCGTCACCGGCGGCACGGGGCTGCCCTGCGGGAGGTCCGCGGAGAACGCCTGGACATCGACCGGTCCGGGCTTGTAGGCGGAGTGGGCGAGCATCGCCCGCCGCAGCGCCCACAGCCCCACGAGCAGCAGTGTCAGCCAGCCGCACCGGATTCCCCAGGTGGCCGCGTCGTTGCCGCCCGCGATCACGATGCCCGTGCCCCCGAGGACATGGGACAGCACGGTCTTGGGCTCCCAGACCGGCTTCCCTCCCCCGATCCGGTACAGGGCGGCCAGGGCCAGAAGCCCCAGAACCACCGCGGCCGCGACCCATCGAGCCCGGTGCACATACGGAAGCGAGGACCGGTCCGCCCTGTTGCGCCTGCTGTGTCGGGGGAACATACTGCCGCCTCGGTCCCACGAGAATCACCGACCCCTCCAGCCTCTCACCCCCCTCCGCCCACGCAAGGCGACCGCCGGACCCCTGGGAGCCGGCCGCCCTGGTGGCGGCGCCGGCCCGACACCGCGGCCCGCGCTCGGCGTCGCCCTCGTCCGGCCCGCGCGTCCCGTCCGGCCGGCCCGCGAGCAGGGCCGGACGTCCCCTGCCCTGGGCGCGCAGGGCGCGCTGTGATGGAAAGGACCGGCCTGAGCGAGGGCCGGCCGCCCGAGCGAGGTACGGCATGGACGACCATCCCACCCGCACCGCACGACTTCGCCGCCTGAGCGCAGCGGTCGGGGTGCCCCGGCTCGAACCCGTCCTGCTGGCCGTGACCACGGCGGCGCTGGCCGCCGGCGGCCTCGCCTGGCTCACCGGTGCGGGCGGCCTCGCCGACCTGCTCTGGGGGCTGGGCACGCTGTCCGCCGTGGTCCCCGCGGCGGGATGGGTCCTGGCCGCCCTGCGGCAGGGGCATGCCGGCGTGGACCTCATCGCCGTACTCGCGCTCGTCGGCACCCTGGCCGTCCATGAGTACCTGGCCGGTGCGCTGATCGCGCTGATGCTCGCCACCGGCCGCACCCTGGAGTCGGCCGCGCAGCGGCGGGCCTCGCACGATCTGCGCGCCTTGCTGGAGCACGCGCCCCGCACGGCGCGCCGCCGCACGGCGGCAGGCGTCGCAACGGTGCCCCTGGCGGAGATCGCCGCCGGTGATCTGCTCGTCGTCGGTCCCGGGGAGGTGGTCCCGGTCGACGGCCGGGTGGCGAGTGCCGCCGCCGTCCTCGACGAGTCGGTGCTGACCGGCGAGTCCGTCCAGGTCGAGCGGCCCCTGGACGAGCGGGTGCGCAGTGGTGTGGTCAACGCCGGTGCCGCCTTCGAACTGCGGGCCACCACCACCGAGGAGGACAGCACCTACGCCGGCATCGTACGGCTGGCCCGGCAGGCCGGAGCCGAGTCGGCGCCGGTGGTCCGGCTGGCCGACCGGTACGCGGCCTGGTTCCTGCCCCTGTCCCTCGCCGTCGCCGCGCTCGCCTGGCTGGTCAGCGGCTCCGCCGTGCGCGCGGTCGCCGTCCTGGTGGTCGCGACCCCCTGCCCGCTGCTGCTGGCCGCCCCGGTCGCGATCGTCTCCGGCCTGTCCCGCGCCTCCCGCCTCGGCGTCGTCATCCGGGACGGCGGGGCCCTGGAGCGGCTCGGCCGCGCCCGCACCCTTCTCCTCGACAAGACCGGCACCCTCACCCGCGGACGTCCGCGGGTGCTCGACGTGACCGCCGCGCCCGGCTTCACCGCCGCCGAGGTGCTGCGCCTGGCGGCCTCGCTCGACCAGTACTCGCCCCATGTCCTCGCCCAGGCCATCGTCGACACAGCCCGCAGCCGCGGACTCACGCTGACGATCCCGTCCGACGTCACGGAGGAGCCGGGCCGGGGCGCCACCGGCACCGTGGCCGGCCAGCGGATCTTCGTCGGCCGCGTCGACCCCGGCGCCGACCGGCCGCCCTGGGCCAGGGCGGCCGAGAACCGGGCCCTGCTGGACGGCGCGGCCGTCGCCTGGCTCACCGTCGACGACCGGCCGGCCGGGGCGCTGCTGCTGCGCGACCCGCCGCGGTCCGACGCCCCGCGCACCCTGCGCCATCTGCGCGCGGCCGGTTTCGACCGGCTGCTGATGCTCACCGGCGACCGCTCCGCACCCGCCCGTGAGGTCGCCGCGGTCCTCGGTCTGGACGGCGTGCACGCCGAGCTGGGCCCGGCCGACAAGGTCGCCGCCGTACGGGCCGAGCGCGAGCGGGCGGTCACCGTGATGGTCGGCGACGGCGTCAACGACGCCCCTGCGCTCGCCGCCGCCGACGTCGGCGTCGCCATGGGCGCCAGAGGCTCCACCGCCTCCTCCGAGGCCGCCGACATCGTGCTCACCACGGACCGCGTCGACCGGCTCGCCGACGCCGTCGCGATCGCCCAGCGCGCCCGGCGCATCGCCGTGCAGAGTGCGCTCGGTGGCATGCTGATGTCGCTGGCCGCGATGGGCGTGGCCGCCGTGGGGCTGCTTCCGCCCGCGGCCGGTGCCCTGCTCCAGGAGGGCATCGACGTCGCGGTGATCCTCAACGCCCTGCGCGCCCTGCGGCTCGGCCCGGCCGCGCGTCCCGCCCTGTCCCCCGAGGCCGAGGCACTCGTCCACCGCTTCGCCGCCGAGCACGACGACCTCCAGGACGTCCTGGAGGCCGTACGGGATGCGGCCGACCGCCTGTCCGACGCGCCCGGCGACCAGGCCCTGGCGGCGGTCGAGGAGACGTACCGGCTGCTCACCGAGCGGCTGCTGCCCCATGAGCACGCCGAGGAGAACGAGCTGTACCCGGCCCTGGCGCCGGCGCTGGGCGGCCCCGAGGCGACCGCCACGATGAGCCGCGCCCACACCGAGATCGAACGCCTCTCCCGGCGCATCGCCACCCATCTCCAACTGGCCCGCTCCGCCGGCGGCCTGTCCCCGGGGCAGCTCGACGATCTGCGCTCCTGCCTCTACGGCCTGAACACCGTGCTGCGGCTGCACTTCACGCAGGAGGAAGAGAACTACTTCTCCCTCGCTCCGTGACAGCGGCCCGGCCCGGGCGGCGCCGATGATGTCCCTGGGTGTCGAAGCGCATCGACGCTGATCGAATGTCTCTCAGACCTTCAATGAGGGGCCGCATCTCAGGCAGATGGAAACTTTCACCGCTGCACGAGTCTTGTTTCGCGCGAAACTTCCCCACTATCTTCGCCTGCCAGGTGAAGCGCTTCGACACTTCTGTGGGAAGGGGCCCCTCCATGCCGCACGAGTGGAACCGCAGAAGCCTGATCCGCGCAGCAGCCTCGGTCGCGGGAGCCGCCACGCTGAGCCCCCTGCTCTCCGCCTGCGGGGGTGGCGGCGCGCAGCGCACCGGCACCCACACCAAGGCGGGCCTGAAAGCGGCGCTGCCCGCGTATGTGCCGCGCACGCCCGTGAAGCCGGACATCGCCTCGGTGGCGGGCAGCGACGGCGCGGTGACCGACCCCGCGTTCCAGCACTACCCGTCCGCGCAGGTCGCCACGGTCTCCGGCACCCCGGGCAAGGGCGGCAGCTACAGCGCCGTCACCCCGCTGTGGGGCACCGTGCCGACGCCAGGCAACTCCTTCTACCGGGCGATGAACAAGGCGCTCGGCGTGCAGCTGACCGTGCGGCCCGCGGACGGCAACCACTACGACACGATCGTCCCGACGATGACGGCGGCACAGCGGTTGCCCGACCGGATCCAGCTGCCGTCCTGGTGGAACAACAACTTCAACGTCGGTGAGCCGGCCGGGACGCAGCTCGCGGACCTCACGCCCTACCTGTCCGGCGACAGGATCAGGAAGTACCCCCATCTCGCCGCGCTGCCGACCAGCGCCTGGCAGGCCGGGGCCTGGGGCGACAAGCTGTTCGGCATACCCTGCTCGTCCAGCAGGTTCGTGGTCCCCGGCACGGTGTTCTACCGGCAGGACATCCTGGCGCCGAAGGGCATCACGGCCGACCAGGTCACCTCCGCGGACGATCTGATGCGTCTGGGCAAGGAGCTGACCGACGCCAGGCGCGGTGTGTGGGCCTTCGACGACCTGTGGACCTACCTCTTCCCCTCCTGGGCCGTGCCCCCGCAGTGGAAGATCGAGGACGGCAAGCTCGTCCACGCCCTCGAACTGCCCCAGTTCCTGGAAGCCCTGGACCGGCACTACCGGGTGGCCGTCGCCGGCTGTGTGCACCCCGACGCCGTCGCCGGCAACACCGCCGGCGGTGCCACCCGTTTCTACTCGGGCAAGGTGCTCTTCTCGGGCGGCGGAACGGGCGCGTGGTCGGTGGCCGACTTCGAGTCCGGCCGGGCCGCGGACAGGAACTACCGGCGGGGCGCGCTCAACGCGCGGCTGAAGCCGCAGCAGATCGAGGAGCTGCCGGCCGTCACCGACTACCCGGCCGCGCCGTACGGCTCCCGCGAGTACACGATGGTCGACTTCGGGGTCGAGGGCGTCCACTACACGGTGAGGAACGGGGTGCCGACATCGTCACCAAGGACTACGCCGCGTGGCAGGCGGCCAACGTCAAGCGCCTGTACAAGCCGGTGTTCCGGAACATGAACATCAGCATGCCGCAGCAGATCGCCCAGGCCAGCGCCGCGCAGTCCGTCCAGGACGTCATCAAGGACTGCTACCACGTCAAGAAGAAGGTGAAGGACGTCCAGAGCGCCATCGCGAGCTGGAAGGCCGGCAGCGGGGAACGGCTCGGCGAGGACGGGTTGTACCGGAAATGACCAACGCATCCACGCTCGGCCGCACCCGCGGAAGGGCCGGCACGGCACAGGCCGCCGCCCGGAGCACGGCACGCGCGGGGCGCTCCCCCCTGGGAGGAACCGCCGACCCCGGTGGGGCAGGCCGCCAGGGGAGTCACCCTCGGCGTGGTCGTGGCCCTCGTCCTCGTCCCGCTGTGGATCATCGTCCTGACCAGTCTGTCCAGCTCGGGCGCCATCAACCGGGCCCGCGGCCTGGTGATCTGGCCGGACGGGCTGAGCACCCAGGCCTACCGGGAGACGCTCGGCGACCCGACCCTGCGCACCGCCCTGCTGGTCAGTCTCGGCATCACCGCCGTCGGCACGGCCGTCTCGCCGGTGGTCTCCGTGCTGTGCGCCTACGGTCTGTCCCGCCCCCGCTCCTTCGGCCACCGCTGGCTGCTCGTCCTGCTCATCATCACGATGTTCGTCAACGGCGGCCTGATCCCGACCTTCCTCGTCGTCTCCGGCCTCGGCGGCTACGGCCGGTGGTGGGCGCTGATCCTGCCCGGAGCGGTCTCGGTCTTCAACATCCTCGTGCTGCGCTCCTCCTACGCCGGGACCTCCGCCGAGCTGATCGACACGGCGCGCACGGACGGCGTCGGCGAGTGGCGCATCCTGTGGTCGATCGTCCTGCCGACCTCCCGCGCCGTGACCGCCGTGATCGCCCTCTTCTACGGCGTCGGCTACTGGAACTCCTTCTCAGACCGCTCCGCTGTCCCTCCAGATGGCGGTGGTGGTGCTGACCCTCGTACCGCTGCTGATCGTCTACCCCTTCGTCCAGAAGCACTTCAGGACCGGAGTGCTCACCGGCGCCGTCAAGGGCTGGCCACTACTCACCCGAGGAACTGCCATGAGGACACACGGCATCACCGACCGCCTGGGCGGACTCGCCTTCGGCGGGGACTACAACCCCGAGCAGTGGGACGAGGCGGTGTGGCGGGAGGACGACGAGCTGATGCGCCGGGCCCGGGTCAACCTGGCCACGGTGGGCGTCTTCTCCTGGGCCCTGCTCGAACCCGAGGAGGGCCGCTACGACTTCGACCGGCTCGACGCCCATATCGAGCGCCTGCACGCGAACGGCGTCGCCGTCGACCTCGCCACCCCGACCGCCTCCCCGCCGCCCTGGTTCACCCTGGCCCACCCCGACGCACTGCCGGTCACCCCCGACGGCACCCGCCTCACCCACGGCAGCCGCGACACCTACTGCCTCGCCGCGCCCGCCTACCGCAGTGCGGCCCGGCGGATCGCCTCCGCCCTGGCCGAACGCTACGGCGACCACCCCGCCCTGGCGTTGTGGCACGTGCACAACGAGTACGGCACGCTCTGCCACTGCGATCACACCGCCGCCGCCTTCCGGGTGTGGCTGCGCGCCCGCCACGGCTCGCTGGACGCCCTCAACGAGGCCTGGGGCACGGCCTTCTGGAGCCAGCGCTACTCCTCCTGGGAGCAGGTGCTGCCGCCGCGTGCGACCCAGTGGCACAAGAACCCCGGGCAGAGCGTGGACTTCCGCCGCTTCTGGTCGGACGAGATCATCGCCGCCTTCCGCGAGCAGCGGGACACGATCCGCGCGCAGAGCGACCGGCCGGTGACGACCAACCTGATGCTGCCCGGCTACCAGAACGTGGACCTGTGGGCCTTCGCCGGTGAACTCGACGTGGTCACGTCCGACCAGTATCCGGGCGCTCCCGGTCTGGACGCCGCCGCCGACGCCGCCTGCCACGCCGACCGCACCCGCTCCCTGGCGGGCGGCGGCCCCTGGCTGCTGATGGAGCAGGGCACCAGTACCGTCTACGACCGCGACCGGACCCTCGCCAAGGAGCCCGGGGAGATCCTGCGCCACACCCTCGGCCATATCGCCCGCGGTTCGGAGGGCGCCCTGTTCTTCCAGTGGCGGCAGTCCCGGGCCGGTGCCGAGACGTGGCACTCCGCGATGGTCCCGCACGCGGGGCCTGACAGCCGGATCTTCCGCGAGGTCACACAGACCGGCGAGGCGGTCGCCCGGCTCGGGGAGCTGGCGGGGTCGACGGTCACCGCCCCGGTGGCCGTCCTGCACGACGCGGACGCCTGGTGGGCGCTGAGCACGGACGGCCTGCCCTCCCCCGGCCTCGACTACCACGCGTCGCTCGCCGCCGCGCACCGGGCGCTGTGGGACGCGGGCATCACGGTCGACTTCGCCCATCCCGAGCACGAGTTGAGCCGCTACCGGCTCGTCGTCGCGCCGGCCCTGTTCCTGATGTCCGACCAGGGCGCCGAGAACCTGCGCCGGTATGTCGAAGGCGGTGGGACGCTGCTCGTCCAGCACGCGAGCGGATACGTCGACGCCCGCGTGCACGCCCGCCTCGGCGGATACCCCGCCGCACCGCTGCGGGAGGCGCTGGGCATCCGGGTCGAGGAGTACCGGCCGCTGCGGGCCGGCGAGCGGATCACCCTCTCCGACGGCTCGCACGGCACGGTCTGGAGCGAGTCCCTGCACACCGAGGGCGCCGAGACCCTCGCCGCCTACACCCACGGCATGCTCACCGGCCGCCCGGCGCTCACCCGGCACCGCCTCGGCACCGGGCAGGGCTGGTATCTCTCCACCCGCCTGGACGACGGCGACTACGGCGCCCTGGTCGGCCGACTGCTGAAGGAGGCCGACGTCCAGCCGGACTACCCGGAGCTGCCGGCCGGTGTCGAGGCCGTCACCCGGCACGCCGCCGACGGCCGCCACTGGCACGTCCTGATCAACCACACCCCCGCCGCCGTCCCGCTGCACGCCCCCGCCCACGACCTGCTCACCGGCACGACGGCCGGTGAACTGCCGCCCGGCGGCTGCGCGGTGCTGCGCGGGCAATGACCCGTCACCGCCCTTCCGGCCGACCACCTGACGAAAGGACCCCCAGGGTGCCAGACCAGCACCGGGCCGCCCACGCGGCCGCCCCCGTCATCCCCGGCTTCCATCCCGACCCCAGCATCTGCCGGGTGGGCGAGGATTACTACCTCGCCTGCTCCAGCTTCGAGTACTTCCCCGGTGTACCCCTGTTCCACAGCCGTGACCTGGTGCACTGGACCCAGATCGGCAACGTACTGGACCGGCCGGAGCAGCTGCGGCTGCCTGCCTCGATGCCGTCCTCGCGCGGCATCTACGCTCCCACCCTGCGCCACCACGACGGCCGCTTCTGGCTGATCGTCACCACCGTCCGGGAGGGCGGCGGCAATCTGGTCGTGACGGCCACCGACCCGGCCGGGCCCTGGTCGGACCCCGTATGGGCACCGGGCGTGCCCGGTATCGATCCCGACCTGGCGTGGGACGAGGACGGCACCTGCTGGTGCACCGTCGCCGGGGTGTCGCAGATCCGGCTCGACCCGTCCACCGGACAGACCTACGGGGAGCCGCGGAAGATCTGGTCCGGCACACCAGGCGCCAAGGCACCGGAGGCTCCGCACCTGTACCGGATCGGCGGGTACTGGTACCTCCTCATCGCCGAGGGCGGCACCGAACGCTGCCACGGTGTGTCGGTCGCCCGCGGCCGGACGCCCAACGGCCCGTTCGAGCCCTGCCCGGACAACCCGGTCCTCACCCACCGCGGCACCGACCACCCCGTGCAGAACACCGGGCACGCCGATCTGGTCCAGGGCCCCGACGGCTCCTGGTGGATGGTCCTGCTCGGGGTGCGGCCGCGCGGCGGCACCCCCGGCTGGCACGTGCTCGGCCGGGAGACCTTCCTGGCGCCGGTGACCTGGGAGGACGGCTGGCCGGTCGTCGGCCCGGTGGCCCCGGACCCGGCCACGCTGCCCTGGCCCCTCGTCCCCGGCCCGGCCGAGGCGCCGCGGGAGGACTTCGACCTGGCCGAACCGGGTCCCTCGTGGATCTCCCTGCGGGACCGCCCGGCGGAGCACTGCACCACCAAGGAGCGCCCGGGGTGGCTGACGCTCCGCGCGCGGGGCGGTTCCCTGGACGAGCCCGACGTCGTCTTCCTCGGCCGGCGCCAGCAGCACCCGTCGTGCCGGGCCCGGGTCCTGGTGGACGCGGCGGAGGGCAGCGGCGGTCTCGCCGTCCGGCTCGACGAGCAGCACCACTACGCGATCGAGGTGGCCGGCGCCGAGGTGCGGGTGGTCGCGCGCATCGGCCCGCTGCGCACGGTCGTGGCCGCGCAGCCCGCCCCCACCGGACCGGTGGTTCTCGGCATCACCGTCAGTGATCCGACGCCACCGGTCGGACCGTGCACCGGGCCGGATGTCGTCACCCTCGGCGTCGAACAGCCCGACGGCACGTTCACCGCCCTCGCCTCGCTCGACGGCCGCTATCTGTCGACCGAGGTCGCCGGCGGCTTCACCGGCCGCGTCATCGGCATGTACGCCACCGAGAACACCGTCCACTTCGACTGGTTCGACTACGAGCCGCTCGACGGCTGACCTCCTCCCGGCCGCGCGGCGCACCACGCCCACCGCCCACCGAAAGGCACGACGGATCCGAAAGGGACGACATATGGCAGACATACGGCATCCCGCACGCCACCGCGGCCGCCCACCCGGTCGCCTGGCGGCCCTGCTGCTGGCGCTGGCCGTCCTCCTGGGGCTGGCCGGCGGCACCGCCCTGGCCGCGCCCGGCAGCACCCGGGAACCGGCGGGCGGGGCGGTCAGGGTTCCGGCCTCCGCCAGGGGCGCGGTGGCCGCGATGCAGCCGAGCTGGAACCTGGGCAACACCCTGGACGCGATTCCCGACGAGACGTCCTGGGGCAACCCGCCGGTCACCAAGGCGCTGTTCGACACCATCCGCGCGCAGGGCTTCCGCAGCGTCCGCATCCCGGTGACCTGGAGCGGCCACCAGTCCGCCAGCGCGCCCTACACCATCGACGCCACGTTCCTGAGCCGCGTCAGGCAGGTGGTCGACTGGGCGCTCGCGGACGGGCTCTATGTCGTGATCAACGTCCACCACGACTCGTGGCAGTGGATCGCGGACATGCCGGCCCACCACGACACGGTGCTGGCCCGCTTCGACGCCATCTGGTCCCAGGTCGCCACGGCGTTCCGGGACGAGCCGCGCACCCTGCTCTTCGAGAGCATCAACGAGCCGCAGTTCAACAACGCCACGGACGCGCAGAAGACCCAGTTCCTCGACGAACTCAACACGTCCTTCCACACCATCGTCCGCGCCTCGGGCGGCCGGAACGCCGGCCGTCTGCTGGTCCTGCCCACCCTGGGCTGCTCACCCACCCAGCCCCTGATGGACGACCTGGCCGCCACGATGGGCAGGCTGCACGACAAGAACCTCGTCCCCACCGTGCACTACTACAGCTGGTACCCGTTCAGCGTGAACATCGCGGGCGGCACCCGGTACGACGCGACCGCGCAGAAGGACCTCACCGACGCCTTCGCCCGGATGCACGACACGTTCGTCGCCAAGGGCATCCCGGTCTACCTCGGCGAGTACGGCACGCTCAGCTGGCCCGACTACACCCACCCCGACCCCATCGAGCGGGGTGAGGGGCTGAAGTACTTCGAACAGCTCGGCTACCAGGCGCGCGTCGCCGGGGTCACGACGGCCCTGTGGGACCCCTTCTCCCTGCTGAACCGCTCCACCCTCCAGTGGCGGGACCCGGCCCTGTTCGCCTGGATCAGGTCGAGCTGGACCACCCGCTCGGGAACCGCCTCCTTCGACAAGGTCTTCCTGCCGAAGTCGGGCCCGATCACCGCCCAGACGCTCACCCTCAACCTGAACGGCACCTCGTTCCGGGGCCTGTGGCAGGGCCGCACCCGGCTCGTCCCGGGACGGGACTACACCGTCTCCGGCGACCGGCTCACCCTCACGGCCGGCGCCCTGACCCGGCTCGCCGGCGACCGGGCCTACGGGGTCGACGCCACGCTCAAGGCCCGGTTCTCCGCGGGACTTCCCTGGCAGATCGACATCGTCACCTACGACCCTCCGGTGCTGTCGGACGCCACGGGTACGACCGGTTCGTTCGCCCTTCCCACGCAGTACCGGGGTGACCTGCTGGCGACCATGGAGGCCACCTACGCCGACGGCAGCAACGCGGGACAGGCCTCGTGGACGCCGTACCAGGAGTTCAACAGGGCCTTCTCGCCTGACTATCCGAACGGCACGATCATCCTGACCACGGACTTCCTGAACACGCTGCGCGACGGGGAACCGGTGACGCTGAAGTTCCACTTCTGGAGCGGCACCGTCGTCACCTACCACGTCACCAGGTCCGGAAGCACGGTCACCGGCTCGGCCTCCTGACCGGCCGCCCGCCCCGGCCCCCGCCCGGCGGCCAGGGCGACCCGGGCCCGTGCCCGGCCGTCAGGCGCTGGAGCGGGTGACCAGGCGGGTGGGCAGGATCAGCGGGGTGGGGTCCTGCCCGTCGACGAGCGCGACGAGCATGCGCGCCATCTCCCGCCCGAGGGCCGTGATGGGCTGGTGGACCGTGGTGAGCGGCGGATCGGCGATCCGCGCGACGGCCAGGTCGTCGAAGCCGACCACCGCGACCTCGGCGGGGACCGTCCGCCCGGCCTCGCGCAGAACGCGCAGCGCTCCCACGGCCATGTTGTCGTTGGCGGCGAACACCCCGTCCAGGTCCGGGTGGTGGGCCAGCAGCGCGGCCATCGCGGCGGCTCCGCCGGTCTCGGTGAAGTCCCCCTCCTGCGGCGGCAACGGCTCGAGTCCGGCCGCGAGCACGGCGTCCCGGTAGCCGCGGTACCGCGCGCGCCCGGCCTCGGTGTCCAGCCGCCCGCAGATCGCGGCCACGCGGGTCCGCCCGCGCGAGACCAGGTGCTCGGTGGCCTCCCGGGCGCCCCCGACGTTGTCGACGTCCACGTACCAGCGGGGAGTCGAACCGACCGGGCGGCCGCCGAACACGACGGGCATCTCCGCCTCCTCGGCCACCCGGGCCAGCGGATCGCCTTCGCGCAGCGCCATCAGCATGACCCCGTCGGCGCCCCGGGACCGGAGGAGTTCGGCCACCCGCTTGCGGCCCCGCTCGGAGGCGGCCAGACACAGCATCAGATGCAGGTCGGCCTCCTCCAGAGCGGCCGACGCCCCCACGATCACCTGGGCGAAGAACGGGTCGGCGAAGATCGAGGGGTCCTCCCCCGAGACGACCAGGGCAGCCGCTCCGGTCTGCCGGGTGGCCAGCGCGCGGGCGGTCGGATTGGGGACGTAGTCCAGCTGCCGTACGGCCTGTTCCACCGCCTCGCGCTTGGCGCTGCTGACGTGCGGGGCGTTGTTGAGGACGCGGGAGGCCACCGAGCGGGAGACGCCGGCAAGCCGTGCCACCTCGTCGAGCGTCGCCTGCCGACGGGGCACGTCTGCCGCCATGGGCCATCCGCCTTTCCGCACCGGGAGCGCTTCCAGTCACAGGACTGTACGACTCACCGTTCCGCGTGGGAAGGGCAGTTGAGGCATCGACTCTTGACAGCTTTACCAGTGCGTAACACGATACCGGCCGTACCCAGAAGGCCCTCCGTGTCACTGGAACCGCTTCCAATGGGAGCGCTCCCAAGCTCGCACCACCGCACTTCCTCAGCGCGTCGCACGCCCGGGACGAGAGCGTGCGGCGCACCCCCACCAGGAAACCGAGGTACCGACATGCGCCGCCACAGGCTCCGTACCCTCATGGCAGCGATAGGCGCTCTGCCGCTGCTGCTCGCCGTCGCACCGTCCGCGCACGCGGCCGACCCGACCACCATGACCAACGGCTTCTACGTCGACCCCGCTTCCAGCGCGAAGCAGTGGGTGGCCGCCAACCCCGGCGACGGGCGGGCGGCCGCCATCGGCGCGGCCATCGCCAACACCCCGATGGCCCACTGGTTCGGCTCCTGGAGCGGTACCATCGGCACCGCCGCGGGTGCCTACGTGGGCGCGGCGGACCAGCAGGACAAGCTGCCCCTGCTCGTCGCGTACAACATCTACCACCGTGACTACTGCGGCGGGCAGTCCTCCGGCGGAGCCTCCTCGCCGTCCGCCTACGCGAACTGGATCTCCCAGTTCGCCGGCGGGATCGCCGGCCGCCCCGCCCTCGTCCTCCTGGAACCCGACTCCCTCGCGGACTACAGCTGTATGACCCAGGCTCAGATCGACGAGCGCCAGGGCATGATCACCGGCGCCGTCTCCGAGTTCGCCCGCCAGGCGCCCAACACCTGGGTCTATCTCGACGCCGGGAACTCCGGCTGGGTGAGCGCCGCGACCATGGCCCAGCGCCTCAACGCGGCCGGCCTGCGCCAGGCCCACGGCTTCTCGCTCAACATCTCCAACTACTTCCCCACGGCGGACAACATCGCCTACGGCAACGCCGTCAACAGCGAACTGAGCGCCCGCTACGGCTACACCAAGCCGTTCGTCGTGGACACCAGCCGCAACGGCAACGGCTCCAACGGCCAGTGGTGCAACCCCTCCGGCCGACGGATCGGCACGCCCACCCAGAAGGGCGGAGGCGCCGAGATGCTGCTGTGGATCAAGACCCCGGGCGAGTCCGACGGCAACTGCGGCGTCGGAACCGGCTCCACGGCGGGCCAGTTCCTCCCCGAGGTCGCCTACAAGATGATCTACGGCTACTGATCCCGGACCCTGCGCCCGGCCATCCCCTTCCCCGCGGCCGGGCGGCGGACCCTCCCCCAGCCATCCCCGACCAGGAGCAGCCATGACACCCTGCAGCCTACGGCGCCGCGCGACCGCCCTCCTCGCGGCGCTCACCGCCTGCGCCGCCTTCACCGCGACGCAGGCGCAGGCCACGCCCGCGCACCACGCGCTCAGCCCGGCCACGAAGTTCTACGTGGACCCGCACAGCAAGGCCGCCCGGCAGGCCCTCGTCGACCTCAGGAACGGCGACACCGAGGACGCCGTCGACATGGCCAGGCTCGCGAGCTGGCCGCAGGCCGCGTGGTTCACCGACGGCACACCCGACGAGGTGCGCGGCAGGGTCCACCAGCTGGTCCGCCGGGCGCACGCCGTCGACCGGACCCCCGTCCTGGTGGCGTACGACATCCCCGGCCGGGACTGCTCGCAGTACTCCAGCGGCGGAGCCGCGTCCTCCGCCGCCTACCGCCAGTGGATCGACGCCTTCGCCGCCGGCATCGGCGACACCGAGGCGGTGGTCGTCGTCGAACCCGACGGGCTGGCCAACCTGCCCAAGGACTGCGGGCCCACCACCGACCCGACCGGCGACCTCACCACCGCCCGCATCGCCGACCTCGCGTATGCCGTGAAGACCCTGAAGGCCAGGTCCCACAGCACGGTCTACCTGGATGCGGGCAACGTGCAGTGGCGGGCGGTCGGCGACATCGCGCAGCGGCTGGAGGACGCCGGGGTCCGCGACGCCGACGGCTTCTCCCTGAACGTGTCCAACATGCTCCCCACCGACCACAACGCCCGATACGGCACCTGGATCGCCAAGTGCCTCTGGTACGCCACCGAGGGCCCGGAGCAGGCGCGCGGCCACACCGACTGGTGCGCCAGCCAGTACTACTCGTCCGCCGCCCCCAACGACGGCACCCCCGGCGGCTCCGTCTCCTCCACCGACCCCACCACCTGGCGGTGGACCGACGCCTGGTACGACCAGAACGTGGGCACCCCGCCCGCCGACGAGCTGCGCCACTTCGTGATCGACACCAGCCGCAACGGTCAGGGCGCCTGGAGTCCGGCGCCGGGCAAGTACACCGGGGACCCGGAGGTCTGGTGCAACGCGCCCGGCCGCGGTCTCGGCCCGCGCCCGACCGCCGACACCGGCGTCCCGCTGGTCGACGCCTATCTGTGGATCAAGACCCCCGGCGAGTCCGACGGCAGCTGCACCCGTAACACCGGCGGGACGATCGACCCCGAGTACGGCATCGTCGACCCGCCCGCCGGCGCCTGGTGGCCCGACCAGGCGCACACCCTGGCCCGCAACGCCGTACCCCGTCTGACGTTCAACCGCTGAGCCCGCGCGGTGCCTGCGGCCCGGTGGCCCCCGGCGGTCCGGGGACACCGGGTCCGGGCCCGGGCGGGTGCGGCACATCTTCCTCCAGCTTCTCGAAGAAGAACTCGTGCTTGAGGAAGGAGACGTCGTACTCGTGGCCTGCTTGCGGCGGCAGCAGCTGGGAGACCTGGAACAGGCGCCAGCCGTCGTGCAGCGCGGCGAGCCCGGTGGGGTACGGCGGCTCGTCGCCGTCACCGGTCGTCGGACGGGACCGGCCGGTGCCGTCGTACCGGGACCAGCCCACGACATCGGAGTCGAGTGCCGACGTCGCGAGGTAGAGCACCAGGACGTGCTGCCTCATCGGTGACTCCTCAGGGCCGGCCGGTTGCTGACGCGGGTGACCCAGTACTCGACGTCGAAGGAGTCGTCACCGGTCAGGGCGCGCCACAGCAGCACCCGCTGGTGGATCTCCAGCCGGGCCGTGGCCTGCTCGTACCAGGGGAAGTACCTGCCGAGTTCCGCGGTCACCGCGGGGTCGTGCAGGTCGGAGGTGTCCCAGAGCAGCACCTGCGGCACGGTCGGGTTGAGGCGGAGTTTGTACATGAACCGGCGGTCCGCGGTGTCGTTGCGGCGGCCGCTGTGCCAGATGCCGTGGTGCACGAGGACGACCGTGCCGGCCGGGCAGGTCAGCCGCGTCTGCCCCCGGAGGTTCTGCACCCGGCCGATGTCCGTCTCGTTGATCCTGCGCAGATGGCTGCCGGGCACACTGAGCGTGCCGCCCATTCCGGCGGTCACCTCGTGCGGGTAGTACATGAGCTGGATGTCGAAGGCGTCCGGCCGCACATCGATGATCGCGTCGGCGTGCAGGGGCTGCGCCTGTCCCTCGCACGGCTCGCGCACGTGCACCGCGTGGTGGTCGACGGTCGGCCCGGGACCGACCAGGCTCTCCACCGCGCCGGCGACGGCCGGCAGGGCGAGCAGCTGATGGACGAAGGTGTCCTGCGCGAACGCCTCGGCCAGCGGGGTGCCGTACGGCACCGGCGGCAGGCCTTCCGTCAGGGCTGCCAGGGCCCGTTCGTTGATCTCCGGTGGCACCACTGCGTCCAGCCGCACATATCCGTGCGCGACGAACCGTGCCACCTGAACCGAGGTCAGGAGTCGCTTGGTGGTGGGCATGCGACGACCGTACGGGCCCCGGCGGCCCGGGTCGTGGGCCGAAATCGTCCACCGCTGGTAGCTTTCCACCCTCGTGAAGCGCGCAACGCTACGGCTCGACGAGCCGCCCACCGTGGTCGGCGCCGGTATCGGGGTACACGGCGTGGCCACCGCACACGACGTCTTCCGGCTGCCCGGCCTGTGGCAGCTGCACCTCTACGGCTA
Source organism: Streptomyces sp. NPDC031418 (assembly GCF_055581605.1). Classification (NCBI taxonomy): domain Bacteria; kingdom Bacillati; phylum Actinomycetota; class Actinomycetes; order Kitasatosporales; family Streptomycetaceae; genus Streptomyces; species Streptomyces sp. NPDC031418. The sequence goes on from NZ_JBVIJC010000022.1 coordinate 63,212, forward strand.
CGACGGCGAGCTGCGTCTCGGCCGGTCGGTGCACACCGTCCGGCCCGGCCGGGTCAGCCTGGTGCCCCCGGACACCGAGGTGCACTTCCACTACCGGGGCAGGTCGGAGCATCTCTACGTCCACTTCCGGCTGCGGGGCACCGGAAGCGCACGGGAGGTCCCGGTGATGCAGGACGCCGCGGCCGAGCGTGCGGTCCTGACCGATCTGCTCCGGCACACCGTGACGGCCATGCCAGACTCTCCCGCACGTGCCTCCGCCGAGGTCTGGTCCGCCCTGTGGCGCATCGCCGAGCTGCCGAGGGGCGCCGAAGCCGGACGCGTGCACCCCTATGTGGCCGCCGCCCAGGCCTACCTGGAGGAACACCTGGCCGGGCCGCTGTCCGTACCGGAGGTGGCGCGCGCGGTCGGTGTCTCGCACACCCATCTGACCCGGGTGTTCCGTGCCGAGACCGGCCGCACGGTGGTGTCGTACATCCGATACCGGCGTCTGCAACGCGCCCGTCATCTGCTGTTGTCGTCCACGCTGTCCGTCTCCGCCATCGCCGCGGCCGTCGGCATCGCCGACCTCCAGGCCTTCAACAAGGCCTGCCGCCGGGAGCTGGGCGCGAGCCCGCGTGCCGTACGGGCGGCCGGGCCCGAGGAACCCCTGGGCGCGCCGTTGACATGCCGCTGAGCGGAGCAATCACCGGTGTGCCGGGCCGTGGCGCACCAGGCTGGACGGGTGAAGCACCCAGGGACCGGCCGGGAGCCGGAGGACGCCGCCGACACCCGGGCGCGGCCGCCGGCGCCGCCCGCGTGGCTGCGCTGGCTGCCGGTCCTCTATGTCGTGGTCGTGCTGCTGTTGGAGCCGGTGACTCCGGTGGACTGGCCGGTGAGCTTCGTGCTGATCGCCGTACCCCTGGTGGCCGCCTTCGCCCATGGACCGGCCGGTGTCGCCGCCGCCACGCTGTTCGCCCTCGTCCTGGAAGGGGTGCTGGCCGGCACCCCGTGCTGCGCCGGCCGGGCCGTCGGCTATCTGTGGGACCGTCACTACGTCGCCTCCTATGTGTGTACGGCCCTGGTGGGCGGCCTCGGCGCGATCCTGGCCGCCCACCGGATCCGGCGTGAGCGCACCCTCGCCGATGTGCGCTTCGTGGCGGAGACCGCGCAGCGGGTGCTGCTGCGCCCGGTGCCGCACCGCATCGGCAACCTGCTCCTGGAGAGTCTGTACCTCTCCGCCGCCGCGGAGGCCCGGATCGGCGGCGACCTGTACGAGGCCGTGCCCACCCGGCACGGGGTCCGGCTGCTCATCGGCGATGTCCGCGGCAAGGGACTGCTGGCGGTGGAGACCGCGGCGGCCCTGCTCGGCGCGTTCCGGGAGGCGGCGCACGACGAACCCGATCTGCCCGCTCTCGTCGGCCGCCTGGAGACGAGCATGAGGCGCCGGGCGACGCAGCTCGGCGGCCGGGAGACCGGCGAGCGGTTCGTCACCGCGGTCTTCGCCGAGATCCCGGCCGACGGCCAGGTCGTCCGCATCGTCAACTGCGGCCATCCGCCCCCGCTCTCGCTGCGGGCCGGCGAGGTGCGCGAGCTGGACAGCGGGCGGTCGGCTCCGCCGCTGAACCTGGGCATGCTGGTCGACGACCCCTATCAGGTGGACGCGTACCCGTTCCGCCCCGGTGATCAGCTGCTGCTGTACACGGACGGCGTCACGGAGACACGGAACGCGGCCGGTGTCTTCTATCCCCTGGTGGAGCGCCTGCGTTCGTGGGGTCCGCTGCCGCCGGGGGATCTGCTCGCCCGGCTCCACGACGACCTGCTGGCCTACAGCCACACCGGTCTGACGGACGACACCGCGGCACTCGCGGTCTGTCTGCTGCCCGAGGCGCCGTGAACGGGCCCGGTGCGCGGCCGACGTGGCCGGGCCGTCAGCCCCGCAGGCGGGCCGGGGCGGGGCCGTCGGGGCGGACGGTGATGCCGTACGCCGTCTTGGCGGGGGTGGCCTCGAAGACCGGGACGTGGCTCGGCAGCAGGTGTTCGAGCAGGACGGTCGACTCGCGCAGCGCGAACTGCACACCGAGGCAGGCGCGGGGGCCGATGCCGAAGGGGAAGTAGGCGCCCGGGTGGGAGGGCCGGCCGTCCGGGGTGAGGAAGCGCCGGGGGTCGAAGCGCTCCGGCTCCGGCCACAGTTCGGGGTCGCGGTGGGTGAGGTAGGGGCAGACCAGGATGTCGGTGCCCGCCTCGACGGCGTGGCCGGCGAGGGTGTGGTCCTCGGTGGCGTGCCGGGGCAGGAGCCAGGCGGACGGGTAGAGCCGGAGCGTCTCGTGGACCAGGGCCTGGACGGCCTGCCGGCGTTCCGCCGAGCCTTCGCCGCCCGCGGCCAGCGCGGCCTCACGGGCCGCCGGATACCGGTCGAGGAGGAGGTACAGCCAGGTCAGCGTGGTGGCCGTGGTCTCGTGCCCGGCCATGAGCAGGGTGACCAGCTCGTCGCGGATCAGCCGGTCGGTGTACTCGGGGTGGTCCGCGGCGGCGTCGAGGAGGACGCGCAGCAGGCCCGGCCCGTCGGGACCTGCCGCGCCGGCCCGGGCGGCGTCGATGGCGTGCCGGGCGACCGCGTCGATCCGCGCGAGATCGGCGGCGACGGCGGCCCGGGCGTCGCCGGTGTCGGCGGGCAGGGTCGGCAGGGCGGTGGCGACGGCGGCCACGGCGGCCAGTTCCCGCTCGGTCCTCTCGTCGAGGGGATGCCCGGTGAGTGAGCGCCAGATGGCGTCCAGGGCGAAGCGGCGCATCTCCTGTCCGACGTCGAAGGTCTGCCCCGTGCGGGCGTATCCGGCCCAGCGCCGTGCGGTGGTCCGGGCGGCCTCGGTGATCCGCTGTGCGTAGCGGCGCATCCCGGTGCCGGTGAACTGGGACTGGAGCAACCGGCGTTGCCGCTTCCAGGCCGTCCCGGTGGCGGCGAGCACCCCGTCGCCGATCAGCAGCCGGGCGCGATGGGAGCGCTTGACGTACAGCTCCGGGTACCGGGCGAGTACCTGCTGGACCGCGAGGGGGTCGGTGACGAGTACCGTGGGGGCCGTCCCGAGCCGGAACGCGGCGACACCGCCCACCTGTTGCCGTACCTCGGACAGCAGCTCGGCCAGCTCGCCCCCGCCCGCGCGCCAGCGCTCCACCAGTCCGGGTCCGGCCTCGGGCACGGGCCGCACCGTCGCGGCATCGCACGGAAGAGCACCGGGACCGGTTTCGACGTCCATGCTTGTCTTCTCCTGGTCGAAGGGGACCGACAGCACGGACTGTACGGGAGCGGACGCAATCGGTGACAGGTCGCCCAGGGGCTCGGCGGTGCGCGGTTGCGGCCCGAACCGCTTACGGCCGGTGGGCCGGGGTGGTAGGACAGGACGCAGTCTGCGCCGGACGGCGCTGGTCCGGTGGGGGGTGGGCTGGGGTGTCCTCGGGCTTACGGGCGTTCGCGCGGCTGGTCACGGCGGCCGCGATCGTCACGGCGTACGTCGCGCTGCACCTGGCGATCACCGCGGGCCTGGACCTGCGGGCCTGCGACCGCTTCCACGGCGCCCCGGCGCGGGCCGCCGCGTTCACCGCCGCGCTGGACCACGCCACCGCGGGGGATGTGTCCGCGCGCGCCCAACTCCGTGCGGGCGAGCGGTGGTTCACGCAGAACGCCCCGTCAGGAGGCAGCCGGAGCGTGGTCTCCGCCGTCGCCCGCGACGCCGAGGCGGGCCGGTTCTCCCCGGCCCGTACGCGGGCCGCCGGGCTGGCGGCCGAGGTCGAGCGGGATCGGACGAGGCTCGCTCACCGGCTGGGCTCGTCGCGGGTGACCGCGCTGGCGTGGGCGGTGCCGGCCGTGCTGCTGCCCGTGCCGGCTCTGTGGCTGCGGCGGCGTCGCCGGTCGGGCGCCGCGGAGATCGTCCGCGTGGTCAACCGCTTCCTCCCGCACCGGCCCTGGTGGCGGCGGCCGCTGTTCCTGGTGGCCAGCGGTGTCGGCTATGTGCTGTTCGCGTCGGGTGTCATCGCCGTCAGCACGGCGCAGCGCAAGGGCTCCGACATGCCGCCGACGGCGTTCATGCTGTCGCTGGTCGGTGGCCTGGCCGCGTTGGGTGCCGGGGTGCTGATCCTGCGCCCCAGCCGCCCCCGTTCGGCGCGCGGAGCGGCCCAGGCGCTGCTGGCCGACGGCCGCCGGCCCGTGCTCTACCTGCGCAGTTTCACCGACGACGACACCACCGCGCAGGTCGACGACTCGGCGGCGTTCATCGGTCTGCACTCGCGGGAGGAGCAGCTCACCGGGGCGTTGGGAGCCGTCGGCCCGGTGATCACGGTGGGCCGGCCCGGGGAGCCGCTGCCACGGCTGGGGGCGGCGCGGTTCTATCTGCCGCTGGACGACTGGCAGCCGACGGTGCTGCGGCTGATGGACCTGTCCCAACTCATCGTGCTGCGGCTGGGCTTGGGCGACGGGCTGTGGTGGGAGATCCAGCAGGCCCGGGACAGCCAGCCGGCGCACAAGCTCGTGCTGCTGGCGCCGGGCGGGCTGCCGGAGGTGGCCGAGCGGCTGGACGAGCATCTGCCGGTCCCGTCCCGGCTGAACGAGCTGGCCGGGGGCGATCTCTGGACCTCCGCCGTCATCACGTTCTCTCCCGACTGGACGCCGCGTGTGCACCCGGTGGGGCCCGTGCCCCGGGCCACGGCCCCGCGGGGAGCGCTGCTGCGTCGCGCCGGAGGCGCCGTGAAGGGGGGCCTGGTCTCCATGATGCTGCTCTCCCCCGCGCACCACGTGGCCCGCACCATGAAGGACGCGCTGGCGTCCGTGGGGGTCCGCAGACGGACGATGGCCTGGCGGGCCACCCTCGCCACGCAGACCTCGCTGTGGAAAGGGCTCGTGCTGGTGACGGCCCTGGCCCTGCTGGCCTGGCTCGTGGTCCGGGCGCTGCGCCTGTTCGGCCTCGGCTGACGCGATTCGTTACGGCCGTCCCGCATGACCTCTCGGGAAACCGGGGACACAACTGGGCAGCGGCCCACCGCATCCCGGTCCCGGGCTGTGCGCAGCGGGCCGCCGGTCTTCGGGGGAGGATCATGGACGGTGCACAGCAGGGCGTTCCGGCGAACGCCGGCCCGGTCGGTGTGGAGCGGCGCAGGGAGGTGACCGGTCCGGCCACCGCCGTGACGGTACTGATCTCGCTGGAGCTGGTGCGTGAGGTCCTGGTGACGGTGGCCAACTGGCGCCTGTACTTCGTCGCCCGCGACTATCTGGCCGGGCGGGCGGCCAGCGCGGAACTCGATGCCGCCGACTCCGACACCCTCGCACAGCTGGTGTCCTGGCCGTCGTTCGTGGTGATGATCGCGGCGGGTGTGGTGTTCCTGGTCTGGTTGTGGCGGGCCCGGATCAACGCCGAGCTGATGAGCGGTGCCGCCGCGCACCGCCGGTCCCGGGGCTGGGTGGTGGGCGGCTGGATCGGCCCGGTGGTCAACCTGTGGGTCCCCTACCAGGTCGTGTCGGACATCTGGCGGGCCAGCGCCCCGCGGCGGACCGTCCCCGTCACCCTGGTCAACGCCTGGTGGGCGCTGTTCGCGGCCACCATCATCGTCAAGCCGATCCAGTGGCGCATGTCCGCGAGGTTCGACAGCTTGCAGGACGTGCAGTCCAACGCGAACGTGTCCACGCTGCTCACGGCGCTCTACGTGGGCGCCGGTGTGCTGGTCATCCTCGTCGTCAGGCGCATCACCGCGTGGCAGGCCCAGGGTGTCCGGAACGCGGCATGACGGTGACGAACATGGGGAAGGTGGCCGGCACATGGCCGGAATCGGTGACTCCTTGTGGAACGAGGCCATCGACGCGGACCACTACCGGGACACGTCCGCGACGTACCAGGCCGCGGTCTTCGAGCAGTACAAGCTGTGCGTGGAGATGGCCGATCGGGTCAGTGCCCGGCGCAACCTCGCCAACACCTTCTTCCTGACCCTGCACAGCGGTCTGCTCGTCTTCCTCGGCACCTGGCTGTCCCAGGAGCACCACCGCAGGTTCCCGGTCGCGCTGGCCTTCGCGGCTCTGCTGGTCCTGCTGGGCATGTGCGCCGCCTGGTGGATCACGGTCCGGTCCTACCAGCAGCTGAACAAGGGCAAGTTCGAGGTGATCGGGGCGCTCGAGGAGCGGTTGCCGGCCCGCGCCTTCGTGGCCGCCGAATGGGGCGCGCTCGGCGAGGGCCGGGACTGGCGTGTCTATCTCCCGCTCGGCCGCGTGGAGCGCTGGGTCCCTCTCCTGTTCGCCGTGGCCTACCTCCTGGGCTTCGCCGCCCTCGCGCGGTGACGGCCGCGGCACCCACCAGCTGCCGCGTGCCGGCTCCCGCTCTCCGTGCCACGCGGCAGGTTAGGGTGAAGGGCACATCGCCTTGCCGGGAAGCGGGTTGTCACATGGTCACCATCGCCGTCACCGGTCACATGGACCTGGCCGACGAAGCGGTCGGCCCCGTGCGCGCGGAACTCCGTGACCTGCTGGCCGGTCTGCGCGACGACACGCTGGTGGGGCGTTCGTGTCTGGCCCGCGGCGCCGACACCCTCTTCGCCGAGGTGGTCCTCTCGCTCGGCGGCCGGCTGTCGGTGATCATCCCGTCCCGGGACTACCGGGAAGCGGTGGTCCCGCCCGCGGACCTCGCCGGGTTCGACGCCCTGCGGAAGGCCGCCTCCGACGTGGTGGTCATGCCCTACGAGCACGCGGGGCGCGCCGCCTACGAAGCGGCCAATCGCCGACTGCTCCAGGGTGCGGACCGTCTCGTCGCCGTCTGGGACGGCAGCGCCCCCACGGGCCGCGGCGGCGGTACGGCGGACACCGTGGCCGCGGCCCGCTCGGCCGGGCTGGCCGTCGACGTCGTATGGCCTGTGGGTGCCGTGCGGTCCGGCAGCTGACCTCCCTACACGTCAAGTGTTTGTCCGGCACATCCTGTTCGCACATCGTTCCGCTGAAGCGAAGTACTTTTCCTGAAGCGAAGTACTTTTCCTGTCAACCGAGATTTTCACCGTTCAATTTGTCACCCGTGAACCGGCGATGCCGCGCACCGGCACATGCCAGAGCCTCGATCAATTCGCATATTTCGGCTCCCTCAACCAGACTGAAAAAAGGTGCCGAATATCGAAAAAGGGGGCTGACATGCCCGTGAACCTCGACAACACAGCACCGCTGTCATGGAAGAACGCCACCGGCGACGACGCCACCATGCTCCAGCACTTGCAGCCGAACATCCTCAAGGGGCATGTCCGCGACCGTCTGCACATCCTGATCCTCGGGTTCGCCGACGCGTCAGCGGGCCGGGCCTTCCTGGCCGGTCTGGTCCCCCTCATGAAGTCGGCCAGGACGGCGCTCGAAGAAGCGGACGCGCACAACCAACACGGCACGAACGGCACCCCCTATGTCGGCGTGGGGCTGTCGGCGCTGGGCTACCAGGCGCTGGGACTGGACAACGTGGAGTTCCACGACGATGTCTTCAACAAGGGGATGAAAGATCCCGAGTCCGTGGCCCGCCTGAGCGATCCCGAGACCACGCAGTGGCAGCAGGAGTACCAGGAGAAGAACATCCACGCCATCGTCCTGGTGGGCGACCACGATGACGACCCTGCCGACGCTCGGCTCGCCGAGGTCAAGGCGCTGCTCACCGATTCGATCACCGTGATCGCCGAGGAGACCGGCCAGACCCAGCGCGATGACGCGGGCCGCGGGATCGAGCAGTTCGGCTATGTCGACGGGCGCAGCCTGCCGCTGTTCCTCGCCGAGGACCTGGACGCGGAGCGCGACACGATGGACGGAACCGACGTATGGAATCCGTTCCTGTCGCTGGGCCGGGTGCTGGTCCCGGACCCGGGGGCCCCCGACCCCGGCACGGACTTCGGCAGCTACTTCGTGCTGCGCAAGCTGGAACAGAACGTGCGGGCCTTCAAGGCGGCCGAGGAAGAGCTCGCCAATACCCTGAATCTCACCAATGACGACCGCGCGCGGGCCGGTGCGATGTTCGTCGGCCGTTTCAGGGACGGCACCCCGCTCACTCTCCAGCCCAAGGCCATAGGCCACACGCCGGTGATGAACAACTTCACCTACGACCAGGACGCCGACGCCCACAAGTGCCCGTTCCAGGCGCACATCCGCAAGACCAACCCACGCGGGTCCGGCCAGTTCGAGGATCCGGAGGGGGAGAAGCGGCATCTGATGGCGCGGCGCGGACAGACCTACGGGGACCGGACGCCGGGCGTCGACCCGGAGAGCGGTGTCGGCCTGCTGTTCATGGCGTTCAACTCCGAGATCGACCAGCAGTTTCAGTTCGTGCAGCAACTGTGGGTGAACAACCCCGGATTCCCCGGACACGGCCAGGCTCCCGAGCCCGGCGTCGACCCGGTCATCGGCCAGGGCAGCCGGCCCCCGCAGTCATGGCCGCTGGTCTGGGGAGAGGACGGGACGCAGGAGACCCCCGCTCCCACGCAGGCCGTGACCATGAAGGGCGGCGAGTACTTCTTCATGCCCTCGCTGCCGTTCCTGAGCAGCCTGTGACGACCGCGCGTCCGTCCCCCAGCAGGCAGGACATGCCATGACCATCGAACACGACAGCCGGGAACTGGCGGCGGCGCACATGGACCCGCCGTTGCAGCGCCTCCTCGAGGCGGCCCGGCAGAAGAACCGGCGGGTGCCCCAGGCCGAGACCGCGCCCCCGGTCACGGCGGGGGTCACCACCATCCCGGTCGGGCGCAGCCCGCACAGCGTCGCGGTGAGCCCGGACGGAACCCGCCTCTACGTGACCGAGTTCAAGGGGGACTCCCTGTCGGAGGTCGACCTCTCCCGTGGGGAGGCGGTGGCCACCATCCCGGTCGGCGAGGGCCCGTACGGCGTGGCGGCCAATCCCGACGGACGGACACTGCACGTCACCGTTCCGGAGACCGAGACGCTGTTCATCATCAACCTTCCGGACGACGAGCAGGGCAGTGGCTTCGGCCATGCGCCGTACGGGGTGGCAGCCGGTCCCGACGGAAAGCGCGTCTATCTGGCGCTGGCCCTGGAAGACCGGGTGTTCGTCACCGACGCGTTCGCGAAAGGGGACTTCGGAACGTTCACCGGCCTGGACTTCCCGGTCGGCGTGGCGGTGAGCCCCGACGGGCGGACGCTGTACGTCACCCACTACTTCGCCGACCAGGTGTCCATCATCGACATCGCGGGCAAGACACTGCTCGGCCGTGTCCCGGTCCCCATCGGGCCGTACGGCGTCGGGGTGAGCCCCGACGGAGACCGGGTGTACGTGGCCCACTTCCCCTTCGACAGCGTGTCGGTGATCGATCCCGGGCGCGAGGAAGTGGTGGGTACGATCCCGGTCGGCGGCGCACCCCGGGGTGTGGCCGTCAGCCCGGACGGAACCCACCTCTACGTGACCAACTTCTTCGCCGACACGGTGTCGGTCATCAGCCTCTGAGGGATCCGGAGCAGCCGGGCGCAGCCGGCCTCAGCCGGTGTGGAGGATCCGAAAGCGACCGGGGTCCGCCGGATCCCGGTCGACGATCTGGATCGGCGGCCAGGTCCATTGCCAGACGCTGATGCCCGGCGTGCGGCAGAACCGGATCGTCCCGCGGGTACCCTCGACCGCGACCTGCTGCCAGGATTCGGCGATGCACGCCAGGTCCGCGCCCTGAGAACGGAGCACTTCGGCGAGGACGGCGATCGTGTCGTAGCCCTCGAACGCGACGAAGGAGGGCTCCTCGCCCAGCTGTTCGCGCAGGGCCGTCCCGACCCGGGCGCCGAGGGGGCCGAGGCGCTCGGGCAGATAGCGCAGGAACGGGATCGCGGCGCCGTCGCCGCCCAGCGATGCCGCCCATTCGGCGAACTCCGGTTGCCCGGCCGGAGCACCCATCAGGATCCCGGCGAGGCGCTGGTCGCGGCGGACGGACCGCGCGAGCGACACTGCCGGCTCAGGGTGGCCGACCAGGAGGAGCAGGGCCGTCGCGCGATGCTCGACGAGCGCGTCGCACACGGCCGTGGGGGTGAGCGCGCTCATGTCGAGTTCGATGACGGTGCCGCCGCGCGGAGCGAGACGGTCGCGCAGGATGCGCGTCCCGGAAGCCCAGTAGACGCTCGGCTGAGCTGCCACGGCGATGCGGCGGTGGCCCGCGCCGAGGAGGAAGTCCGCGTATGTCTGCCAGCCGCGGGACTGCGCCGGGGCGAGGCGCGCGACCCATTCCGTCGGCTCTTCGGTGAGCGCGTCGAGAACCGCCGAAGAGCAGAGGAACGGCAGGCCGAGGGCATCGGCCCGCTCGGCGGCGGCGCGCGCGACGACGCTGTGGTACTCCCCTGCCACGGCGGCCACGCCCAGGCGAGCCAACTCGTCCACGGCCGCCGCGGCCCGCTGTGGATCGGCCGCGGTGTCCCGGACCACCAGCTCAAGTGGTCTGCCGCCGATGCCGCCGGCGTCATTGACCTCCCGAACGGCCAGCTCCAGTCCGGCGAGCAGATGCCGGCCTGCCTCGACCCAACCGGGCCGGGTCAGCGGAACGAGGGCACCGATCCGGACGGACGATCCGTCATTCCGCTCCGCTCCAGGTCGTCGCGATGTGGGCGCGTTCATGCGTCGGTGTCTCCCGCGTGATGATCCGGTTGCAGTCGATGATCAGTTTCAGCGGTCGCCCTCCCCCGACGCGAGCGGTTTGCCGGCGGCGCTGTCCGTGCCGTGGAAGCGGCCCTGCTCGCACAGGGCATCGATCTCGGCGTTCTCCTCCTCGCTGAGCTGCGCGTCCAGCGCCGCGCTGATGACGTCGGTCCCGGGCGCTTGCGGCCGTGTCCGGGCTCTGCCACGATCCGATGACGGTCTCGCCGAGACGCGCCATGTGCCCGGGGACGCAGGCCGGTCGTTTCTTGCGGCGCAAGAACGCAACGGGGGCGGTGATGAGCGTGTCACGGCACGTCACCTGCGGGGTGGGGCCATGGGCGCCACCGCGCTGATCCTCTTCGGCGGACCGGTTGCCGTCGGAACGGCTGCCGGATACCTCAGCGGCGGCCGGCTGAGCAGGCTGCCGGGCGTACGACTGCGACGGCTGTGGCTGCTGTGGCTCGCGGCCGCCGTGCAGGTCGCGCAGCTGGCCACCGCCGGCCTGCCCGGCGCTGCCGGACGCCATCTCGGGGCACCGCTGCTTGCGTTGGCCTTCGGCCTTGCCCTGCTGTGGCTGGGCGTCAACGCACGGGGCAGGTCGTGGCCGTTGAAGACGGGGGTGGGACTGGCACTCACGGGTGCGGTTCTCAATGCCCTGCCGATCGCCGTCAACGGCCGGATGCCCTACCGCCCCTCCTCGGCGGCCGACGCCGGACTGCGCGCCGGGTCCCAGACCGTCAAGAACGTGCCGGCCGGGCACGGCACCCGTCTGCTCGTCCTGGGCGACACCATCCCTCTTCCGCCGCTGCACGCCGTCGTCAGCATCGGCGACGTGCTCCTGGCGACCGCCGCGGCCGTGCTGGTGGCGGCCGCCATGCACCACCCAGCCACCCCCGCTCGAGAAGGGAACCCGCCATGTCCCACAGCCTCACCTGGCACCGCCTGACGCTGATCGCCTTCACCCTCGCCTCGATCGCCGTCCTCCTCTACACCCTCGGCGCCCCCGACTGGACCGGCGGCTGACGAGGTGCCCGCGGAGCCGGTTGCCCAGCGTCCGGCCGGCGGGCCACCGCCGAATCTCCTTTGCCTCGCGGTCTCACCGCCCCGTAGGGTCACCGCGCCCCAGGAGGTGAGGCCGTGACCACGTACGGCACCGTTCTGATTCCCGTGCCGCTCGACCAGGCGGCCCCCGTTCTGCGCGAGATCTGTGCGGCCGGCTACGCGACGTGTGCCGGGCCGGGATTCTGCCTCGTCCATCCGGACCGGTCCGTCGACGACAACAATGTCTTCGCGCTCGCCGGGCCGATCAGCGTCGAGTTGGAAGTCCCGGTGCTGGCCGCTTTCCAGTACGACGGTGACCGGCTGGAGTTGGAGGTCTGGCGGGACGGAGTGCGCGCCCATCGCTACGACTCCTGGCCGGTCCGGGACGATGAGACCGCCGACGACGCACCGCTGGGCGCCGACCCCGCAGCGTTCCTCGACTTCGCCGCCGGGCCCGTGGACAGCCACCGCTTGGCCTCCGCGCTCGCGGACACCCCGATCGACGTGGAGGACATGGACGTGGATGGTGAACCGGGCTATGTCTGGGCCCAGGCCCTGCACTGGGATGTGTTGCGCGGGCTCAGCCACCCGGACCAGGTGATCCGCTGCGCCCAGTGGGACTACTTCCATATGCGGGGCGCGCCGCAGGCGCTCGCGGAGGTGCTGGACAGCACCGAACTCGTCGCCCTGGGCGGGACCGAGCGCCCGTTCTGAAGCCCCGTCGAGGAGGTGGTGCCGAGCCATTCCTGGCGCCCGGCTGCGTAGTCCTCCAGGCGGGCCTGGCGAGCCCTGCGCGGAGCGGGCGGCTCACCGATTCCGGTCGTCCGCCGGGGAGGGTTTACGGTGCCTTCCCCGGCCCTTGCCCAGCGCCGGCCGGTCCGATCCGGAGAGCTTCGCCTCCGGGGGAACCACGGGATCTGCCGGAGGCGGCGGATACAGCAACGCCTTCGCGGCCGCCAGGTCAGGGACGATCCCCACGGTCACCCACTCGGTGCCGTTCCATTCCTCGATCACTCTGGGCTGGTGGGGCTCGATGTGCGCCCCACGGTGGGGACCCGAGGTGAGCGGCACCGCGCGCAGCTTCCCCTTCGCGGCGTTCCGGCGCTCCTCACGACGCCGCGCCCACTCCTCCAACGGCTCCTCGTGCATCGCAGCATCGTGGCGCAGAACCGCGCTCCGCTGCCACCCCAGGCCAACGCCTACCGTCAGGCGAACCCTCGCGCCGTCTCGGTCGACCTTGTCGACGCCCACCGCTTCACCCGGTCGTCGCCTCGCCGTCGACGGGGACGCCCAGCCGGTCGGCCACGGTGGTGAGGGCCGTTCCGAGAGGGAGGGCGACCCGGGTGACGGCGTGCGGGTCGCCCCGGGTGGGGTCCCGGTTGACGATCAGCACCGGCTTCCCGGCCTGGGCCGCCTGGCGGACGAACCGAAGCCCGGACATCACCGTCAGCGAGGAGCCCAGGACCAGCACCGCGGACGCCGTACGGACCAGCTCGCGGCAGTGTTCGACCCGATGCGGCGGAACGGCTTCGCCGAAGAACACCACGTCCGGTTTGAGGATGCCGCCGCATACCGCGCACGGCATCACCCGGAAGTCTCCGACCTGGTCGTCGGTGAGATCGGCGTCACCGTCCGGGTTGATTCCCGCCGCCACCGGTGCGAAGCCCGGATTGGCCTCTTCAAGTCTGCGGGCCAGTTCCCGGCGCGGGCTCACGGTGCCGCAGGAGAGGCAGACGACCCGGTCCAGGCTCCCGTGCAGTTCCACGACGTCCTCGCTGCCGGCGGCCTGGTGCAGGCCGTCGACGTTCTGGGTGATCACCCCCGCGAGCAGACCGTGCCTCCCGAACGCCGCCACCGCCCGGTGCCCCGCATTGGGGCGGGCGCGGCCGAAGGTGCGCCAGCCGAGGTGGCTGCGCGCCCAGTACCGGCGCCGGGCCCGGGTGCTCGCGGTGAAGTCCTGGTAGGTCATCGGGGTGTGCCGGCTCAGGCTCCCGCCCTCGCCCCGGTAGTCGGGGATGCCCGACTCCGTGGAGATGCCCGCCCCGCTGAGCACCAGCACACCGCCGGCGCTCAGCACATCGACGACCGGCTCCAGGTCCGTGGTGCCCGGCGGCAGCTCCCCGGTGGGGGTCCAGCTCAGAGTAGGGCGCATGCGCATGCCGCCAGCGTACGGAAAGGAAGCGGCCGCAGGCGTCAGAGCATCAGCAGCAGCCGTGTCTGGGGGACGAGCTTGCGGTTCACGCTGGTGCTCTGCACGAAGATCGTGAAGTCGTCGTTGTGGTCCGGCTTGACGCGTATCTCCGCGTCCGGCAGACCGAGCAGGGACCGGGCCTCGGGCCCCGTGTACACCCGGTCCGTCTTCTTCTCCAGCACCGCGATCTGCTTGCGGGCCTGGATCTTCTCCGACTTGCTCAGCTGGTAGAACGCGCCACCGGTGCGGTAGGTGTGCCCGCACTCGACGACCCACTCCCGGATCGCCGCGTCCCGCGTCACCGGGATCAGCTCGTAGCCCGACGGGTCCACCGGGGTGAGGCCGGCCGCCTTGATGGTGTCCTTGTTGACCGCCTCGGCGCCCATGGAGAACACCGCCCGCGACCCGCGGATGCCCTTCGTGCGGCCCACCATGAACTTCTCCGTGGCCAGCTGGATGACCTGTCCGGCCTCCTCCAGACCCTGCGTGCTGGTGGCGTCCCAGATGGCGATGTTGTCCTTCGGGAAACCGCACTGCATGGCCTCGCGCCTGCCCATCTGGTCCGGCACGAGGACGGCCAGCGTCCAGTTGTCCTGCTGCGTCTCGATCATCCCGGCCACGGCCCGGACCAGCTCCTGCGGATCCTGGGACGGCGTTCCCGGGCAGCGGTGACTCGCGTTCTCCTGCCCGTCGGTGAGGATGAACGTCAGGAAGCTGTGGTCGCCGTACAACTGGGCGGTCTGCGCCAGCTCCCGCTGCGAGGTCAGTGCGGCCGCCAGCAGCGCCGTCATGCCACCGACCCGGTACAGCTGCTTCAGGGACGGCATGCGCAGCACGTCCTTGTCGTAGATGACGCACTCCACCTTGTCCGCGAAGACGTACACGGTGACGCGGGTTTCCTGGTCCAGCTCCCTCGACCTGCGGGCGAGGTAGGCGATCTGCCGGTCGGCGACGTCGACGACCGCGCGGCTCAGGTGCGACATGGACGAACTGGCGTCCAGCACGAGGGCGACGTGATTGATGTAGTTCTGGCTCCCGGACATGACGGCTCCCCCTGGTTCCGATGCGATGTCCTCACCGTCTCACGCACCACTGACAATCGACCGGCCCCGCATCCGCCACCGGTCAGGGCAGCGTCCACCACCGGACGGTGACGAGGTAGAAGACGGCAACCCAGAAGGTCATCACCACCGCGACGACACCGAGGCCACGGAGGTTGCTCCGTGCCGCCGGTTCGTCCGGCGGTGGCCGCAGCCATCGCCCGAGCAGCGGGTTCACGTAGTAGGGCATGGTCAGGAAGCTCATGATGAAGCTCGACAGCAGGTTGCCCACGAGCAGGCCGATCCAGAGCGGCAATTGCAGCGGGGACAGAGCGAGCGTCAGCAGCACGACGGTCGGGTAGAGGCCGACCCAGATGGCGAGGGAGGTCCTGGTCTCGGAGGGCGGCGGCGGTGCCTGCCTGCCGTTGCCCTCGAAGGCGAACCAGCTGCCGAACGAGTTGTCGATCGTACGCAGTCCGAAGTCGCTGAACTTCTCGCCCTCGGCCAGGATCTCCTGACGCTGGGGCGAGGTCAACCAGGCGTCGAGGTGCTCGGCGGTGTCGTAGCGGTACAGCGTGGTCCACTCCTCCTGGAGACCCTCGATGGGGCGGAAGAGCTCGGTCCCCCGAAACCCCTCGAACTTGCTCTCCTCCTCGACCATGTGGTGCTGCCAGTCGAGGAAGTCGTCGACCTGGTTCGGGGCGACGCGGTGGGTGACCACCACGGTGACCAGTGGATCCAGTGACTGGGTGCCGCTGCTGACCACCTGCTGGGTCGCCGGACCGTCGAAGTACCTGGCGCCGGCGTCGAGATATGTCTGCCTGGTCCCGCTGTTGATCCACGCCTGGAGATGCGCCACCGAGTCGAACCGGTACACCACGACCCAGTCGGGTTGCAGCGATGTCGGCGGGGAGATCTCGGCACCCAGGAAACCGGGGTAGTAGGCGGCCGCGGCGTTGAGATCCTCCTGCCACGACTCGTACTCCCGTTCCATCCCGGGCAGCACCTTCTGGCCGATGATCGCCGTCGCCGCGGCGGCTACGTTCCTTTCGGTGGTCATGGTGGCTCAACCTGTCGGCACCGAGTGCTCCGCAGGGAGCCGGCCGTAGATGCGTTCCGGGGTCAGCGGCAGCGCACGGTAGCGGACGCCCGTGGCGTCATGCACCGCGTTCGCCAGCGCGGGAGCAACCGGGTTGATACAGCACTCCGCCATCCCCTTCGCCCGCAGGGGCCCCACCGAATCCGTCGAGTCCACCAGGAGGACCTCGGTACGGGGGATGTCGGCAAAGGTGGGGATGCGGTAGTTCCGGAGGTTCGGGTTGACCATGACGCCGCTGTCGTCGAGGTGATGGTTCTCGGTCAGCGCGAAGCCGATTCCCTGGGCGACGCCGCCCTCCACCTGTCCCCGGACCTGCGCCGGGTTGATGATCACTCCGGCGTCCGCCGCGTGCACGCTGTACAGGATCCGTATCTCACCCGTCACGCGGTGTACGGCGACCCGGAACCCCTGCGTGTTGGAGGTGACGCTCCGGGGCGAGCCGTATGCCTTGCGTGCGGCGGTGAAACGGATCCCGCGCGTCCGGGCCAGCGCGACGAGTTCGGCCAGCGACACCCGTCGGTCCCCGCAGACGACACCGTCGTCGTCCATCATGCACATCACGACATGGACGCCCGTGTGGGCCGCGGCGAAGTGCAGGATGCGGTCGCGCACGGCATCGGCCGCCCGCAGGACCGCGTTGCCCGCCACGAAGAGGCCCGCGCTCGCGAAGGCACCGGTGTCGAATGCCGTGCGGTCGGTGTCGGACTGCACCAGACGGATCCGCGACGGCGTGGTGCCCAGCTGGTCGGCCGCGATCTGCACGTGGGCCGTGGAGGTTCCCTCCCCGAACTCGGGGGTGCCTACGGCCAGTTCGTAGACGAGATCGTCGCCCAGCGTGACCCAGGCCTCGGAGATGTGTTCCGTCGGAGGAGCGGTCTCGTGGAGGGAACTCGCCACGCCGGTTCCGACGAGCCACTCGGGGCCCGGAGGTGGCGGGGCGGCCGTCCGGGCCAGGGCGTCACCCACCAGGTCGATGCAGGTGGCGAGCCCGTCCTCGGTGAAGGTCACGTCGTCGGGGCCCTCGTGCAGGGCCACCAGAGGCTCACCCGGCCGCACGATGTTGCGCCGGCGCAGCTCCAGCGGATCGAGGTGAAGAGCGCGGGCCAGTTCGTCCATCGCCGACTCCACGGCGAACGCCGGCTGCGTCATCCCGTAACCGCGCAGCGCCCCGCTCGGCACGGTGTTCGTGTAGACGGAGTACGCGTCGTACTTCTTGTTGGGGCAGCGGTAGATCATGACGGCGGCTCCGCCCGCGTACAGCGTTTCGCCGCCGTGGTTGCCGTAGGCGCCCGTGTTCGACACGTTGCGTACCTGGAAGGCGGTGAGCGTTCCGTCGGACTTCGCGCCGAGCTTGACCGTCAGGGTCATCGGATGCCGGGGCGAGGCCGTGGTGAACTCCTCCTCACGGGTGTACTCGAGACAGGTGGGCCGCCCGGTGTCCAGGGTGGCGAGCGCGACCAGGTCCTCCGCGATCACCTCCTGCTTGCCGCCGAACCCGCCGCCGACCCGCTTGCAGAACACCCTCAGCTGGTCCGGGCGCAGCGCGAACAGGTACTCCAGTTTGACCTTCGCGATCGACGGAGACTGCGAACTGGTACGGACGTTCAGCCGGCCGTCCTCCATCCACGCGATCGAACCGTGGGTCTCCAGATGCGCGTGCTGCACCCGCGGCGAGAAGTACGTGCCTTCGTGGATCACGTCGGCCGCGGCGAATCCCGCGTCGACGTCGCCGATGTGCGAGTGCAGTTCGAGCAGGATGTTGCGGACGGGGTCGCGGACGAAGGGGTCGTGGGAGCCGTGCAGTTGGGGGGCGCCGTCGGCCATCGCCGCCTCGGGGTCGAACACCGCCGGCAGCACCTCGTACTCGACCGCGAGCCGCCGGCAGCCCTCCTCGGCCGCACCGACCGTGTCGGCCAGCACCGCGGCCACGCGCTGGCCGGCGAAGCGGACCGTGTCGTCGAGGATGTAGGTGTCGTCCGGGTCGACCAGGTGGTCGGTGTGGATCGCCGTGGTGAACCGTCTGCGGGGGACGTCCTCCCAGGTGTAGACCCGGTGTACGCCGGGCACCGCGAGGGCGGCGGCCTTGTCGATCGAGAGGATCCGGGCGTGCGCGTGGGGTGAGTGCAGCAGCTTGAGGTGCAGCATGCCGTCGATCCGCGTGTCCATGGTGAACTCGGCGCGCCCCGTCACCACGTCGTGACCCGCGGGCGCGCCGACGCTCGTCCCGACGGCCCTGCCCGGTGCTGCCGTCTCCACCGCGCTGATGCCCTGCACGGCGTCCTCGATCGCCCGGTATCCGGTGCAGCGGCACAGGTTGCCCTTCAACGCCCGTGGCAGATCAGCCTTCTGGTCCTCGCTGAAGGTCGCCGCCGTCATGATCATCCCTGCGGTGCAGAAGCCGCACTGGAACCCCGGCGCCTGCTCGAACTGCCGCTGCACGGGATGCAGGGCGCCGGGTCGTCCCAGGCCTTCGATCGTGGTCACCTCACGGCCGTCCGCACGGAACGCGGGGGTGATGCAGCTGTGTACCGGTGCGCCGTCCAGCCACACCGTGCAGGCGCCGCAGTCACCCGCGTCGCAGCCCTTCTTGACGCCGAAGTGGCCCAGTTCGCGCAGGAAGGTACGCAGGCACTGGCCGGGGGCCGGCTCCCGGTCGAATTCCCTGCCGTTGACGACGTAGCTCATGCCAGGTCCCCAGCCGTGAGTTCGCGGCAGATCTCCTCGGCGAAGTGCCGTGTCAGATGCCGGCGGTGGTCAGGGGTCCCGTTGGGATCGGCAAACCAGACCTCGGCCGGCAGGGCGTCGATACTCTCCCGCAGGGTTCGGACATCGGGCAGGGAGTCGAAGGCGATGCGGACCGGCCGCGTGGTGCCGGCGGTGAGGGTGAGCAACAGGTCGCTGGCTCCCAGCCGTTGTGTGCCGACGAGGAACACGGTCGAACGGCCGAGCCGGGTCAGCGTGAAGCGGCGGTGCGCGGTGCGTTTACGCAGCGCGTGCTCCGGAATGGTGATGCGCCGAAGCAGCTCCCCGGGGGCGAGGATGTTGCGGTGGTCGCCGGTGACGAAGTCGAGGGCGTCGACACGGCGCAAGGAGCCGTCGGGCGCCCACAGTTCGTACTGCGCCTCCAGCGCGACCGTCAACGTGATCATCGGGCCGGCGGGCAGGGACATGCAGATGTTTCCGCCGACGGTCGCCGCGTTCCAGACCTTGAACGAGGACAGGAACGCCTCGCAGCTCTCCCGGAAGAGGATTCCCGCGACCCAGTCCATGGGCCATGGGTGGGCGTACAGGTCACGAATGGTGCAGGTGGCGCCGATCTCCAGGCCCTCGTCCGTCAGGACCAGGGGCTCCCAACGCAGCGCCGTCAGGTCGATCAGCCGTCGCAGGTCCGGCTGCTCCGTGGAATAGAGCCACGTTCCGCCCGCGAGCCAGGCATCGCCCTCGCGCCAGTCCGTGCCCGGCCGCTCGGACGGTCGCCGGACTACTTCGGTGATGGTGTTGAGGTCCATTGAAAACCGACCTACGAGAGAACGGACCCCACGGAAGACTGAGCCGCGAGACACCGGCGGACACAGATGCTTTTGTCATAGTTTATCGCAGCATAGGGATGCGGGCCGGAGGGTGAGGACATCGGAAAGTAGCCGGCGCACCCCGGTCAGTCACCCCTGGTCATGTCTCGCCGAGGAGTGGGCAAGCAACTCCGGGAGGCAGGCCGAGCGGAACGAACTGGCGATCCCGGAGCGAAGCGTTGAACCGCCTGGCCGAGCAGGCCGGGGCCGATGCCGGGCTGTCGCTCCGGCATCGGCAAGGTGGCTGGGCGGGCAGTCCTGTTCATCCGGCACCGCGGCGACGCGGCCGATGGGGGGCGGGCTGCCTGGCGCCTCCCGCAAGATCCTGCCGATCGTGCGGGATACGGACGGCCCGGTGCAGGTCAGGGCGGTCGGCGAGCGGCTGGGGCTGGACGCCTTGGTACACGGCAAGCCCTCCTGCTAGAGCACTAACGGCCGCTGAAGAAGTCGGTGAGGGCGGCAGCGACGGCCTCGGGCTGCTCCTCGGGGATGTAGTGACCGGCGTCGGGCACGATGACGCCGGTCACGTTCTCGGCCCACGGGCTGATGGAGGCCGCCATGTCCGGGATCGAGCCGTGGCTGCTGGAGATTGCGAGGACGGGCACGGTCAGGCGCCGTTGCTCGAGTGCCGCGCGGTTCTTGCGCGCGGACTCGGCGGCGGCGCGGTAGTAGGCGAGGCCGGCGCGCAGGCCGCCGTCGACGGCGAGGGCCGCGCCGTAGTGGTCGAGCTCTGCTTCCTCGAACGCGTCGGGCGCGAGGGACTTGGTCTTCAAGAACCAGCTGATGTACTCCCGCTCGCGTCCGGCTATCAGCGTCTCGGGAAGACCGGGCACCACGTGGAACGCGAAGTGCCAGGTCTTGAAGGCCAGAGCCGGGTCGAGAGGGATCGCTTCCGGCATGGTGATGCCGGGAATTCCGGCGTCGAGCAGCGCGACCCCGTGCAGTCGGCTCTCGTGGTTCAGAGCGAGGGAGAAGGCGACCCAGGCGCCGATGTCGTGCCCGGCGAGCCAGTAGTCCCGCACGCCGAGAGCGTTCACAGCGGCCTGGATGTGCGCGGCGACCGTGTGCGTGTCGTAGCTGAGCTCCGGATGCTCGGAATTGCCTTGGCCCGGCCGGTCGATCGCTATGACCCGGAACCGATCGGCGAGAGCAGGCATGACCTTTCGCCAGGCCCACCACGTCTGCGGGAACCCGGTGAGCAGGACGACGGCCGGTCCGTCCGGCCGACCGCCTTCGACGGCGTGCAGGCGGACGCCATCGGCGTCGACCCAGCGGTGCGTGAATCCGGCCAGGTCATGCAGGGGCAGGGCGGGGACGGGATTGGTCATGGGAATCCTCCGTCGAGGCGGGTGGACCGTCACTCGACGCTAGCACATCTTGAACTGATCAGTTCAAGATGAGAGGATGGGCCGCATGGCAGGCAAGAAGCAGTTCGACATGGACACGGTGCTCGACGCCGCGATGATCCAGTTCTGGCGCTCCGGCTACGCCGACACCTCGCTCGACGACCTGTCCCGGGCGACCGGCCTGAACCGCAGCTCGATCTACTCCTCGCTCGGCGACAAGGACACGCTCTTCCTTCGCTGCCTGGATCGCTACGCCACGCGCTACGGCGACAAGTTCGACGCCGCCCTCTCGTGCGCGGCCGAGGACCCCGTCGCCGCCGTCCGGGCGTTCTTCGATGTCACCCTGCGGCGCATCGCCGACCCCGCCGTGCCGGACGGATGCCTGATGGCCCAGTCGGTCATGGCGAGTCCGACGCTGAGCCCGAGCGTCGCAGAGCATGTCAAAGAGTTGTTCGGCCGACAGCGCCGGCGCCTGCGCACCGCGCTGAAGGCCGGCGGAATGTCCGACGAGGACGCCGAGGACTTCGCCGTACACGTAGCGGCCGTGAACCAGTCCCTCGCGGTGATGGGGAGGGCCGGGTCGAGCCCGGAGCAACTCCGGGCGATCGTCGGTGTGACCGTCGACGCGCTCTCGCGGGCGCTGAGACCGGTCGGATAGCCGGCCAGGGCTGCCGGCCGCCGCCGGCCACGGACGGCAAGGGAGAGCACCGCGGTCTTTGTGAGCTCAACGCGCTTCTCTGCCATGACCCTTGACGGAGCATTCCGTCAGGCTTGATTATTTCATCATTGCGACGGTGTTACTCGGAGACACCTGGTGTCGGCTTGTGGGCGTCATCACCGGGCTGCGCCACGGGATGGGCGCGGGAATTGACGCCTGCGCTCGGGCCCGCACGTCCCGACTCCGCTCTCTCACGGCTCCTTCAGGAGGGCTGTTCATGCCCATACGTACGGAGATCCCCGTCTACCACCCCGATCTGTACTCGGCCTCGGCCATCCGTGACACTCATCCGCATTACGCCGCGCTGCGTGACCTCGGCCCCGTGGTCTGGCTGAGCAGGCACAAGGTCTACGCCCTGCCGCGCTACGCCGAATGCAAGCAAGTGCTGCTGGACGACGAGACCTTCGCCTCCTCGGACGGCGTCGCCCTGAACCCCGTGGCCAACCGCGTGGGCCAGGGCACCACCCTGTTCAGTGACGGCGACGACCACGCCCGCCGCCGCTCCCTTCTCGCGCACCGCCTCACCCCCAGGGCGCTGCGCACGATGAAGGACACAGTCGAGAAACAGGCCGCCGCCGTGGTCGCCGCGGCCGTTGCCCGCCGGACGGTGGATGCCCTCGAGGTCGCCACGGCCCTGCCGATGTCCGTCGTACCCGACCTGGTCGGCTGGCCCCAGCAGGGCCGCGAACACCTGCTGCGCTGGGCCGGCGCCACCTTCGACGCGCTGGGCCCGCTCAACTGCCAGACGGTACGCACACTTCCGGCGTCCCTCGGCATGCTGCGCTACGCGCGCGGTGTCGTACGGGACCGGTCCGTCCTGGACGGCAGCATGGGCCACGACCTGCTGCGCGCCGCCGACGAGGGCCGGATCATGCCGGCCGAGTGCGCCACGATGATGATCGACTACCTGGCGCCGTCCCTGGACACCACGATCAGCGCCATCTCCAGCGCCCTGCACCTGTTCGCCACCCACCCCGAACAGTGGCGCCTGCTGAAGGCGGACCCCGGCCTCGCCCCGAAAGCGGTCAACGAGATCGTCCGCTACGAGTCGCCGATCCGAGGCTTCTCCCGGACCGCCGCCCGCGACACGGAACTCGCGGGCATCCCCCTGCCCAAGGGCTCCCGAGTGCTGGTCCTCTACGGCTCCGCCAACCGCGACCCGCTGGAGTGGGACGACCCGGACACCTTCGACATCCGCCGCGACGCCGCCCGCCAACTCGGCTTCGGATACGGCACCCACGGCTGCGCCGGCCAGGGCCTGGCCCGCATGGAGACCTCCGCACTGCTCAGCGCCCTGGTCGCACGTGTCGACCGCATCGAGCCCGTCGGCACACCTGAATGGGCGCTGAACAACGTCATCCACCGCCTCGAGCGCCTGCCGCTCGAACTCATCCCCGCCTGACCCCCCGCACGCCCCCTTCGAGGACCGCTGAGGACCGCACCATGAAGATCTCCGTCGACCACGCCCGCTGCGAAGGCCACGGCCTGTGCGCCGGCCAGGCTCCCGACATCTTCAGCCTGGACGACGACGCCGAACTCACCTACCGCTTCGACGGCACCGAAGTCCCCGACGAGCATCAGTCCGCCGCCCGCACGGCCGTCAACGCCTGCCCGGTCGCCGCCCTGCGAGCCCTGTCGTGACCGCACCGCACTCGGTGCTCGTCGCCGGCGAGTCACTCGCCGGCACCACCGCCGCGCGCCACCTGCGCAGCCTCGGCCACACCGGGCGGCGCCTACTCCCGCCCGCCGCTGCCCAAGGCGGCCCTGAAAGATCCGGCCGCCGTCGCGGCCGACATCCGGCGCCGTGTCGTGACGACCGCCGACGGCCGACAGGCCGGCTACGACGCGCTGATCGTCGCCACCGGCGCGGACGCCCGACGGCTCGCAGCCCCCGGGCAGCGGGGCGAACCCGTCCTGCGCACCCTGGACGACGCCCGCGGCGGTGTGTTGCCGGACCGGCTGCCCGGCGGGGACTCGTGCGCCGTGCGGCTTCCTGCACCGTCCGGCGGGTTCGTGTCAGTCGGAGTCGGAGACCAAGTCCGTGAGCCGGCGCATGAGCGTGACCAGTTGGACGCGTTCGTCCGCCGTGAACGCCTCGTAGGCGCGCGCCTGCCGCTCCCGCAATCGCTCCCGGAGCGTGGCGAGCAGCTCGGTGCCCTGTGCGGTCAGGCTGACCAGGACCCGCCGCTCGTCCTGCGCCGACCGGCGCCGCACCACGATGCCCTTGGTCTCCAGTTGCTGGAGCATCCGCGTGGCCGTCGGCACGCTGACGTCCGCGCCGCTCGCCAGCCGGCCCACCGGCAGGTCCGGCTGCGCGGTCAGCGGTTCGAGCAGGGCGACCTGGGCCAGGGAGAGTCCGCCGTAGTGGTCGGCGCCCGCCGAGCGGGCCCGGCGCATGGCGACGAAGAGCGCGTCGGCTGCCTGCGCCATCTCTTCCGCGCTGACGTCGCCGACCGCGGTGACCTGATCGGCCCTGTACTCCTTGCTCATGGAGGTGTAACTTACCAGAGTAATAATTAGCTAACTAAATATTGGTCCACCAAATATTAAGAAGCGAGGGAACTCGTGACCTCTCCGTACCGCATCGACGTCCACCAGCACCTCATCCCCCCGGCCTACCGAGCCGTGATGGACCGCCACGGCGTGACGGCCGGGGGCTGGCCCATCCCCGCCTGGGACGCCGGCAGCGCGCTCGCCGCGATGGACCGCCGCTCCATCGCCACCGGCATCCTCTCGATCAGCGCGCCCGGCACCCACTTCGGCGACGACACCGAGGCCCGCGCGATCGCCCGCATGGTCAACGAGTACGCCGCCGAACTGGCCAAGGACCGCCCCGACCGCTTCGGCTTCTTCGCGAGCCTCCCGCTGCCGGACGTCGACGGAGCCCTCGCCGAGGCGACGCACGCCCTGGACGAACTGCACGCCGACGGCGTGGTGCTGCTCTCCAACGTCCGCGGCCGCTACCTCGGCGACAAGGAGTACGAGCCGCTGTGGGCCGAACTCGACGCCCGCGAGACGGTCGTGTTCGTCCACCCCGACGTACCGCCGCTGCCCATGCTGGAGGGCATGCCCGGCCCGCTGCTCGACTTCCCCTACGACACCACCCGCACCGCGGTCCACATGACGCTGAACGGCGTGATGGGCCGACACACCCGGATGAAGGTGATCCTCTCCCACGCCGGCGGCTTCCTGCCGTACGCCGCCTGGCGGTTCACCGCCGGCGCCCAGTTCAACCCCGGCACCACACCCCTGGGCATCCTGACCGACCTCCAGCGCTTCTACTTCGACACCGCGCTGTCCTCCACCCCGGCCGCGCTGCCCTCCCTGCTGGCCTTCGCCGCACCCGGACACATCCTCTACGGCAGCGATCACCCCTTCGCCCCGGAAGAGTCCGGCCTCCTCCTCGACTCCGTCCTCGACGGCTACGACGGCTTCGAGCCGGGCCAGCTCGACGCCATCAACCGCGTCAGCGCCGAGGCGCTCTTCCCGCGTCTGGCCGGGATCTGACCCGGGCGTGAAGGGCTGAGCGGCCGGACTGCACCTCCTCCAGGACCGGAGTTCGCGCCCCGGCCGTCCGGCGTCACCCGAACGCCCTTCGACAGGCCGGCCGAGGCGAAGCTCAGCGGATGGCGACGACTGCACCGCCGCCACGCACCCGAGGCCAGCCACTTCCCGGCCTTCACTGCCCGCGCCGCCACCCTCATCCGCTACCGCAGACTGTCCAACTAGTAGCGGCCGACATAGTGGTAGTTCGCGTTCAGGCTGCCCGGCGCGGTCTTGACCGGGGCGAGCGCGTTGAACGGTGCCACGTCCACGTCCCGGATCACGTCGGTGTAGTCACCGCTCAACGTCGGTACGTTGATCACGCCCGGGGCAGTGCCCTTCTCCACCCAGTTCATCAGTGGCTGAAGGAACTCTGGCCAGCCGATCTCCGACGGAGCGGCCGCTTCCGGCCCGAACAGGCAGTGGTAGCCCGCCGGAATCATGTACAGCCGCGTGTAGGCGTCGGCGCCACCCCGCTTCTGCACCGCCCGGTAGTAGTCCAGCGTGGAGAACGGCGGGATGGACGGGTCGGCCCAGCCGTGGTACATGATCAGCTTGCCTCCGTGCGCGCGGAACGCTGACAGATCGGGGTTGTTGGCGTTGTACAGGGCGTTGCCGAGCAGGTTGAGCCGGTCGTACGTGGCCGTGGTGAACCGCACGTCGGTGAGCTTGAAACTGTCGAGCAGCACGCTCGGGTAGCCCAGGTACTTGAGGTAGTCGAAGGCGATTTTCCCGGCGTTGCCATCCAGGGGTGATCCGGACCGGACCACGAACTGGTCGATCCAGCCGAGTTCGGACCCGTACGGCATCCCCCCGTTGTAGAGGCCGTGCGGTCCGCGGTAGAAGGCCACCACGGCGGCCACCTGCCCCGGTGTCAGGCACGTCGGCCGGTCCACGTCCGGCGGGCAGCGCAGCGACGACGGCTGGAAGCCGCACTGCCGAGGGTCCTGAATGACGTCGCCGCACGTCTTGACCACGGCGTCGTGCAGGGTGGGGATCTTCTCCGGGCCGAGGATCTGCTTGCCGTGCGCGTCGGTGTTGCGGGTGGCGACCCATGCCGCCAACAGGGCCAGCGGCGCCTCGTTGTTGGCCGGGGCGCCGGCCAGGATGCCGTCGAAGTCGGCCGGGAACCGCTGGGCCAGGTTGAGACCCTGGCGGCCGCCGGTCGAGCAGCCGTCGAAGTACCGGTATGCCGGACCGTGCCCGTAGTACGCGGTCATCAGTGCGTCTGACGCCAGCCGCAGCCGGTGCTCGGACGTCAGCCCGAACTCGATGCGGGCCCGCGGGTCGCGGCCCCAGGTGGCGGGCTGCGCGCCCGCGGGGTCCCCGGCGTGCCCCGTGTCGTCGCCGGCCACCACCAGCGTCTTGTCCAGTGCGGCCGGGCAGCTGAACCCGAACAGCGGGAACCTCAGGTCGGGGACCGTGCCGCACAGGCCGCTGCATCCCTGCTGGACGTACTCGCCGGTCCAGCCGCTGACCGGCAGCTTGACGGTGAACGTGGTGGCCGGTTCCAGCACGCCCTGGACCTGGCAGTAGCCATCGGCAGCGGCGGCCGAGGTGACCGTCCCCTGCGGGACGTGGGCGGCGGTGAGCCCGGCGCAGTTCAGCGCGGTAGCCCCGTGGGCGGCGGCGCTCGCTCCGCCCAGCATCAAGGGGACCGCGACCAGCAGGGTCAGCAATCTCCGGATCATCGTGCTCCCTCCTTCATCGAGGGACGCTAGTGACCGATACGGGTTCAGCGGATCGGTTCCGGGATCGGACCCGCGGTCATCCCCGAGACTGAGGAGCCGTGCCGGGGCGCACCAGACCGGTCTCGTACGCCAGGACGGCCGCCTGCACCCGGTCGCGCAGGCCGAGCTTGGTCAGAATGGCCGACAGGTGCGTCTTCACCGTGGCCCGGCTCAGTGTCAGCTCCTGTGCGATCTCATCGTTGGACAGCGCCCGCGCGACCAGCGTCAGCACCTCGATCTCGCGCTCGCTCAACGCGTCCAGCGCGGGCGGAGCGGTACCGCCGGGCAGCTTGCCGGCGAATCGGTCCAGCAACCGCCGCGTCACTGTGGGCGCGAGCAGTGCCTCTCCGCGGGCCACCAGCCGGACCGCGGCGGCCAGTTCGTCCGGCCGGATGTCCTTGAGCAGGAAGCCGCTGGCGCCCGCCCGGAGTGCGGAGAACACCGGCTCGTCCAGGTCGAACGTTGTCAGGATGATGATCCGGGCCGGATTGCCGGCTGCGGCCAGCCGGCGGGTGGCCTCGATACCGTCCATCCGCGGCATCCGGACGTCCATCAAGATCACGTCCGGGACCAGCGACTGGGCCAGCGCGACCGCCTCGATACCGTCGCCCGCCTCGCCCACCACCTCGAGGTCCTCGCGGCTGTCGATGATCATCATGAAGCCGGCCCGGACCAGGTCCTGGTCGTCGGCGATCAGCACACGGACGGTCACCGCCGCATCTCCTTGGGAATCATGCCGCTTCCACCGGCAGTTCGGCACGCACCCGGAAGCCGCCGTCGGGACGCGGGCCGGCGTCGAGGGTACCGCCCAGCAGCCGGGCGCGTTCCCGCATGCCGACGATGCCCCGACGCCCGGACCCGTCGGCCCGTCCGACCGGGCGCGCCGGGCCGTCGTCGGATATCTCCAGTCGCACCGAGCCCGGTCCGTGCCGGACGATCACCCGGACTCGGGTGGCCTGGCTGTGGCGCAGCGTGTTGGTCAGCGACTCCTGCACGATCCGGTATGCCGACAAGTCCACCGCGGCCGGCAGGGGCAAGGCCGCCGCGTCCCGCTCCCGCTCCAGCTCCACCCGCAGCCCAGTGGCCTGCAACGACGTGGCCAGCGCATCGAGTTGGTCCAGCCCGGGCTGGGGTGCGTCGGTTTCCGGGTCCTCCTGGGGGCTTACCGTCTGTAGCAGCAGCCGCAGCTCGCACAGCGTGGACCGGGCGGCCCGGTCGATCGACGCGAGCGCCTTGCGGGCCAGGTCGGGCCGGGTGTCGAAGACGTCTCCGGCAGCGCCCGCCTGCACCACGATCACCGACACCGTGTGGGCCAGCACGTCGTGCAGCTCCCGGGCGATCCGCTCCCGCTCCTGGGTGAGGATGCGGCGCGCCAGATCCTGTCGGCGCAGCGCCCTCGTGCGCCCCAGCTCGCCCAGCGTCCAGGCCAGCGACGGCCCGGCCATGGCCAGCAGCATGGTGGTCCAGTCGCCGTGCACCAGCTTCCACGGTGTGCTCGCCAGCAGCAGGCCCAGCACCCACAGCGACCGGGTCGGCGGGCGGACCCGGGCGTAGCCGGCCAGCACCGCGGCGACCTGGCCGAGCCAGCCGATGTCGGGGCTGACCAACTCGATGCCGACACCGGCGAGGATGCCGACGGCCATCGAGAGCTCGGGGTGGCGGCGCATCTGCGCGACCGCAGCCGCCTGCACGGCGGCGCAGGTCAGCGCGAGCGCGTAGCCGACCGTCGAGTCCGGGCCGGTCGGCGTGACCACGATCAACGCCACCAGCACGACGAAGAAGCCAGCCGCCGCGCCCACGTCAAAGCGAAGACCCCGCTTGTGCACACAGTGATCGTAGGAGGCGAGGCCGGCCGCGACATCGGTCCGGAGAACGACCCGCGGTTACCTCCCCGGACGTACCGGTGGGGACATGCCTGGTGCAGAACCGCTTCGTCCAGACGGCCCCGTACGCCGGCTCGCGCCCGAACCATGAACCAGCGGTGCGCGGTCACCTTCGAAGACCGCGCCTTTCCACGAGTCGGCATGGTGGCCGCACGCATAGCGAACCCTCGAACTATGTTGCCCCGCCATATGTGCGCCTGACCTGCGCGTTCCTACGGTGTGGCGACACGCAAACGTCCCCGTCCCATGCCAGGAAGTGGTGCCGATGTCGTCGCCCGCAAGCGCCCCACCAGCCCCGTCCAGCCTCCCCCGCATCGTCGCCGCCAGTCTCATCGGCACCACCATCGAGTGGTACGACTTCTTCCTCTACGGCTCCGCGGCCGCGCTGGTGTTCAACAAGCTGTTCTTTCCCGACTCCGACCCCCTCGTCGGGACACTGCTGTCGTTTCTGACCTATGCCGTGGGCTTCGCGGCCCGCCCGCTGGGGGCCCTGGTGTTCGGGCACTACGGTGACCGGCTGGGGCGGAAGAAGCTGCTGGTGCTGAGCCTGGTGCTGATGGGCGGGGCGACGTTCGGCATCGGGCTGCTGCCCACCCACGCGACCGTCGGCGCCGCCGCACCCGTGCTGCTGACGGCACTCCGGCTCGTGCAGGGGTTCGCGCTCGGCGGTGAGTGGGGCGGCGCCGTCCTGCTGGTGTCGGAGCACGGCGACGCGCGCCGTCGGGGCTTCTGGGCGTCGTGGCCGCAGACCGGCGCCCCGGCCGGGCAGTTGCTGGCCACCGGGGTGCTCTCGCTGCTCACCGCCCTGCTGTCCGACGACGCCTTCGGCAGTTGGGGCTGGCGGATCCCCTTCCTGCTCTCCGGAGTGCTCGTGATCGTCGGGCTGTGGATCCGGCTGTCGGTGGACGAATCGCCGGTGTTCAAGGAGGCGTTGGCGCGGGCCGAGTCCCGGCGGGCCGGCGCGCCGGAGCAGCTGCCGCTCGTCTCGGTGCTGCGGCACCACTGGCGCGATGTGCTGGTGGCGGTGGGCGCCCGGATGGCCGAGAACATCGGCTACTACGTCATCACCGCCTTCGTCCTCGTCTACGCCACGACCTCGGCCGGGGTCTCCAAGCAGACCGCGCTCAACGCCGTACTCATCGGCTCCGCCGTGCACTTCGCCGTCATTCCGGCCTGGGGTGCGCTGTCCGACCGGGTCGGGCGGCGGCCGGTGTACCTGCTCGGCGCGGCCGGTGTCGGCCTGTGGATCTTCCCCTTCTTCTCGCTGGTGGACACCGGTTCGTTCGGGTACCTGGTGCTGGCCGTGACGGTCGGCCTGGTACTGCACGGCGCCATGTACGCGCCGCAGGCCGCCTTCTTCGCGGAGATGTTCGCCACCCGGATGCGGTACTCGGGGGCTTCCATCGGCGCGCAGTTCGCCTCCGTGGCGGCCGGTGCGCCCGCCCCGCTCATCGCCACCGCGCTGCTCTCCGACTACGGCAGCTCGACGCCGATCGCGCTGTATGTGATCGGCGCCGCGCTGCTGACGCTCGTCGCGGTGGGCGTGGCCCGGGAGACCCGGCACCGGGATCTGGCCCAGGACGAGGCCGGGCACGAAGAGGCCGCCGGGACCGGCTCGGCCGCCGAGGCTCGCACGGCCTGAGCCCCGCGCGCTCGTCCCCCCGCACTGACCGGTCCCCGCCCGGGGGCCGGTCAGTGCCGTTCCGGCGCGGCCAACCGGTGCAGGCGCAGGGCGAGTTGGATCTCCAGGGCCCGGGCGGGCGTCTGCCAGTCCGCGCCGAGCAGCCGGCCCACCCGCTCCAGCCGCTGGGCGACCGTGTTCACATGGACGTGCAGCGTCTCCTTGGTGCGGGCCGGGCTCATCCCGCTGGCGAAGTACGCGTCCAGGGTGCGCAGCAGTTCCGTCCCGCGCTGCTCGTCGTACGACACCACCGGTCCGATGGTGCGCTCCACGAAGCCGGTGACGTCCCGTTCGCCGGCGAGGAGCAGGCCGAGGAAGCCGAAGTCCTCGGCTGCCGCGCCGTCTCCGGCCCGGCCGAGCAGCAGCAGCGCGTCCAGGCAGCGGCGGCCCTCGGCATAGGCAGCGACCACGGAGCCGGGGTGTGCGGCGAGGTCCGTGACGGGGGCGGAGGCGCCGACCGTGACGGGCTGGCGCACGGCGGTGCCCAGCCGGCGGGCGGTGCGGCGGGCCACCTCCGTGGCGGTGTCGGCGGAGCCGAGCGGCAGCAGCAGGACGGTGCCGCCGTCGCGGGCGGCGGCCAGGCCGTGCCGGGTCGCGGCGAGGTGGGACGCGGCGGACCACAGGCGACGGCGGGCCGCCGCCTCCTCGTCGGCGTCGGCCGCCGGGCCGTCGATGCGCGCGGCGAGGACCACATGGGTGGCGTCGAGGTCAGCGTGCAGCCGGGCCGCGCGTTCGCGCAGCAGGCGCGGGTCCCGGTCGCGCGCGTCCAGCAGGTCGTCCAGCAGCTCGCCACGGACCCGCTGTTCGGCCTCGGCGGCGGAGCGGCGGGCGAGCAGCAGCAGCGAGGTGACCATCGCCGCGCGCTCCAGGGTGCGCTGGTCGACCGGGTCGAGGCCGGGATGGCCGCGCAGTACCAGGGCGCCGAGGAGTTCACCGCCCGCGGCCACCGCCGCGATCCAGTCGCTGCCGTGCCGCACGGCGTGCCCGTCGGCGCGGGAGGCCTCCAGCGGTTCGGCCGGCGCCGCGTCTTCCTCCGTGAACTCGACCGTTCCGTCGAGGACTTGGGAGACGGCGGCGGCCACGTCATGGACGCCGCCGCCGCGCAGCACGAGTTCGGCGAGCCGGTCGTGGACCTCGGAGGCGCGTTCGATGACGCCGCTGCGGTCCCGGATGATCTCGTTGGCGCGCTCGAGCCGGGCCAGCGCCGAGCGGGTCTCGGTGAGCAGGTTCGCGGTGTCGATGGCGGCCGCGGCGAGCGCGGCGAAGGAGCCGAGCAGTGCGATCTGCTCGCGTTCGAAGACCCGTGCTCTGCGGTCGGCGGCGAAGAGGACGCCGATGACGTGCGGGCCGAGCATCAGCGGCACACCGAGGATGGCGACCAGGCCCTCGTCGTGAACGCCGGCGTCGATGGTGTGGGTGTGCTGGAACCGGTCGTCGTGGAAGTAGTCGTCGGTGACGTACGGCCGCGCGGTCTGGGCGACGAGTCCGCCGAGGCCCTCCCCCATGCCGAGCCGCAGCTGCTGGAAGCGCGCGGAGACGGAGCCCTCGGTGACCCGCATGTAGGTGTCACCGCGCACCGGGTCGTTGAGGCTCAGATAGGCGATGTCCGTGCCGAGCAGTGAGCGGGCGCGCTGCACGATGGCCTGGAGCACGGCGTCCACATCGCGCAGCCCGGCCAGGTCGTGGGCGGTCTCGAAGAGCGCGGACAGCTCCGCCTCGCGGCGCCGGCGCCCCTCCAGTTCCGCCCGGACGCGCAGGGCGAGCCGCTTGGCGTGCTCCAGCGCGGCGATCCGCTCGGCCGGCCCGCCCTCGGCGCGGGCCAGGAGCGCCGGCTGCTCGTAGGCCTCCGCGGAGGCGTCGCGGGCCAGCAGCTCGAGGAACGGGGCCTCCGTGCTGTCGCGTGCTGCCGAGTGAACGTGATCGCGAGACATGGTCACAGGATTCCGCATCGGCCACCCGGCCCGTCAGGCCTGTGGAAAACTCTCGGGGCCGGCGGCGTCCGGCCCGTCAGTGGGCCGTCCACCCGCCGTCGAGCACCAGCGAGGTGCCGGTGACGAAGGAGGCCTGCGGGCTGCACAGGTAGGCCACGGCCTCGGCGACCTCCTCCGGTTCGATGAGCCGCCGTACCGCGCTGTCCTTCAGCAGGACTTCGGACAGCACCCGGCTCTCGGGAATGCCGTGGGCCTGTGCCTGGTCGGCGATCTGCTTCTCGACCAGTGGGGTGCGCACATAGGCCGGGTTCACACAGTTGGACGTCACCCCATGGGCGGCGCCTTCCAGGGCGGCCGTCTTGGAGAGCCCCTCGAGACCATGTTTCGCGGCCACATAGGCGGACTTATAGGCGGAGGCGCGCAGACCATGGACGGAGGACACGTTCACGATCCGGCCCCAGCCCTGTGCGTACATGTGCGGGAGCGCGCCGCGGATGAGGCGGAACGGCGCCTCCAGCATCACGGTCAGCACCGTGTGGAAGACGTCGGGCGGGAACTCCTCGAGGGGACGCACCAGTTGCAGCCCCGCGTTGTTGACCAGGACGTCGGTGCCGGCGGCGGCCTGTTCGGCGGCGTCGAGGTCGGTGAGGTCCACGACGTGCGGTACGACGGTCCCCGCGAGGTCCGCGCGTTTGGCCTCGTCGGCCAGGGCGGCGAGGCCCGCGCCGTCCCGGTCGACGGCCCGCACCTCGGCCCCGGCGGCCGCGAGCCGCAGCGCGCAGGCGCGTCCGATGCCGCTGGCGGCACCGGTGACGAGAGCGGTACGGCCGCCGAGGTCGAGGGCGAGCGGCTGGACAGGGGGGCCGTTCAACGGGGTGGGCGAGGTCATGTGCCGACCCTAAGCGGACCCCATCCCTCACCACATATGGTCGCCGCCCATACTTCAGCCAAGAGTCATAGGGTCAAACCATGTGGGTGCCTCGGACATGGCCTGTTTGATCCGGAAGAGGCCGAATTCGTGCAGGTCGGGCAGCGCGTCCACCGGGAACCAGCCCACGTCCAGGGACTCGTCGTCGTTGACCCGGGCCTCGCCGCCCACGGCGCGGCAGCGGAAGGTGATGTCCATGAACTGGCAGATGTCGCCGTTGTCGTAGGTGATCGGCTCCAGGGCCTGGACGAGGACCACCCGCTCCGGAACGCAGTGCACCGCCGTCTCCTCGAAGACCTCCCGCACGGCGCAGGCAGCGGGCTGCTCGCCCGGGTCCGGGATGCCGCCGATCACCGACCAGGTGCGGGTGTCGGCCCGCCGGCCCAGCAGCACTCTGCCGTCGTCGTCGAAGACGATCGCGGTGACTCCGGGGAGCCAGAGCAACTGCTGTCCGGCGGAGGACCGGAGCGTGCGGATGAAGTCAGGGGTAGCCATGCGGCCGACCCTAACGGGCCGGTCCGCCGTTCCGTCCGTCCGGGGGAAGCCCGGGACGCCGTACGCTCACGCGCCGGCGGTGCGACGCCGGGTGCGCAGGCCCGACCCGATCGCCCAGCCGATGCCGCCCGCGGCGACCAGCACGAGGGCCATCTCCGGCAGGATGCCCAGCTCGGTGGCGGGCGTACGGGAGGTGCGCAGCGGCACCTTCTGCACGAGGTAGGCGGGCACGAACATGCCGGTCCGCTGGGTGATCTTGCCGTCCGGCATGATGATCGCGCTGACCCCGCTGGTCACCGGCACGGTCACCGTGCGGCTGTGTTCGACCGCGCGGATGCGGGACATGGCGAGCTGCTGGTAGGTCATCTCGCTGCGGTCGAAGGTGGCGTTGTTGCTCGGCACGGAGATCATCTCCGCGCCATGGGTGACCGTGTCCCGCACCGCCCAGTCGAAGGCGGCCTCGTAGCAGGTGGCCAGGCCCACCTTGGCGCCGTCGAGGTCGAAGACGCCGGGCTTGCTGCCCCGGCTGAAGTCCTGGCGGACCATGCCGGTCCAGTTCTTGTTGATGGCGCCGACGAGCCCGCGCAGCGGGAGGTACTCGCCGAACGGCTGGATCTGCCGCTTGTCGTAGGTCTGGGTCGGCCCCTTGACCGGGTCCCAGAGGATCTGCTCGTTGAGCAGCTTGCCGTCCCGTTCCACGACGCCGCCGACCGAGACGGGCACGCCGACCGCCTTGGCGGCGCCCGCGATGACGGTGGCCGCGTCCGGGTTGGCGAAGGGGTCGATGTCGGAGGAGTTCTCCGGCCACAGCACGTAGTCGGGCTTGGCGACCTTGCCCGCCCGGATGTCGGCGGCGAGCTTGGACGTCTCGCGCGCGTGGTAGTCGAGGACGGCCCGGCGCTGGGCGCTGAACTCCAGGCCCGAGCGCGGCACATTGCCCTGGATGAGCGCGACGGTGCGGGTGCCGGCCTCGGCCTTGTCGCTGACCAGGGGCATCGCGGCGGCCGCTCCGGCGACCGGTACGGCCACGCTCAGCAGTGCGGCGGCCGCGGTCCCGCGCCGGACGGCATGGCCGCGGCGCCGCTCGGCGATCAGCCGGACGGCCTCGCACAGACCGAACCCGCACAGCACGACCGCGAAGCCGAGCACAGGGGTGCCGCCGACCGCGGCGAGCGGCAGGAAGACACCGTCCGCCTGGCCGAAGGCGATCTTGCCCCACGGGAAGCCCCGGAAGGGCACGCGCGCGCGTACGGCCTCCCCCGTGATCCACAGGGCGGCTGCCCACACGGGCCAGGCAGGCAGCCGGGAGACGGCGCTGACGCCCACGCCGACCAGGGCGACGAACACCGCCTCGATCGCGGCCAGGGCGAGCCACGGTCCGGGCCCCACCTCCACACCGGTCCACACCAGCAACGGGAGCAGGAAGCCGAGCCCGAAGAGGTAGCCGAGGCCCAGGGCCGCCTTCCAGCTCCGGCCGCGCAGCACCCAGCCGAAGCCGGCGAAGGCGGGCAGGGCGAGCCACCACAGGGTGCGTGGCGGGAAGCTGACGTAGAGCAGCACTCCGCACAGGGCGGAGGCGACGGCCGGGACCAGGCGCAGCAGGCGGCCGCCGAGCGCGCTGGGCGCGGGGGACGGCCGGAGCTGGTCCGGCTGGTCCAGGGAAGGTGCGGTGACGGTCACCCGGGTGAGTGTACGGCCGTCGACCTTGCTGTTGACAGCGCGGGCCGGGGGGCCTGCTGATCGCGAGGGGCTGGTGTGGCCGCCCCCGGGCCGGCTGTCCCCCGCTGCCGCGGGCGCCCGCTTTCCCGGACCGGGAGAGTGGTTCGGACGACTACCGGAATGCGGACCTCTGCGCGCACATCGTCCCCAAACCCGCCATGAGCCGTTACGGTGAGCGCAGCCTGGGCGATGCGGCCGTTCTCGGTGCGTGTGTCCGGGCTTGCCATAGGTCGGGGGACCAGGTGCGAGGGGCGGCGGGTGGGGGCGACGGGGACGAGGTCCGCGACCGGTGCGGACGACACGGACACCGAGAGCGGCGAGAGAAACGTTTCCGACGGGGTCGGGATGATCCTGCTGGGGGCCTGCGCGGCATGGTCGCTGATCACCGCGGCAGCGCATGACGGGCGGCCCGAGGGGCTGCTGCTCGCGGTGCTGGCCGCGACCGCCGGCTATGCAGCGGGCCGGGTCTCCGGCACCCTGCTGCCGGTGGCCGCGCCCGGCGCCGGTGCGCTGGCCGGGCTGGCCCTGGCCGTGGCCCTGCCCGGCCTCTCCCCCGGCCCCGGGTACGCCGTACCCCTCGGGCATGCCGGGGCCACCGCCGCCCTGCTGGCCCTGGCCACCGGAGCGGCGTGCTGTGCCGCCTGGGCGACGCCCGTACCGGCGCTGCGCCTGGGTCTGTGGGCGCTGGCCGCCGGGATCGTCGGAGCCGGGGCGGCACTGGGGTCGGTGGCCGGTTGCGCGACCGGTGCGGCCGTCCTGCTGTGTTCCCTGGCCGCGGGCGCGGTGCCGCGCCGGGGTGGGGGGCTCGCGGGTCTGGCGGTGGCGGCGGCCGGGGTGGCGGCGACGGTCTGGGCGCTGGCCGCGGATGTGCTGCCGGGCGGCCTTGCCGAGGTGCTCACGCGGTGGTCGGGTCCGCACCGGGTGCGGGTGTGGCGGGAGGCGCTGGGGCTCGGGGAGGGGGCGGGCGGTCTCGGCGTCGGGCCCGGCCGGTTCGGGGAGCTGAGCCGTACGACGGCACCGGCGTCCGCGTCCGACGGCAGGGCCCACTCGGCGCTGCTCCAGCAGGCCGCTGAGCAGGGCGTGGTGGGGGTCGTGCTGCTCGGCGCCGTGTTCTGCTGGGTCCTGCACGCGCTGTGGCGCAGCCCTCGTACGACGCCGGTCGCCCTCACCGCGGGGGCGGCCCTGACGGCGCTGGCCGGGCTCGCCGCGGGGGGCAACGCGCTCAGTTTTCCGACGGTCACGGCGGGCGCGGGTCTGCTGGCCGGCTGGGCGACGGCACGGCCGTGGGCGGGCGACGACGCGGGGCCGCGACCCTGACCCGTGGAGGAATGGGCGGCGGACTCAGCCGGCCGTGCCGGGGGTGATCGCCCGCAGCCGGTCCCGGATGACCCGCACCGCCGACTCCGCGTTGTCGACAGTGATCGTGAAGGTGTGGCCGTCCCACAGCCGGAGCACGACGCCCTCTCCGCGGCGCACGACGACGGCGGTGCCCTTCTCGGGGCGCCAGCGGTAGCCCCAGCCGCCCCAGTGGCGCGGGGTCACATGGGCGGTGAAGTCGGCGCCCGCCACATGGGAGAGCGGAATACGGCGGCGGGGCAGCCCGATGTGGCCGCAGCGCACCTCGACGCACTCCCGGTCGCACCGGAGGTCGACGTGCACGAAGGCGAGGGTGCCGAAGAGGACCAGCAGGCCGGCCGCGATACAGCCCACGACGGACATCGCCAGGGCTGCGACGCCGGAGGTCCAGGCCGAGTCCACGGCCAGCTCGATGCCGAGTGCCAGGCAGGCCGCGCCGACCAGCGCCAGCAGCCACTGGACCCGGTTGGTGGCGCGGCCGGTCCAGACGTCGGTGCGCGCGGTGTCGTCGGCTCGGGGATGGTCCCTCATGTTTATGAGGTTACTCAGGTTTCGATCCGCGGGTACCCGCTCGCGGAGGGTGACCGCACCCGTCCGGCCCAGTGGGTGACAGGGACCTGTGAGCGCGCACACAGAGGACGCATATACAAAGGGCGACCCTCATGTGTATACGCCGCACATGGGTGCGTCCGGTCGGGTCAGCTGCGGTCGGCGACCGGGCCGGGGACGGGCAGCAGCCGGCCCTCGGCGTAGTGCAGCGCGGGCGCGGGCAGCTCGCCCTCGCGGCCGCTGAGCAGCACGGTCAGGGTGCCTTCGGCGGGGGCCTCGGGGGCGGGCTGTTCGCCGATCCGGCGCAGGGCCTGCGCGGCCACCGCTCCGGCGGAGCCGTGCAGCACGAGCGGGGCGGCGCCGGGGCGCTGCACGGCGGCGCGGATACGTTCCGCCACCAGCTCGTAGTGGGTGCAGCCCAGGACGACGGTCGTCACATCGTCCGGGGTCAGCTCGGCCGCGGCGGCGACAGCCGCGTCGATGGCCGCCTCGTCCGCGTGCTCGACGGCCTCGGCGAGTCCCCAGCACGGCACCTCGTGCACCCGGACGCCGTCGGCGAAGTCCTCGATGAGCCCGCGCTGGTAGGCGCTGCCGGTGGTGGCGGGGGTGGCCCAGATCGCGAAGGGGCCGCCGCCGGCCGCGGCCGGCTTGATCGCCGGGACCGTGCCGATCACCGGGATCCCGGGCTCCAGCCGGGCGCGCAGGGTGGGCAGGGCGTGCACCGTGGCGGTGTTGCAGCCGATGATCAGGGCGTCGGGCCGGTGGGCCGAGGCGGCCTCGGCGACGGCCAGCGCGCGCTGGGTGACGTCCTCGGGGGTGCGCGGCCCCCAGGGCATGCCGTCGGGGTCCAGCGAGAGCACGAGATCGGCGTCGGGCCGCAGTCGCCGTACCGCGGCGGTGGCCGCCAACAGGCCGATTCCGGAGTCCATGAGCGCGATCTTCACCCGGCCACGATAGACGATGGAGTCTTGCCGGCCGTTGCGGTGGGGCAGACTGCGGCCGTGAGTGCCCTGATGTGGATCACCGTCGTGTCCCTGGCCGCCTGGTGCTGGCTGCTGCTCGGCCAGGGCTTCTTCTGGCGCACGGACGTCCGGCTGCCGCCGCGCCGGGAACCGGACGGGTGGCCGTCGGTCTGTGTCGTCGTACCGGCCCGGGACGAGGCCGCCGTACTGCCCGCGA
This sequence comes from Streptomyces sp. NPDC031418, assembly GCF_055581605.1. Classification (NCBI taxonomy): domain Bacteria; kingdom Bacillati; phylum Actinomycetota; class Actinomycetes; order Kitasatosporales; family Streptomycetaceae; genus Streptomyces; species Streptomyces sp. NPDC031418. Next base: position 101,805 of record NZ_JBVIJC010000022.1, read on the forward strand.
GTCTGCCGTCGCTGCTGGCGCAGGACTATCCGGGGCGGGCCGAGGTCTTCCTGGTGGACGACGGCAGCACGGACGGCACCGGGGAACTGGCCCGGGAGCTGTCCCGGCGGCACGGCGGGCTGCCGCTGACGGTCGGTTCGCCCGGGGAGCCGCCCGCGGGCTGGACGGGCAAGCTGTGGGCGGTGCGCCACGGTATCGGCCTGGCACGCGCGCGCGATCCGGAGTTCCTGCTGCTGACGGACGCGGACATCGCGCATGCGCCGGACAGCCTGCGCGCCTTGGTGGCGGCTGCCCGCACCGGCGGTTTCGACGTGGTGTCGCAGATGGCCCGGCTGCGGGTGGAGAGCCTGTGGGAGCGGCTGGTCGTCCCGGCGTTCGTCTACTTCTTCGCGCAGCTGTATCCCTTCCGGTGGATCAGCCGTGAGGGCACGCGTACGGCCGCGGCCGCGGGCGGCTGCGTCCTGCTGCGCGCCGGTACGGCGGAGCGGGCACGGATCCCGGACGCCATCCGTCACGCCGTGATCGACGACGTGGCACTCGCCCGCGCGGTGAAGGGTGCCGGCGGCCGTGTCTGGCTGGGGCTGGCCGAGGGGGTGGACAGCGTGCGCCCGTATCCGCGGCTGCACGACCTGTGGCGGATGGTCTCGCGCAGCGCGTACGCGCAGCTGCGGCACAACCCGCTGCTGCTGCTCGGTACGGTCGCCGGGCTGGCGCTGGTCTATCTGGTGCCGCCCGCCGCGGTGGTCGCGGGCGCGGCCGCCGGCGGTGCGGCGACCGCGGTCCTGGGTGCGGTGACGTGGGCGGTGATGACCGGTACGTATGTGCCGATGCTGCGGTACTACCGGCAGCCGCTGTGGCTCGCTCCGCTGCTTCCGTTCACCGCGTTCCTGTATCTGCTGATGACGGTCGACTCCGCCGTGCAGCACTACCGGGGGCGCGGCGCCGCCTGGAAGGGGCGTACGTATGCGCGTCCGGACGCGGTGCCGGAGGAGGGCTGAGCGGGGTCACTTGCGGCCGGGCGTCCAGTTCATGTCCCACCCGTAGGCGCGGTCCACGGTCCGCTGCGGGCTCACCCCGCGCTCCGGGACCAGATAGCGGGCCTCGCGCTGGACGATGAGGTCGCCGCCCTGGTGGGTGATCAGGGCGAGCGCGCACACCGTGGAGGGGACCGTGCACTCGTCCAGCGAGAAGTCGATCGGCGCGCCGTACTGGGGCTGGAGGGTCACGGTGGCGTGCAGGCCGGCGAAGGAGGCGGCGCCCTCGTAGACGGTGACGAAGACGAGGATGCGCCGGAACTCCTGGATGTGGTCGAGGTTGACGGTGAGGTTCTCCCCGCTCGCGACGGCGCCGGTGCGGTCGTCGCCGTCGAGGTGGATGTACGGGGGCCGGTGCAGGGAGCCGAAGGAGTTGCCGAGGGCCTGGACGACGCCCTTGCGGCCGTCGGCGAGTTCGTACAGGGCGCACAGGTCGAGGTCGAGGTCGCTCTGGCCGCCGCCCCGGCGGCCGCCCCAGCCGGGGAACTGCTTGCGGACCTGCCAGTTGAGGTTTACGCGCAGCGTGCCGGAGGTGCCGCCCTGCTTGGCCAGCGAGACCGAGGGGGCGGCCTTCGTGAGGGTCACCTTGGACAGCCGTACCGGCCGGGCCGCGGGCGTCGGCGGGGCGGCGGGCGGCGGTGGCGGGGTGGTCGCGGCCGGCTGCGGCGGGGGCCCGGCCGGCGGCGGTGGCAGGGTCACGGTCGGCTGCACCGGCGGGGCCGCAGTCGGCTGCACCGGCGGGGCCGCGGGAGGCGGCGGCGCGTTCACCGGGGCGCTCGCCGCGGGCGGTGCGGCGTGCTGCGGCTGGTCCACGGTGATACCGAAGTCCGTCGCGAGGCCCTCGAGTCCGCTGCTGTAGCCCTGGCCGACGGCGCGGAACTTCCAGCCGCCCTGCCGGCGGTAGAACTCGCCGAGGACGAACGCCGTTTCGCTGGTGGCGCCGGGGCTGTCGAAGCGGGCCACCACGGCGCCGGTCGCGGCGTCGGTCACCTCGATGTAGAGACCGGGGACCTGCCCGAACGTTCCGCCGTCCGCGGAGGCGGCGAGGACGATGCGCTCCACGGCGCTCTCCACGCGCGCGAGGTCGGCGGAGAGGGTGTCGGTGACCTGGGCGCCGGCCGTCCGCTTGCCCTCGTGGCGCACCGCGCCGGAGGAGTGCGCGGGCTGGTTGTAGAAGACGAAGTCGCCGTCGGAGCGGACCTTTCCCTCGGCGAGCAGCAGCGCCGAGGCGTCCGCGTCGGGCACGCCGGGCCCGGACCGCCAGCCCAGTTCGACGCGCAGGGCCGCGGTCGGCACCTGCGTGTTCGACCCCTTCGGCATTGACATGTCCGCCCCCAACCCGTGTCGGTTTTCCGGTGTCTCCGGTCCTCGGAATCACCCCTGCCCGCACAACCTAATCCCGTCCGGGCGCACACCCACTGAGCAGCGCCGGAAGATCGCCGGTCAACCGGCGGTAACCCCGCAGGAACTCGGGCTTTACACGATCCAAACATGGATTCGCGTCCCTTTTTGCCAAGTTCGCTCGGATTGGGGATACCGGACCACTGCCGACACGGAAAACAACCCTCTTATCGGTCTCCCCAACCAGCACATCGTGGGCTTAACTTATGTGCCATGACCTCCCCCCGCTCCACTTATGGTGGCGGCTACTACTCCGCCTCCTTCCGGGACACCCCGATCTACGACTCGCTCGTGGCCGAGCGGGGCACCCCGCAGATCGCCCCGATCCGGGTCCCCGCCGCCTACGACACGGGCGGCAACCTCCCCGCCCTGCCCTCGGCGCTGCCCGCCCTCCCGGCAGCGCCCTCCCCGCAGGCCCCTGCCTACGGTTACCCGCAGACGCCGCAGCCCGCCCCGCTCCAGCAGGCGCCCACGGCGTACATCCCGCAGCAGGCGGCCGCCCCGCGCGGCTATCCCGGCCCGCAGGCCCCGCAGCAGAACCCGATGGCGCCGGGCACCGGCTACGAAGCCATGCGCCCGGCCGCCCCGCGGCCCACGCAGGCCCAGTACCAGGATCCGTACAACAACCAGCAGTACCGCGGCTACTGACCGACGGGTCCCCGCTGTCGGTGCCGACTGGCACGATGGCGTCATGGGAAACGCCGAAGTGCACTCGCTCCACGTCCATCCGGTCAAGGCGTTCCGGGGCCTTCGGTGCCGTGAGGCCGTGGTGGAGCCCTGGGGCCTGGCCGGGGACCGACGCTGGACACTGGTCGACGACGGGGGAAAGGTCGTCACACAGCGCGAGCAGCCGCGTCTCGCGCTGGCCGCCGCCGAGCCCTTGGCCGGCGGCGGCGTCCGTCTGTCCGCGCCCGGGCGGATATCGCTGACGGTCCGGGTGCCGGAGCCGACGGCGACCGTGCCGGTGGACATCTTCGGCACGAAGGTCGAGGCGGTCCCGGCCGCGGCGGAGGCGCATGCCTGGTGCAGCGCCTATCTGGGGTCCGGTGTCCGGCTGGTCCACATGGACGACCCGGCCACCCGCCGCCCGGTCGACCCCGGCCACGCGCTGCCGGGCGAGACGGTGAGCTTCGCCGACGGCTATCCCCTGCTGGTCACCACGACCGCGTCCCTCGACGCCCTGAACTCCCTGCTGGCCGAGGGCGACCACGCCCATGAGGGCCCCCTGCCCATGAACCGCTTCCGGCCCAACCTCGTCGTGGCCGGCACCGACGCCTGGGCCGAGGACCGCTGGTCGCGCATCTCCGTCGGGGACGTGCTCTTCCGTGCCGCGAAGCCGTGCGGCCGATGTGTGGTGACCACCACCGACCAGGACACCGCCGCTCGCGGCCGTGAGCCACTGCGGACCCTGGCCCGCCACCGCAGGGTGGGCGGCAAGCTGCTCTTCGGCGTGAACCTCGTGCCGCTGTCCACCGGGACGATCCGGGTCGGGGACCCGGTGCGGGTCGAGGAGTAGGCCGGGGCGACGGCCGGCAGGCCCCGCTTTCCGGTGCACCGGACCGGGAACCGCGGGCGGGTGCCGTTCGTTGAGAGGGCGTGGGACATCCGTGCGGCACCTGGTGCCGACGGGGTCGCGGCTGATGGGGGCTCCGTCTCCCGGACCCGGGCGCGGGTGAGCGTCCGCTCCGGGGGGGCTTGACGGAGCGTGAGGGGGTGAGGAGTTGCGGGCAGTCTGTGGCCTGTGGCGCTGGCGGCGCAATCCGCTGCGCCGCACGACCGATCTGGCCGAGGCATGGGTGGCCCTCGTGGCACTCCTGCTGATCGCCGTGGCCGCACCCGTGGCCGGCTGGCTGGTCGGTACCGCCGCCGAGAACTCGTTGCAGCGCGCCGTGCGGGTGCAGCAGCACACCCGTCATCTCGTCACCGCCACCGTCGTACACGCCCTGCGGGGCGCCCCGCCGGAGGCCGACCCCGACACCTCCGCCGCGCGCGACGCGCCCCGCCGCGTCCTCGCGGACTGGACCGCACCGGACGGCACGCACCAGCACGGCCCGACCCTCACGGGCCTGAAATCCCCGCACTCCGGCGAGCACTTCCGGCTGTGGACGGACCCGCACGGCCGAATAACGGCCCGCCCGCTGGACTCCGCCACGGCCACGGCACACGCGGTCCTCGCCGGGCTCGGCGCGGCCCTGGTCACCACGACCCTGGTGGAGAGCGCCCGGCGCCTGGCCGTCTGGCGGATGGTCCGTCACCGGTACGCCCGATGGGACCAGGCCTGGGAGCGGGCGGGCCCGGACTGGGGCAAGGCGGGCACCGGCAGCTGACGGCCTGACGGCTCTGGTCAACCCACCGTGCACGCACACGCTACGGTGGACCGGCCGAAGCGCTTTCGGCGACAACCCGCGGGTGAACGACCGGCGGGGACGCAGGTCTTCGGGAGTCCGCATGCACACCGGCCCACGCGGCTGAGCGCCTGCCCGCTCCCGGCGGCCGAGGCAGCGCCCCCGCGGGGAGCGAGCCATCAGTACGACGAGGTGGGGGCACAGCAACGCCATGGCACAGGGCACGGTCCAGGTGACGCACACCGGTACATCGCGGTGGCGGCGCCGCACGGGTGAGTACGCTTCGCTCGCCGCCGCCCTGGAGGCCGCCGCCGACGGCGACGTCCTCACCATCGCCCCCGGGACCTACCGGGAGAACCTGGTCGTGCAGCGGGCGGTGACGCTCCGCGGCCCGGAGGGTTCGCCGGGCTCGGTGCGGATCGCACCGGAGGCGGGGGTGCCGCTGACCGTGCGTGCCTCGGCCGTGGTGCAGGACCTGCATGTCGAAGGCCAGGACGCGGCGGCGCCCGCGCTGCTGGTCGAGGAGGGCACGCCCGAGCTGCTGGGCCTGCGGATCGTCACCCGGTCCGCCGCCGGTATCGAGGTGCGCGGCGGCGCCCGTCCGACCGTGCGCCGCGCCACCGTCGACAACCCGGCGGGCATCGGCATCGCCGTACTCGACGGCGGCAGCGGCGTGTTCGAGGAGTGCGAGGTGGTCGCGGCCGGGCAGGCGGGGGTGGCGGTCCGCGGCGGCGGCCATCCGCGGCTGGAGCGCTGCCGGGTGCACCACGCCTCGGGCACCGGACTGACCGTGACCGGCGAGAACTCCTCGCTGGAGGCCGTCGGCTGTGAGGTCTACGAGGTCCGCGGCTCCGGCGTGCAGGTCACCCAGCAGGCCACCGCCCAGCTGACCGACTGCGATGTGCACCGCACCACCGCCGACGGGGTCACGCTGGACACGGACGCGGTGCTCACGCTCGCCGACTGCCGGATCCACGACATCCCGGAGAACGCGGTCGACCTGCGCTCCCGTTCGGTGCTCACGCTCACCCGCACGACGGTCCGTCAGTTCGGGCGCAACGGCCTGTCGGTGTGGGACCCGGGGACCCGGGTGGACGCCAACCAGTGCGAGATCTTCGACAGCACCGGCGACTACCCGGCGGTGTGGGTGAGCGACGGCGCCACGGCCGTGCTCGACTCCTGCCGGGTGCACGACGTGCCGGACGCGCTGTTCGTGCTAGACCGCGGTTCGCGCGCGGACGTCGTGGACAGCGACCTGTCCCAGGTGCGCAACACCGCGGTCTCGGTGAGCGACGGGGCGACCGCGCAGCTCGACGACTGCCGGATCCGGGAGGCGGCCACCGGCGCCTGGTTCCGGGACCACGGCAGCGGCGGCACGCTCAGCAACTGCACGCTGGACGGCACCCAGACCGGAGTGATCGTCACCAAGGGCGCCGACCCGACCATCGAGCGCTGCACGGTCGAATCCCCCGCCGAGGCCGGTTTCTACGTCTCCGCGGGCGGCCGCGGCAGCTTTCTGAACTGCCGGGTGACCGGCAGCGGGGGCTACGGCTTCCATGTGATCGACGGCTGTCGTACGACGCTGCGCCGGTGTCGTACGGAGCGCTGCGCGCGCGGTGGGTACGAGTTCGCCGACGCGGGACTGGACAGCGGGTCCGGAACCGGCCCGGTGGCGGAGGACTGCACCAGCGACGAGAGCGGCAGTCTGCGGCAGCCGGTGCTCCGCGAGACGGCCGCGCAGACGACGCCGCACTCCCCCGGGCTGCTCGGCTCGGTGCCGGTGCAGCACACCGCCGTACCGGAGCCGTCGGCCGCCCCCACGGAGCCGGAGAAGCCGGTGCGGACGTCGAAGGACGTGCTCGGGGAACTGGACGCGCTGGTCGGACTGGAGAGCGTCAAGCGCGAGGTGCGGGCGCTGACCGACATGATCGAGGTGGGCCGGCGCCGTCGGCAGGCGGGCCTGAAGGCGGCCTCGGTCAAGCGGCACCTGGTCTTCACCGGCTCCCCCGGCACCGGCAAGACCACGGTGGCCCGGCTCTACGGCGAGATCCTCGCCTCCCTCGGCGTGCTGGAGAAGGGCCACCTGGTGGAGGTGTCCCGGGTCGACCTGGTCGGCGAGCACATCGGTTCCACGGCGATCCGCACCCAGGAGGCGTTCGAGAAGGCGCGCGGCGGGGTGCTGTTCATCGACGAGGCCTACGCGCTGTCGCCGCAGGACGCGGGACGGGACTTCGGCAAGGAGGCCATCGACACGCTGGTGAAGCTCATGGAGGACCACCGGGACGCGGTCGTGGTGATCGTCGCCGGATACACGGCGGAGATGGAGCGCTTCCTGACCGTCAACCCCGGCGTCGCCTCGCGCTTCTCCCGCACCATCACCTTCGGTGACTACGGCCCCGAGGAACTGCTGCGGATCGTGGAGCAGCAGGCCGACGAGCACGAGTACCGGCTGACGCCGGGCGCCTCCGAGGCACTGCTGAAGTACTTCACGGCGATCCCGAAGGGCCCCGCGTTCGGCAACGGCCGTACGGCCCGGCAGACGTTCGAGGCGATGGTGGAGCGCCATGCGAGCCGGGTCGCCCAGCTGGCGGACCCCAGCACCGACGATCTGACCCTGCTGTACGCGGAGGACCTGCCGGAGCAGCCGTGAGCGCTCGGACGGGCGCGTATGTGGGTGAAGACGGGGTCGGTCTGGTAGTCGGAGTGGCCGAGGATCGGGGCCGGGAGCGGATGCTCGGGGGTGCGGCCGTAGGCGAGGGGGTCGCGCAGCGGGGCGTGGTCCACCTGGGGGGCGCCCCGGGTCAGGATCTCCGGTTCCGCGGGGCGGCACGCCTCTCCTCACCCCCTCTCCCCGATCCGGGTGACAGCGGCGGGGCCGGTGTGACAGCAGTGGGGCCGGTGTGACAGCAGTGACCGCAGTGGCGTGTGCGCATCGTGTACGGCTGGTGGCGCACCCCGTACCCGCCCGTGAAAAGATGGACGCCCGCGCACCTTCGCGGAGGGTGTTTCGGACGAGTGGCGGCGAAAGGACCGGAGCGTACGTGAGCGAGAATCAGAACCTGCTCGCGGAGCAGCGCCGCGCCCTGATCCTGGACGAGGTCCGGCGCCGGGGCGGAGTGCGGGTCAACGAGCTGACCCGCAAGCTCGGCGTCTCGGACATGACCGTCCGCCGGGACCTGGACGCGCTCGCCCGCCAGGGTGTGCTGGAGAAGGTGCACGGCGGAGCGGTACCGGTGGTCGAGGCGAGCACCCACGAGCCCGGGTTCGAGGCGAAGTCCGGGCTGGAGCTGAGCGCCAAGGAGGACATCGCCCGCAGCGCCGCCCGGCTGGTCACGCCCGGCACGGCGATCGCCCTGTCCGGCGGTACGACGACCTACGCGCTGGCGCAGCACCTGCTGGAGGTGCCGGACCTGACCGTGGTGACGAACTCGGTGCGGGTCGCCGATGTCTTCCACGCGGCGCAGCGCACCGCGGGGCAGCGGCCCGGCGCGGCCACGGTGGTGCTGACCGGCGGGGTGCGCACCCCGTCGGACTCGCTGGTGGGGCCGGTGGCCGACCAGGCGATCGCCGCGCTCCACTTCGACCTGCTGTTCCTCGGGGTGCACGGGATATCGGTCGAGGCGGGCCTGTCCACGCCGAACCTCGCGGAGGCCGAGACCAACCGCCGCCTGGTGCACTCCGCGCGCCAGGTCGTGGTGGTCGCCGACCACACCAAGTGGGGCACGGTGGGCCTGAGTTCGTTCGCCACGCTGGAGCAGGTGGACACGCTCGTGACCGACGCGGGCCTGCCGGCCGCGGCGCGCGCGGAGATCTCCGAGTATCTGCCGCGGCTGATCGTGGCGGGCGAGCCGGAACCGGAATCCGAATCGGACGAGGACATCTGACGCAGCGTCAACTACGCTGACCGTCAACGCCCCGCGTTCGCCGCGGACTTACGGGACTTCACGAGGAGTTCGCCGTCATGGCTCAGCGTCTGCGTCCGGTCGGAGCGGAGTTCGTCGCGTCCGCGCCGGTGCGGCTCGCCTTCACCCGGGAGCTGGCCGCCGCCCCGGGCAGGGTCTTCCACGCGCTCGCCGAGGATGTGCCCGGCTGGCCGCAGTGGTTCTCCGCGGTGGCCTCCGCCCGGCCCACCGAGGGCGGTCGCGAGGTACGGCTGCGCGGCGGCGTCCGCTTCCGGGAGACGGTGCTGGAGGCGGAGGCGCCCGCGGTGTACGCCTACCGGGTCGACGTGACCGACGTCCCGGGCGCCCGGGCCTGGGTCGAGGAGTGGCGCCTCGATCCGGCGGGCGCCGGTACCCGGGTGCGGATGACCTTCGCCCTCGACGGCACCTCCCCGTTCCGCCTGGCGTGCCGCCTGGCCCGCCCCGCGGTGGGCCGGGCCTTCGGACAGGCGATGACGGCTCTGGACGGGCGGCTCGCCTAGAGTCCCCGCCTGGCGTGTTCGAGTGAGCTGTTCGCCCCCTCCGGGTCAGTCTTCCGGCCACACCCCGGTGGTCAGCAGGGTCTCGATCGCCGCGGTGTACGGCGTGATGTCCAGGCCCTGTTCCTCGAGCCAGGTGTCCGAGTAGTACTTGTCGAGGTAGCGGTCGCCCGGGTCGCACAGCAGGGTGACGACGCTGCCTCGACGGCCCTCGGCCACCATCTCGGAGACGATCTTCAGCGCGCTCCACAGTCCGGTGCCCGTGGAACCGCCCGCCTTGCGGCCGATCGCCCGCTCCAGGGCCCGTACGGCGGCGACGCTGGCCGCGTCCGGCACCTTCATCATCCGGTCGATCGCGCCGGGCACGAAGCTCGGCTCCATGCGCGGCCGGCCGATGCCCTCGATCCGGGAGCCGCAGTCGCAGGTGACGTCCGGGTCGCCGGTGGTCCAGCCCTCGAAGAAGCAGGAGTTCTCCGGGTCGGCCACACAGATGCGGGTGTCGTGCTGCATGTAGTGGACGTAGCGGGCGAGCGTCGCGGAGGTGCCGCCGGTGCCGGCCGTGGCGACGATCCAGGTGGGCTCCGGGAACCGCTCCAGTTCCATCTGGCGGAAGATGGATTCGGCGATGTTGTTGTTGCCGCGCCAGTCGGTGGCCCGCTCGGCGTAGGTGAACTGGTCCATGTAGTGGCCGCCGGTCTCCGCCGCGAGGCGGGCGGACTCCTCGTACATCTTCCGGGAGTCGTCCACGAAGTGGCACTGGCCGCCGTGGAACTCGATCAGACGGCACTTCTCGGCGCTGGTCGTGCGCGGCATGACCGCGATGAAGGGCACGCCGATCAGCTTCGCGAAGTACGCCTCCGAGACGGCCGTCGAGCCGCTGGACGCCTCGATCACCGGGCGGCCGGGGCGGATCCAGCCATTGCAGAGGCCGTAGAGGAACAGCGAGCGCGCGAGCCGGTGCTTGAGGCTGCCGGTCGGATGCGTCGACTCGTCCTTGAGGTAGAGGTCGATGCCCCAGTGTTCGGGCAGCGGAAAGCGCAGCAGGTGACTGTCCGCCGAGCGGTTGGCATCGGCCTGGACCTTGCGGACGGCCTCTTTGAGCCAGTCACGGTAGGCGGCGTCGCTGCGGTCGACGTCGAGGGTGGCGCCGGTCCGGGTCTGGGGGGTGATGCTCACGGCGGGCTCCTTAGGCTGTGCGCCGACGACGCCTCGCGTGGCCGACACATCGAGCATAGGCATCTTTAGCACCGCTTCCCACCTGCATAAACACATCTTTCAGCCACTCCAAGGCACGCTGGGGCACAGGCGTGCGAGGCGGCCGGGGCGCACTGGCGCGAGTGCTCCGGGCTCCGTACTCGTGTGCCTCGTGCGTACTGGTGCTCCTCGCCGCATCGGGGCAGACTGCACGCGACGGGACGATCGTCCCGAACGGGGGCGCAGTCAGGAGCAGGAGAGCCACGGGAACAGGCGCAAGGGGGCGGCAGGGAATGGCGGAGCCGGAGTTCACGGCCACGGGCGTGCGGATCGGCAAGCGGATGCGTTCGCTCACCCGGGCCGGGCAGGTCCGGATCAACGGCGGCAGGCTGGAGTTGCTGACCAGCTACGGCAGCGAGATCGACAGCGCGCCGGTGCAGGCGGTGCGCGCGTCCAAGCCGTGGTACGCCCCGGACGACCGGGCGTTGGCCGATCTCAACGGCACGCGGTATCTGCTCACACTGGGCGAGCAGGACCCGGCGCCGGGCCGGTCCGGGCCACCCACGGCACGGCGGTTCATCGAGGCGGTACGGCGCGCGGCCGGGCGCGGCAACTGAACACCGCGCCGCCCGGGCGCCGGTGTGCCTGCATGCCGGCCGGTGCACCGCTGCGCCGGTGCGCGTGCGTGCCGGTTCCCGGGCGCGGGCGCCGAGCGGGGTCATCCGGTCGCGGCGAGTTGCGGGAGCGCTTCCGCTGCGTCACGCTGGTCTCACGTCACTCTGGGTTTACCGGCGATAACGCTGCGAACCAGCCCGCCGGCCACGACAGCAGGCGGACGTTTGGACGCAAGCACCCTGCTGGATCCGTTGTTCTCCGTGTTCTTCCGGTCCTTCAGGACCTCTACATCGGGGAGTCGCAGCCGTGATCAGTCATCCAAGCAGGCACTGCACGGTGGAGCTCCAAGCCCTGCCGTCGCGGATCGGCCAGGTCCGCAGAATCGTATCTGCGCAGTTGCGCTACTGGCATCTGGACCCGTTGATAGACCGGGCCGCGCTCGGTGTGACGGAGCTGCTGAGCAACGTCCACCGGCATGCGAGACCCGACAAGTCGTGCACCGTCGAGCTGGAGCTGCTGCCGGACCGGCTCACCGTCTCGGTGCGCGACAACGACCCGCGCCTCCCCGTACCGGCCGAGGCCGCGGGCGCGACGGACACGGTGGACCTGTCGGACGCGCCGGCTCTGACCGACGCCCTGGACCCGCTGGACGCCACCCCGCTGGCCACCTGCGGGCGGGGGCTGGCGATGGTGGCCGCGGTGAGCGAGAGCTGGGGCGCGCGGCCCGACGGCGAGAACGGCAAGGTGGTGTGGTTCACGCTGCCCGCGACGGCAGCGGTGCGCACCCAGCCGGCGCACGCGCCGCACACCGCGCCCGAGACCCGGCCCGCTCCGGAGCCCGTCCGCGTCGGACCGGCCGCCGTGACACCCCGAGCCACCCCCGTCGGCGCCGGGACCGCCGTACCCGCGGGCGCGGGAGCAGGAGCGCCGCTGTCGGTGGCTCCGGTGGCGAGCGCGGGCGCGCCGGGGAGTACCGGCCCCGCACCGGCAAGCGCGGCCACCGCACCCGCGGTGGCGCACGCCGCCGCGCAGGCTCCCGCCCGGTCGGCCGTCCCCGGCTGACCGGGCGGTGACCAACCCTCGCGTCGACCCCGCGGGCCACGGCCCGCGGGGCGCGCGGCGTCCTGCCGTACGACCGCTCGGCCCACCGCACCGGCACCGGGGACTGGCGAACTGTAACTACTAGTATGTACAGTGATCTCATGAGCACCCCGGAACGACTGATCGAGTCCACCCGTGAGCTGCTGTGGGAGCGCGGGTACGTGGGCACGAGCCCCAAGGCGATCCTGGAGCGCGCCGGCGCGGGCCAGGGCAGCATGTACCACCACTTCAAGGGCAAGCCGGACCTCGCCCTGGCCGCCATCCGGCGGACCGCGCAGGAGCTGCGCGCCACCGCCGAGCGGGCCCTGGACGGTCCGGGCACGCCGTACCAGCGGATCGAGGCGTATCTGCTGCGCGAGCGCGATGTGCTGCGCGGCTGCCCGATCGGCAGGCTGACCATGGACCCGGACGTGATGGCCAGCGACGAGCTGCGCGCGCCGGTGGACGAGACGATCGCGTGGATCCGGTCGCGGATCGCCGGGATCGTCGAGGAGGGCAAGCAGCAGGGGCAGTTCGCGCCCGAGCTGGACGGCGCGGAGATCGGTGCGGCGGTCGTCGCGACCGTGCAGGGCGGCTATGTCCTCGCCCGGGCCTCCGGCTCCCCCACCGCCTTCGACGCGGGCGTCCGCGGACTGCTCTCCCTGCTCGCCCCCACCGCCCGACAGGAGAAGTGAGCCACGTGCACATCACCAGACGGCGTCCCGACACCGTGCGGGGCCCGGCGGAGAACTTCACCGGCACGGTCTGGCTGGACGAGATAGCCGCCCCGGCCGCCCCTTCCCGGCTGCGCATGTTCAACGTCCACTTCGCCCCCGGCGCCCACACGGCCTGGCACCGGCATCCGCACGGACAGGTGCTGCACGTCCTGGAGGGCGAGGGGCTGGTGCAGCGCAGGGGCGGTGCGGTGGAGGAGATCCGCGCGGGCGACACCGTCTGGATCGAACCGGACGAGTGGCACTGGCACGGCGCCGGGCCGCGCACCTTCATGACCCACCTCGCCGTGGTGGAGGCCGCCGCGGACGGCACCACGACCGAGTGGGACGCCCATGTCCACGACGACGACTACCCCGCCTGAGAGGGAGCCCGCATGCATGCGATGCAGTACGAGTTCACCCTGCCCGCGGACTACGACATGGGCGTCATCCGCTCCCGCGTCGACCGCGTCGGCCATCTCCTGGACGACTGGGACGGCCTGGGCATCAAGACCTATGTGATGCGCGAGCGGGGGGTGCACGGCTCCCCGGTGAACCAGTACGGACCGTTCTACCTCTGGAACACCATGGAAGGCATGAACGGCTTCCTGTGGGGAGGGCTGTTCCAGGGGCCGGTCGACAGCTTCGGGCGGCCGGAGATACGGCAGTGGACGGGGCTGGCGTTCGAGGAGGGCAGCGCCTCCGGTTCCGCCGCGTCGTTCGCCGTACGCAGGCGGCTGCCGGTGCCCGAGGGCGTGGAGCTGGCCGCGTTCATGGCGGAGGCGGCGGCCGAGACCGAGCGGCTGGCTGCGGAGGACGGTGCGGTGCTGGCGGCGTCCGCCGTGGACACGCGCGCGTGGGAGGTCGTCCACTTCTCCCTCTGGGAGCACGACACGCCGAAGGCCGACGGCGATGTCTTCCAGGTGCTCCATCTCTCCGCCCCCGGTCGTGCCCTGCTCCCCCGCGGGCGGCAGTGGTGACCGGCGTCCGCACGGTCCTCGGGGACATCCGGCCCGAGGAGCTGGGCGTGTGCGACGCGCATGACCATCTCTTCCTGCGCAGTCCGCAGCTCCCCGGGCAGGCGCTGGCCGATGTCGCCGCCGCCGAGGCCGAACTGGAGGCGTTCCGGGCGGCGGGCGGCGCCGCGGTCGTGCAGTGGACGCCGTACGGCATGGGCCGGCGGGCGGGGGAGCTGGCCGCGCTGTCCGGGAGGACCGGGATACGGCTGGTGTGCGCCACGGGGCTGCACCAAGCGGCGCATTACAGCACGGAGTTGCTGGACGGGCTGCGCGGTCGGCTGGCCGAGGTGTTCGTCTCCGAACTGACCGAGGGCATCGGTACGACGGGGGTGCGGGCCGGGCTGATCAAGGTGGCGGGCGGCTTCCACGCCCTGGACGCGCACGCCCGCTGGACCATGGCCGCGGCGGCCGAGGCGCACCATGCCACCGGCGCGCCCATCGCCGTACACCTGGAACTGGGCACCGGTCCGCTGGACGTACTCGACCTGCTGTGCGGCGAGTTGGGGGTGCCCGGTGACCGGGTGGTGCTCGGGCATCTGAACCGCTCGCCCGATCCCGTGGTGCAGCGGGAGGCCGCCGCGTCCGGCTGCTGGCTGGCCTTCGACGGGCCGTCCCGGGCCCATCACGCCACGGACTGGCGCATGCCGGAGGCCGTACGGGCGCTGGCCGAGGCCGGGTTCGGGGACCGGCTGCTCCTCGGCGGGGACACCGTCGTCGCCGGTGCGCGCTCGGTCGACGGCGGCCCGGGGATGCCGTACCTGCTGCGCCGGGTGCGGGACCGGCTGGTGGCGGCGGTGGGTGCGGAGCTGGTGGACCGCATCCTCGGCGAGCATCCCGGGAGGGCGTTCGGCGTCGACTGGAAGTGAGGCGGGGCGGGGCGGACCGTGGCTCGATCATGTCGGTTCCTGTCCCGGCCGCTGGTTTCGGCGCGGTCCCCGGCTTCGGAGGATGGGCGGGACATACCGCCTGTTCATGCCGAGGAGACGATCCGCCATGCCCCTGGAGATGCGCGACCGCTGCGAGCGCTGTACGACCACCGTCCTGCCGGCGGAGGGGCCGGCCCTGATCTGCTCGTACGAGTGCACGTTCTGCGAGGCGTGCGGCGAGGCGCTGGAGCAGGTCTGCCCCAACTGCGGCGGGGAACTGGTCGCGCGCCCGCGCCGGCGTGCCGGGGCCGTCTGACCGCTCCGCCCCGACCGGCCGACAGCCCCCCCGTTACCGTCTTCGTGGCCCCGCAATGGGGCCTCCGGCCTTCGGGTCCGGCATGACTTCCCCCCCTTGTTGTTGATGATCCGGGGGGTGGTGTCACCGGGTCCGGAGGCATCGACGGACCGCTGATGAGGGGCTTGAGCACCGGCTTCACCCGGGCCGGAAGAGCTCTCCGTAACGTGGATGTGGCAGCTCGATGCCCTGGCAAGGCCGGACGAAAGCGTGATGGAGGGGCCTGCACGTGATCGACACCGGCGACATCGACGTCTTCCTCGGACTGGATGTCGGCAAGGGCGAACACCACGCCACCGCCCTGACCCCAGCCGGGAAGAAGGCGTTCGACAAGCGCCTGCCCAACACCGAACCCAAGCTCCGCGAGCTGTTCGCGAAGCTCCAGGCCAAGCACGGGACCGTACTTGTCGTGGTGGACCAACCAGCCTCGATCGGGGCTCTGCCGCTGGCGGTGGCAAGGGACCTGGGCTGCCCGGTCGCCTATCTGCCGGGGCTGACGATGCGGCGAATCGCCGACCTCTACCCCGGCGAAGCCAAGACCGACGCGAGGGACGCGTTCATCATCGCCGACGCCGCTCGCGCGATGCCTCACACGCTGCGGGCGATCGACGGAGAGGACGAGACGATCGCCGAGCTCGAGATGATCGTGGGCTTCGACGACGACCTGGCCGGCGAGGCGACCAGGGTCGCTAACCGGCTGCACGGCCTGCTGACCCAGATCCACCCCTCGCTGGAACGGGTGCTGGGGCCGCGGTTGCAGCACCCGGCCGTCCTCACGCTGCTGGAACGGTTCGGATCTCCGGCCCAGATCCGCAAAGCCGGCCGTCGGCAGCTGGTCACCCTGCTGCGGCCAAAGGCACCGCGGATGGCCGAGCGGCTGGTCGAGGACATCTTCGCCGCGTTGGACGAGCAGACCGTGACGGTTCCGGGGACCGAGGCTGCCGCGCTGATCGTCCCGAGCCTGGCCGCCTCATTGACGGCCGTCCTTGACCAGCGCAAGCTGCTGGCCAGCCGGATCGAGGAACTGCTGGAGGCGCACCCTCTTTCGAAAGTCCTGACGTCGATGCCAGGGGTCGGCGTCAGGACCGGAGCCCGGATCCTGATCGAGGTCGGCGACGGCAGCACCTTCCCGACCGCCGGCCATCTCGCCGCCTACGCGGGTCTCGCCCCTGCAACCCGCAGCTCGGGCTCCTCGATCCGCGGCGAACAGCCCTCCAGACGAGGAAACAAGCAGCTCAAACGGGCCTTCTTCCTCTCCGCATTCGCCGCTCTGGGCGACCCGGACTCCCGGGCCTACTACGACAAGAAGATCGCCCAGGGAAAGCATCACACCCAGACATTGCTCTGCCTCGCGCGACGCCGGGCCGATGTCCTCTTCGCCATGCTCCGCGACGGCACCTTCTACGAAGTGCGCCTGGCTGCAACAGTCAGCTGACCTGCGGATTCGCCAGCAATACCACCTCGTCGGACTCGACATCGAACCCAAGCACCGGGTGGCTTCGCTCCCAGTCACCCTCGGGCGTCATCACCACTGGCTTGCCCAGTCGACGCCCGATCGCACGAAGAAACCCACACAGCACGTCCAGCCGCTCCTGCCCCTGCAACTCCCGCAGATCCACGTCGAAACCGATCTCGTCAGCCGACTCCAACCGAAAGATCGCCAACACATCCGGAACCGGCCAGACCCGCAGATCCGCGCACTCGGCATCAGCAGGCCGCGACAGCACCTCTTCAGCACGCGGCAGCGGCATGACCACACCGCCCTCGGAGTACTCACTCCGCCAGCCACTCGCATCGATCAGATCGAGGACCGCCTGCCAATCCTCAACCAGAGTCCCAGCGACCCACACATCCGGAAGGCACCCCTCCCACTCAAGGTCGAAGAAATCCTTCACGTCATCCCACAGCAGCTCAGACACCAAGCAATGCTGACCCCACCGGCAACACAACGCACCCTGGTTTCCTTGACGAAGCCCATAGGGCCCCCCGCGTGCAGAAGACGCGCACAGAAGGCAGAGGAACCGGCGAAGCGTCCGAGGCGGCCATGACGTCCGCCTCGGACGCTGTGGATGCCTGTGGCCTCAGGGCGTAGGCGCGGCGACACCCTTGCAGGTCGTGTCCTTGGCCGGCAGCTTCCCGGTGAGCAGGTAGCTGTTGCCCTGGGCGTCCATGCAGGAGTTGCCGTCGAACAGGTACTGGCCGTGGTTGCCGCCGTCCGCCACGACGAGCCGCGAGCCGGTCATGACCTTGTGCATCTGCTGCGCACCGACCAGCGGCGTAGCCGCATCGTCAGCGGCCTGGAGCAGCAGCACCGGCGGGACGTTCGACGAGCCGATCTTCACCGGCTTGACGGGCGCCGTCTTCCAGTAGGCACACGGTGCGCTGTACCAGGTGTTCAGCCAGGCGAACAACGGTGCCTTTGCCGCCGACGCGACCGTGTCCTTGTGCCAGGTGTTCCAGTCCTGGGGCCAGGCGTCGTCCACGCAGTTGTACGCGAGCTGCGCCGCGTTCACGCCGCCGCCGGACGCCAGCTGGTCCGCGGCGGCGAGCAGAGCGCTCGTGTCACCCGCCTGGTACTTGGCGACCATGTCGGCAGCCGATCCCCACTCCACGTTGGTGTACATGGCGGAAGCCAGCAGGTCATCCAGCTCGGCGCTGCCGACCCGGCCCCCGGCGGGGTGCGCGTCCAGCTTCTCGCGGGCCGCCTCCCACGCGGCCGAGACCTTGGCCTCGGTGGCGCCCATGTGGTAGCTGCTGTCGTACTTGGCGACCCAGGTGAAGAACTGCTCCGCACGCTTCTGCAGCGCCGGGTTCTGCTGGAACTGCGTGGCGTACGTGGTGACTGTCGGGTCCACCACGCTGTCTAGGATCATGCGGCCGGTGCTCTGGGGGAACAGCGTCGCGTAGGTGGCGCCCAGCTTCGTACCGTACGAATAACCGAGGTAGTCCAGCTTGGTACGGCCGAGCCCGGCGCGGATGGCGTCCATGTCGCGGGCCGCGTTCTCGGTGGTGATGTACGGCAGCAGAGCACCGGACTTGCCTTGGCACTGCTGGGCGATCTTGCTCGCGACGTCGCGGCGCTTCAGCTCCTGCTGTGCGTTCGCCGGGGTGTACGGCGAGGCGGGGTGATTGATCAGGCCGGAGGTGTCCCCGCAGGAGACCGGGGTGCTCGCGCCGACCCCTCGGGTGTCGAAGCTGACGACGTTGTACTTCTCGGAGAGGTTCTGCGGGAGTGAGCTCCACACCGTCTTGGCCAGGGAGATTCCTGATTCACCGGGCCCGCCCGGGTTCACCACCAGGGTGCGCTCGGCGTTCACGGCACCCGCGATCGACAGCGTCAGCGTGATCTGGCGGCCGTCCGGCTTCGCGTAGTCCAACGGCACCTTGAGGGTGGAACAGTACGTGCCGCGCGGGGCGTCCGAACTCTTTGGGCAGGCACCCCACTTCAGGGCCGAGGCCCCTTGCGGGGCGGCATGCGCGGACTCGGGCAGGACCAGGGCGAGCGCCCCGAGCGCGGCGGCCACGGCGACGCCGCGGCGGGTGGGCTTGAGGATCACGAAGACGTCCTGTTCTGCGGTCAGTTGCGATCTGGTGCTGGTGAACAGGATGAGAAAAAAAGCGACGCGGTTGCCTCGAAAGAAAGCTTCACCGACGTCCGAGAAAGACCGGATTGGTGAACGCCGCAAGCGCCCCGGGAACCGGCCCCGCCGCCGTCTCATGGCGCAGTTCCGCCCGTACATACGCCGCGTGCGCCGGGGTCGTACGCCACTCGGCCACCCCCGAACCGGAAACCGGCAGCGGATCGCTGGTGAACAGCACCCCCTGGTCGGTGACGAAGCGGATCGTGCAGCGGGGCGCGCCCGCCACCTCCAGACGGACCGTCACCGGAGTGTCGGGGGAGACCTCCAACCGCTCGCCGAGCAGGCCCTTGTCGTTCCGGGCACCGAGGCCAGCGCGCTGATCGTGCCCGGCCTGGCCGCCCAGCTCGCCGCAGCCCACACCCAGCGCCGCCAGGCCGAGCAGGAGATCGCCGCCCTGCTGGAGACCCTCCCTCTTTTCCGCCTCCTGACGTCTCTCCCCGGCCTGGGCGTCAGGACCACAGCGGCCGTGATCGTCGCGATCGGTGACGGCACCGGCTTCCCCACCGCCGGACACCTCGCCTCCTACGCCGGACTCGCGCCCGCCACGAAGTCCTCGGGCACCTCCATCCGCGGCGAGCACGCACCCCACTGCGGCAACCGCCTCCTCAAACGCGCCCTGTTCCAGGCCGCGTTCGCCGCGATCGGCTGCAAGTCCGACCCGTCCTCCCGGATCTACTACGACCGGCAACGCGCACGCGGCAAGACCCACACCCAGGCGATCCTCCGCCTGGCCCGCCAGCGCGTGAACGTCATCCACGCGATGATCCGCACCGGGGCCCTCTACGAACCACGCACCCCGGGCGACGTCGACCTCGCCGCATAGCGACGACTCCACCGCCCCTACCCTCCGGGCCCCATCACGCCCGCGCACCGGCACGGCCACTCCGGCCCTGCCGGCCACCGGGCTGCCCATCAGCCACCCGATCCGCCGGGAACATCCCGCTTCGCGGGACGTTCCCGAAAACCAGGATCAACCCCTACAAGCCGACCCCACCAGGGTTGACGAAACAGATAGGGGCACCCCCCCCCGCAGCCCCTTCCGGGCGGCCCTCTCCTGTATCTCCAACGCTGCGGGCAACCGGGATCGTTCCCGTTCCGGATGTGACTCTTCCCCCGCTGAACAGGCCTTTTCCTAGCCGCTCCGCGCTCCGCATACTCCCCCGTCGGCGCAGTGGGCCCCGTCGGACGACGACGGGCGGAGAGGGGGGATCGTTGAGAACACAGGTAGCGAACCGCAGCCGCGAGAGGTCCTGGCTCGTGGCGCGCGGCATCCTGCCGGAGCCGGGCCCGAGGCGGACCCTGGCGGTCGCCAGCTTTGTGAACATGCTCGGCAGCAGCGTGTTCGCGCTGACGGCCGCCGTCTTCTTCACCCGTTCCGTGGGCCTGTCGGCGGCGCGGGTCGGTCTCGGCATGGGTGTCGGTGCCCTGGTCGGGCTGCTCTCCGGGATCCCGGTGGGGCGGATCGCCGACCGGCGCGGCCCGCGCGGGGTGTACCTGGTGACGCTCACGGCGCAGGCCGTGGCCATGTCGATGCTGGTCCTGGTCCGTTCGTTCTGGCTGTTCACGGTGGTGGTCTGCCTGACCGAGCTGGCCGGCTCGGCCAGCCGAGCGGCCCGTGCACCGCTGGTGCGCGCTCTCGCCGGTCCGCAACCGGCGCGGTTCCGGGCCTACCTGCGTGCCGCCGTCAACCTGGCCCACACCCTCGCTGCCCTGCCGGCCGCGCTCGTCGTGCAGCTGGACACGCACACGGCGTATCTCTGTCTCGTGCTGGGCAACGCCCTCAGTTTCCTGGCCACCGCCGCGATCGTCAGCCGGCTGCCCGGGCTGCCGGCCGTGCCGGTCCCGGCGGGCACGGCCGGCACGGGCCGCTGGACGGCGCTCAGGGACCACCGGTACCTGCTGATCACCATGCTCGACGGCATCATGTCCCTGCACGGCGCGGTGCTGCTCTTCGCGCTGCCGCTGTGGATCGTCGGTCACACGCACGCGCCGCGCTGGTTCGCCGGCACCGGTGTGCTGCTCAACACCGTCATGGTGATCTTCCTCCAGGTCAGGACCGGCGGCCGGGTCGACACCACGGACAGGGCCGCACGGGCCTGGCGGCAGGCGGGCCTCGCCTTCCTGGCCGGGATGTCCCTCATGGGTCTGGCCGCCGGCCTGCCCGGCTGGGCCGCGGTGCTGCTGATCCTGGCCGGGGTGGGCGTGCACACCCTCGGTGAACTGCGCCATGCCGCGGGTTCGTTCGAGCTGCGTTACACGCTCGCCCCGGCCCATGCGCAGGGCCAGTACTCGGGTGTGTTCAGCTTCGGCAGCGGACTGGCCGGCGTGGCAGCGCCGTCCGCGCTGGCCTGGCTCTGTCTCGGCGCGGGCGAGCCGGGCTGGATCGCCATGGGCGCCGTGTTCGTCTGTGCGGGGCTGCTGGCGCCGCCGGCGGTCCGCTGGGCGCAGCGGTCCCGGCCGGGGAATGTGCCGGATACGGCCGCGGGGTGGTCCCCTGGTTCAGGGCGAGGTCCGGATGTAGTGCCGTAGCACCGGTTCCAGGTAGTCGGTGCGGGGGCCGGGGAGGCGGGCGAGGTCGGCCGGGGAGCCGATCAGTTCGACGCGGTCGAACTCGGGGTCCGCGCCGCGTGCGGTCTCCTGGCTCACCAACCGAGCGTAGTCGGCGCGGAGTTCGTGCGCCGGGCGGGGCGGGGCCAGGAACAGTACGCCGACGCTGCCGCGGGCGCTCCGGGTGGTCAGCCAGGGGGTCAGGGCGTCGGCCGGGGTGTCTGATCCGGTCTCCTCGGCCAGTTCGCGGGCCGCGTGCAGGCGCAGGCTCGTGCCGTCCAGCCCGGCGTCGGCGGGCGGGGGTTCGAGGGTCCCGCCGGGCAGCTGCCAGCGGCCCGGTGTCGCCGTCGACGCGGACATGCGGCCCACCAGCACCCGCCCGTCCGGGCACGGCTGCACCACGGACACGAACAGCGAGCACAGCACGGGGGCGTCCGGCACTCCGCGCAGCGTCCGGCAGCGGTAGGTGGCCCGGGCCCAGGACAGGACCAGGCCGTCGGATCCGTCGCGGGCCAGTCCGGTCAGGGCGGCCACCGGGCCGTCGAACAGCGCGGGGTTGGCCCGGACCGCCTCCGCCCAGCGGCGGTCCATCAGTGAGCGGTGCTGCGGTGACAGCCCGGGCGGGGCCGTCTCCACCAGCCGGATGCGTCCGGCGGGCAGCAGTTCCACCGCGGGCAGGTCCTTCGAAGGGAGACCGGGAATGGGCAGGTCCTTCGAAGGGAGACCGTCAGCGGCCTGGTCGCGGGTCACCGCAGTGCCTCCAGTGGGTCGTCCAGCACCGGCTGCCAGGCCAGTTCCGCCGCGCCGACCAGGCTGTTGTGGTTCAGGGTGCACGGCAGAATCGGTACACCGCCGCTCTGCCCCCACAGGCTGCGGTCGGCGACGACCGCGCGCAGCCGGCCGGGGTCGGCGTCCAGCAGGGTGCGGTGCAGGCCGCCGAGGATGATCCGGTCGGGGTTGAGGATGTTGACCAGTCCGGCCAGGCCGAGGCCGAGGCGGTCGATCAGGGCCTCGGCCGCGGTGCGGACGGCGGGATCGTCGTACTGGGTGCGCAGCAGGTCGTCGGCCTGCTGGAGGAGCGAGACCTCGGGGCCCGGCTCCCGACCCGCCTCGACCAGCAGCGCCAGCGGGTCCGCCTCGACGTCCAGGCAGCCCCGGCTGCCGCAGTGACAGGGGCGGCCCTCCGGGTTGACGGTGAGGTGGCCGACCTCCAGGGCGAGGCCCGAACTCCCGGTGTGCAGACGGCCGTCCAGCACCAGCGCGCCGCCGACGCCCCGGTGGCCGGTGGCCACGCACAGCAGGTCCCGGGCGCCCCGGCCGGCGCCGTGCCGGTGCTCGGCGAGGGCGGCGAGGTTGACGTCGTTGCCGGCGAAGGCGGGCTGGGTGATCCCGGCCTCGCGGACGCACTCCGCGAAGATACGGCGCACCGGGGCGCCCACGGGCCAGGCCAGGTGCAGCGGGTTGAGGGCGAGGCCGTCGGGTTCGGCGACGGCGGACGGCACGGCGAGTCCGGCGCCCACGCACCGGCGGCCGGTGCTGCGCAGCAGTTCGGCGCCCGCCTCCACCACGGAGCCGAGCACCTTCGCCGGGTCGGCGTCGATGGTCTCGCAGCCGGGCGCGGTCGCCACGATGCGCCCGCCCAGGCCGACGAGTGCGGCCCGGAAGCCGTCGGCGTGGACCTGTGCGGCGAGGGCCACCGGGCCGTCCTCGGCGACCTCCAGCCGGTGCGAGGGGCGGCCCTGGGCGCCGGCCGGCGCGCCCGGCCGGGCGTCCACCCGGATCAGGCCCAGCGCCTCCAGTTCGGCGGCCACGGCTCCGGCCGTGGCGCGGGTGACGCCGAGTTCGGCGGTGAGCACGGCCCGGGTCGGGGCGCGTCCGGTGTGCACCAGCTCCAGCGCGGGTCCGAGCGCGCCGCGCCCCCGGTCCAGCCGCGCCCTCGAGGTGGTCCGCTCCCCCGCCGTCCGGGAATCCTTGCCGCTCATGAGGGCGAGTCTCCCATGATCCGCTCCGCTGGTGGCCCGCGCCGCCGGTTACCGGCCGCTCACCCGCAGGGTGATGTTCAGCCGTCCCGTCAGGCCCAGCCAGGGCGGTGCCGTGCCCGGATGCACGCGCGGCACGCCGTGATAGGCGAGCCGGGACGGTCCGCCGAAGACGAACAGGTCGCCGCTGCGCAGGTCCACATCGGTGTACGGCCGGGCGCGGGTTCCGGTGTTGCCGAAGCGGAACGTGCAGCTGTCGCCGAGGCTCAGTGAGACCACCGGCGCGTCCGCCAGCTCGTCGCTGTCGCGGTGCATCCCCATGCGGGCGGTGCCGTCGTAGAAGTTGATCAGTGCGATGTCGTAGGCGTGGTGGTCCTGCGGGCCGAGCGCGTCGGCGGCGGCGCGCCGGGCCAGTGCGCCGAGCCAGGCCGGGAAGGGCTTCACGGGCGCGCCGTCGCCGTCGACGGCCGTACGGGCGTAGGTGTACGGATACCAGTGCCAGCCCAGACAGACCTGCCGCGCGGTCATCGTGCCGCCGCCGGGGGTGCGCACCGTGCGCAGGCCTGCCGGGGGCTGCGCCCACGCCCGGCAGGCGGCGAGGAGTTCGCGCTGCCGGTCGGGGTCGAGCCAGTCCGGGACGTGCACGGCGCCCGGCGCGACCTGCGCGCGCTCCCTCGGAAACAGCTCCGCATCCATGCCCCCATCCTGCCCCCACCCTCGCTGAGCTGCGGCTCCGCTAGCCTGGAGGCACGATGAGCGAGCGTATGACGACACCGTGGGGCGAGGTCGAGCTGACCCGTTTCCCCGAGGATCCCCGCGACCGGCTGCGTGCCTGGGACGCCTCCGACGCGTACCTGCTGAGCCATCTGGCCGAGGAGGGGGTGCCGCTCACCGGGTCGGTCGTCGTGGTCGGCGATCGCTGGGGGGCGCTGGTGACCGCCCTGGCGGAGCACCGGCCGACGCAGATCACCGACTCCTTCCTGAGCCAGGAGGCGACCCGGGGCAACCTGGCGCGCGCCGGGGTGCAGCCCGGGGCGGTCCAGCTGCTCACCACCCAGGACCCGCCGCCGGAGCGGGTGGACGTGCTGCTGGTGCGGGTGCCGAAGAGCCTGGCGCTGCTGGAGGACCAGCTGCTGCGGCTGGCGCCCGGGGTGCACGCGGGCACGGTCGTGGTCGGCACCGGCATGGTGAAGGAGATCCACACCTCCACGCTTCAGCTGTTCGAGCGGATTCTCGGGCCGACCCGGACCTCGCTGGCCCGGCAGAAGGCCCGGCTGATCTTCTGCACCCCGGACCCGGCGCTGGAGCGGCCCGCGAACCCGTGGCCGTACAGCTACGCGCTGCCGGACGGCATCGGCGCGATCTCCGGCCGCACGGTCGTCAACCACGCCGGTGTGTTCTGCGCCGACCGGCTCGACATCGGCACCCGTTTCCTCCTGGGGCATCTGCCCGCCCCGGGCGCGGGGCGCGTGGTGGACCTGGGGTGCGGCAACGGTGTCGTCGGTACGGCGGTGGCGCTGGCCGATCCGTCGGCCGAGGTGCTGTTCGTGGACGAGTCGTTCCAGGCCGTCGCCTCGGCGGAGGCGACGTACAAGGCCAACGGGGTGCCCGGGCACGCGGAGTTCCGGGTCGGGGACGGGCTGGCCGGGGTGGCGCACGACAGTGTGGACCTGGTCCTGAACAATCCGCCGTTCCACTCCCATCAGGCGACGACCGACGCGACGGCGTGGCGGATGTTCACCGGGGCGAAGCGGGCGCTGCGGACGGGCGGCGAGCTGTGGGTGATCGGTAACCGGCACCTGGGGTACCACGTGAAGCTGAGGCGGTTGTTCGGCAACAGCGAGCTGGTGGCCAGCGACCCGAAGTTCGTGGTGCTGCGGGCGGTCAAGCGGGGCTGAGCACCTCACAGAGGCGCGCGCGGGCGTGTGGCCGGTCGGCATGCCCACCGCGCCCACACACCCCCAACAACCACCAGCCCATCACCCCCGCGTCGCCGTCGCGCCCAGCACGCCGATGATGCGGCGTACCTCGGTGGCCATCGCCTCGCGGCCCACGCTCAGGTAGGTGCGGGAGTCGACGGCTTCGGGGCGGGCGGCGAGGAAGGTGCGGATGGCGCGGGTCATGGCCGCGTTGAGGGCGGTGCCGACGTTGACCTTGGCGATGCCGCCCGCGACCGCCGCGACGAGTCCGTCGTCCGGCACGCCGGAGGAGCCGTGCAGCACGAGCGGGATGTGCAGGGCGGCGGAGAGCCGCTTGAGCAGGCCGTGGTCGAGGGCGGCGGTGCGGGTGGTCATCGCGTGCACGCTGCCGATGGCGACGGCGAGGGCGTCGACCCCGGTCCGGCGGACGAAGTCCCGCGCCTGGTCGGGGTCGGTGCGGGCGCCGGGGGCGTGGGCGTCCAGCGGGGGGCGGCCGTCCTTGCCGCCGATCTGCCCCAACTCGGCCTCGATGCACAGCCCTTGGGCGTGCGCCCAGTCGGCGGCGGCCCGGGTGGCGGCCAGGTTCTCGGCGTACGGCAGCCGGGCGGCGTCGTACATCACCGAGCTGAAGCCCGCGCCGGGCGCCTGGCGGAGCAGGTCGTCGCTCTGCACATGGTCGAGATGCAAGGCGACGGGCACGGCGGCGCGTTCGGCGGCGGCGACCGCGGCGCGGGCCAGCGGCAGCAGCCGTCCGTAGCGGAACTTGACGGCGTTCTCGCTGACCTGGAGGACGACGGGCGCACCGGCCGACTCGGCGCCGGCGATGACGGCCTCGACGTGTTCCAGGGTGATGACGTTGAACGCGGCGACGGCGGAGCGGGCCGCGGCGGCCCGGGCGACCAGCTCACCGGTTGACGCGAGAGGCACGAAGGTGTCCTTCCGGGCGCGGTGTCAGGAGGCGAGGATCACCGAGCGGGTGAGGTGGCGGGGCCGGTCCGGGTCGAGGCCGCGCGCGGCGGCGACGGCGACCGCAAGCCGCTGGGCGCGGACCAGTTCGGCGAGCGGGTCCAGGGTGCCCGCGGTCCACAGTCCGCCGGTGGCACGGACCTGTTCGGCGAGCCCGTCGGGTGCCTCGCCGAACATCCAGGTGGCGGTGGACTCGGTGGTGATGCTGATCGGGCCGTGCCGGTACTCCATCGCCGGGTAGGACTCGGTCCAGCACTGCGCGGCCTCGCGCATCTTCAGCGCGGCCTCGTGGGCGAGTCCGACCGTCCAGCCGCGCCCGAGGAAGGTGAACTGGGTGCGGTCGACGAGCTGTTCGGGCAGGGGTTCCCGGAGGGCCGTGCGTGCGTCGGTGACGGTGGACTCGCGGTGCAGGCCGAGGTGGGCGCGCAGCAGGGTGAGGGCGGTGGTGGCGAACCGGGTCTGGACGACGGAGCGTTCGTCGGCGAAGTCCAGGACGACGAGGTGTCCGGCGGCCGAGGAGACGGGGGTGTCCGGGTCGGCGGTGATCGCGGTGGTGGCCGTGCGGTCGCCCAACTCGCCCAGCAGCCGCAGCACTTCGGTGGTGGTGCCGGAGCGGGTGAGGGCGACGACCCGGTCGTACGACCGCCCGTGCGGGAACTCGGAGGCGGCGAACGCGTCGGTCTCGCCCTGCCCGGCGCCCTCGCGCAGCGCGGCCACCGCCTGCGCCATGAAGTACGAGGTCCCGCAGCCCACGACGGCGACCCGCTCGCCGGGGCGCGGGAGCGCCTCGCGGTGCCGTCCGGCCTCGGCCGCCGCCCGGGTCCAGCACTCGGGCTGGCTGTTCAGCTCGTCCTCGACATATGTCATGCCGACACCCTCCCTGCTGATTGTTCCTGCAAGATATAGCGAATTTTCGAGCACAATCAAGCATCTAGGCGCAGAGAGAGGTGCGCTAGGGTCACGGGAGGTCGAAAGAACGACCGGAGAACGGAGGGTGGGGATGTCCCGGGACGCCCGCTGGAAGGCGCTGCTGGAGCTGCTCGTCGAGCGCGGCCGGCTGGAGGTCGAGGAGGCGGCGGCCGAGCTGGCGGTGTCGGCGGCGACGATCCGCAGGGACTTCGACCAGCTCGCGGAACAGCAGATGCTGGTCCGCACCCGGGGCGGCGCGGTGGTGCACGGGGTGTCGTACGAACTGCCGTTGCGTTACAAGACGGCGCGGCGCGCCTCCGAGAAGCAGCGGATCGCCAAGGCGGTGGCCGGCCTTCTCGCGCCGGGCGAGGCAGTGGGGCTGACGGGCGGCACGACCACCACAGAGGTGGCCCGCGCGCTCGCCGTACGCGGGGATCTGGCCACCGGCTCACCGGCGCTGACGGTCGTCACCAACGCGCTGAACATCGCCAACGAGCTGGCCGTGCGCCCCCAGTTCAAGATCGTGGTGACCGGCGGGGTGGCGCGTCCGCAGTCGTACGAACTCATCGGCCCGCTCGCGGACGGGGTGCTCGGGCAGATCACGCTCGATGTGGCCGTGCTCGGTGTCGTCGCCTTCGACGCGGGGCACGGCGCGGCGGCCCACGACGAGGCGGAGGCGGCGATCAACCGCCTGCTGTGCGAGCGCGCGGAGCGGGTCGTGGTCGCCGCGGACTCCAGCAAGCTGGGCCGGCGGGCGTTTGCCCGGATCTGCGGCACCGAACTGGTGAACACCCTGGTGACGGACACGGCGGTGGACGAGCGCATGGTGCGGCGCTTCGAGGAGGCGGGCGTCGGCGTCCTCGCCGTGTGAACCGCCGGGCCCCCGCCGGCCCGGACCTCACCTGCCGCTGTGGTCGGCGCTGACGAACCCCGCCCCGCGTTGGTCGTTGCACCCCACCGGTGGCCGGTCGGCCGGGTCGGGCCAGGACTGCTGGGCCTGGAGCGCCACGCTCACCAGGGTGAGCAGCAGGTCGACGTCGCTCGCGGCGTCGAGGCGCAGGGTCACCCACTGGGAGCCCGGCACGATCCGGATCGCGCCCGAGCCCCGGAGGTCCTTGGCGAACCGCCGGATGCACCGGGCGGTCAGCCGCAGATCGACATCACGGTCCGAGTGGAAGTGGGCGATCTCGCCCTGCGCCGAGCTGACGGCCTGTCCCAGCCCGCAGCTCGGTACCGCCTGATTCAGATCCGGCCAGGTCGCCAGTTGCGCGAATGCGCGCGAGGCCAACGTCATGGGGCCATCATGGCGCGCTCACCCGCCCGCAACCAGCTCGTGCGCAAGCATTAACCGTCCTGTATTCGCGCGGGGACTGTGGGCGACGGGCCCTAAGCGGCCGCGCAGCGGGCCATGTTGACCGCACATTCCGGCCAGTGGCCCCAAGTCGCCGCAGGTCAAGGCGGCCTCGGGGGTCCATGGACGCCCGGGGCCGGACGCCGGGGCAACCGGTGCGCCGTACACCGGCGAAGGCGGAGGCAGTCGCCGGACCGGGTGACGGCGAGAACCCGCCCGCCTCCGGGGCAGCCCCGGGTGACGGCGAGAACCCGCCCATCGCCGGTGCAACCCCCATGCCGGGTCGCAGCCCTGCCGCGGCACCCCTCAGGAAGTCGGGGCGGAGCCGGGAGAGTTCGGCGAGCCCCTGCCGGCACACCGGGCGACTCCTGCACCCGGCATCTCCCGTCGTCGCCGTACAGCTTCGCGACCGTTCCCGCGGGCGCCACCGCGCCCTTGCGGCACCTCCCGTGCCCACCCTACGCTGAGTTTGTGCCGCAAATAAACAAAACCCGAACGCACAGCGTCGTGCCGGGTCCCGGCAGCTCCCTGCGCCGCCTGCGCACGGCGCTCACCGCCTTCTTCGCCGTCGACGGCTTCCTCTTCGCCGGCTGGGTCGTCCGCATCCCCGACATCAAGCACCAGACGCACGCCTCCGCCGGTGCGCTCGGGCTCGCGCTGCTCGGCGTCTCCGCGGGGGCCGTGCTGACCATGACCCTGACCGGGCGCCTGTGCCGCCGCTACGGCAGCCATCCGGTCACCGTGGTCTGTGCCGTGCTGCTGTCCCTCAGCATCTCCCTGCCCCCGCTCACCCACTCCGCGCCCGCCCTCGGCGCCGTACTACTGCTGTTCGGCGGCGCGTACGGCGGGATCAACGTCGCCTTCAACAGCGCCGCCGTCGATCTGGTGGCCGCCCTGCGCCGGCCGGTCATGCCCAGCTTCCACGCCGCCTTCAGCCTGGGCGGAATGCTGGGCGCGGGGCTCGGCGGACTGGTCGCCGGCACCCTCTCCCCCACCCGCCATCTGCTCGGCCTGGCGGTGATCGGACTGCTCGTCACCGCCGCGGCCGGGCGCGCCCTGCTGCGGCTGGAGCCGCCCGCGCCCCCGCCGGGGACGCGTCCGGCGGCGCCGGACCCGGGGCGGGCACCCCGGCCCGGCGGATCCCGGCAGCTGGTCTTCGTGTTCGGGCTGGTCGCGCTGTGCACCGCCTACGGCGAGGGTGCCATGGCCGACTGGGGCGCCCTCCATCTCCAGCAGGACCTGGCGGCCTCCGCGGGCACGGCCGCCGTCGGGTACGCGTGCTTCGCGCTCGCCATGACCCTGGGCCGGCTGACCGGGACGACGCTGCTGGCCCGGCTCGGCCGGGCCCGGACCGTGATCGCCGGCGGCACGGTCGCGGCGGCGGGCATGCTGCTCGGCTCGCTCGCCCCCTCCGTGTGGGCCGCGCTGGCCGGCTTCGCCGTCACCGGGCTCGGGCTCGCCAATCTCTTCCCGGTCGCCGTGGAGCGGGCCGGTGCCCTGACCGGGCCGTCCGGGGTGGCCGTCGCCTCCACGCTGGGCTACGGCGGCATGCTGCTCGGGCCGCCCGCGATCGGTTTCATGGCCGAGTGGTTCTCGCTCTCCGCCGCGCTCACGAGCGTGGCCGTGCTCGCCGCGGTCGCCGCCGCCGTCGGGGTGTCGACGCGGCGGGCGCTGGGCCACTGACGCGGCTGCGGCGGCGGTGCGCCGGGCTGTCCGTCAGGTCCGGCCGGCGCCGGAAAATCGCGGTCTTCGAGTGCCCTCCATCCGGCACACTCGCCCCATGGATACTGCCGACTTCCTGAAGACACTGGACCGCGAGGGCCGGCTGCTCGCGGCGGCCGCCGCCGTATCGGGCACCGAGGCCAAGGTGCCGACCTGCCCCGAGTGGCAGGTGCGGGACCTGCTGCGGCACACGGGTGCGGTGCACCGGTGGGCCGCGTCGTTCATCACCGACGGACATCGCGAGCGGCAGCCCTTCGGTGAGCAGCCGGACCTGGACGGGGCCGAGCTGGTCGACTGGTACCGGGACAGTCACCGGCTGCTGGTCGACACCCTCGCGGCCGCCCCCGCCGACGTGGAGTGCTTCACCTTCCTGCCCAACAGCCCCTCCCCGCTCGCCTTCTGGACCCGGCGCCAGGCGCACGAGACGGCCGTCCACCGGTACGACGCCGAGATGGCGCGCGACGGTGTGGCGTCCCCGATCGCCGTGGACTTCGCGGCCGACGGCATCGACGAGTTGCTGCGCGGCTTCCACGCCCGGGAGCGGAGCCGGGTGCGCACCGAGCAGCCGCGGGTGCTGCGGGTGCGTGCGACGGACGCGGGACCGGATGCCGTGTGGACCGTACGGCTGTCGGACCAGCCGCCGGTGGCCGAGCGGGCGGAGTCGGGCCCGGCCGAGGCCGAACTGTCGGGCCCCGCCGACCAGTTGTACCTGGCGCTGTGGAACCGGCTGCCGGTGCCGCAGGTGACCGGCGACCGGTCGCTGGCCGAGCTGTGGCGGGAGACGTCCGCGATCTGACGCCCCGCCGGAGGATCCGGCGCCCGGTCAGTCCGCGTCGGACAGCATCCGGGCCAGTACCGCGCGCTGCACCGGCCGTACCTCGCCGTGCAGCGCGCGCCCTTTCGCGGTGAGGGCGACCCGGACGCCCCGCCGGTCCTCCGCGCACATGCCCCGCTCGACCAGGCCGTCCTTCTCCAGCCGGCCGATGAGCCGGGACAGCGCGCTCTGACTGAGATGGACGCGCTCGGAGATCTCCTGCACCCGGTAGGCGCAGCCGCCGTCCGCCGCCGCACCCTCGGCCAGCAGGTCGAGCACCTCGAAGTCGCTGGCGCACAGACCGTGCTGGTGCAGCGCCCGGTCCACCTCGCACTGGGTGCGGGCATGCAGGGACAGAAGGTCCCGCCACTGCTCCACAAGCGCCTGCTCAGGCTTCTTAGCCGCCATGAGCGCACCGTAGCAGAAAAACGATTTTGTTGCATCGGCATTAAATGCATTTGCATTCGATGCACGTGCATGTAGTGTCCCGGCCATGACCTCTCCGCTCACCCCCACCCCGTCCGACGGGCGCTGGACGCCTCGGCTCTGGGGCACCCTGCTGGTGCTGTGCGCCGCGATGTTCCTGGACGCGCTGGATGTGTCGATGGTCGGTGTCGCCCTGCCGTCCATCGGTTCCGACCTGCATCTGTCCACTTCGACGTTGCAGTGGATCGTCAGCGGCTACATCCTGGGCTACGGCGGTCTGCTGCTGCTCGGCGGCCGTACCGCCGATCTGCTGGGCCGGCGCCAGGTGTTCCTCGTCGCGCTCGGCGTCTTCGCGCTCGCCTCGCTGCTCGGCGGGGTCGTGGACTCCGGTCCGCTGCTGATCGCCAGCCGCTTCATCAAGGGTCTGAGCGCGGCCTTCACGGCACCGGCGGGCCTGTCGATCATCACCACGACGTTCCCCGAGGGCCCGCTGCGCAACCGCGCCCTGTCGATCTACACCACCTGCGCGGCCACCGGCTTCTCGATGGGCCTGGTCCTCTCCGGCCTGCTCACCGAGGCCAGCTGGCGCTTCACCATGCTGCTGCCGGCGCCGGTCGCACTGATCGCCCTCGCCGCGGGGCTGCGGCTGCTGCCGCGCAGCGCCCGCGAGGAGCGGCACGCCGGCTACGACATCCCGGGCGCCGTCCTCGGCACCGCGTCGATGCTGCTCCTGGTCTTCACCGTCGTGCAGGCTCCGGACACCGGCTGGACCGCGCCCCGCACCCTGCTGTCCTTCCTGGCCGTGGTGGTGCTGCTGACCGCGTTCGTGCGGGTGGAACGGCGCTCGCCGAGCCCGCTGATCCGGCTGGGCGTGCTGCGCTCGGGCAGCCAGCTGCGGGCCCAGCTGGGCGCGGTCGCCTTCTTCGGGTCGTACGTCGGCTTCCAGTTCCTGACCACCCTCTACATGCAGTCCCTGCTCGGCTGGTCGGCGCTCCACACGGCGCTCGCCTTCCTGCCGGCGGGCGCGCTGGTGGCGGTGTCCTCCACCAAGGTCGGCGCGATCGTCGACCGGTTCGGCACCCCGCGGCTGATCGCGGCCGGCTTCGCGTTCATGGTCCTCGGGTACGCGCTGTTCCTCCGCGTCGACCTGCACCCGGTGTACGCGGCGGCCGTGCTGCCCTCCATGCTGCTGATCGGCGCGGCCTGCGCGCTGGTCTTCCCCTCGCTCAACATCCAGGCCACCAACGGCGTCGAGGACCATGAGCAGGGCATGGTCTCCGGACTGCTCAACACCTCCGTACAGGTGGGCGGCGCGATCTTCCTGGCGGTGGTGACGGCCGTGGTGACCGCGCACGCCCCGGCGCACCCCACCCCGCAGGCCGTCCTCGACAGCTACCGTCCCGGCTTCGCCGTGGTCGCCTGCGTCGCCCTGGCCGGGCTGCTGCTCACCCTCACCGGGATGCGCAGCCGTCGTACCCAGCCCTCCCTCGTGGTCGCCCGGTCCGCCGCGGCACAGACGGAGGCGGAGCGGGTGGCGGTGCACGACTGAGCCGTCCCCGACGACAGCCCGACAGCGCGCCCGGCGGCGGCAGTTGCCCGCCCGGGCGCGCCCGCGTATCGGCGGCGGGCGCTGGGGCACACTGGGGTCATGGACACCTACGGGGGACGCCGCACCGCGGCCGAGCGGGACGCGGCGACGGTCGAGATCGGGTACGCGCTGGCCAGCGCCGCGTTCGCGGCGTTCGTGGTGCTGGGGGCCGTGGCCGGGCCGGTGCTGCTGTTCGACCTGCCGAAGCCGATGGCCCTGGTGCTGCCGCGGCTCGGGCTGTTTCTGGCGCTGGCCGTGTTCGTGGTGCGGGTGGTGAGTGTGCTGTGGCGCTTCCGCCGGGCGGCTCAGCCCGGCCGGCCGGGGCGCACCAACCCGGACTCGTAGGCGAGGACGGCGAGTTGGGCGCGGTCCTCCCGCTCCCGCTCACGGGTACTCGCCAAGGAGTACGGCGACGATCGGCCGCCGGGCCAGCGCGGCACCACGCGTCAGCGCAGCCCCACGCCGTGGGCGAGCCCCGCCGCCGCGTGACGGAAGAAGGCGGCCCGGTCCTCGACCACGTTGTGGAACTGGCCGAACAGCTCGAAGCTCACCAGCCCGAACAGCTGGGCCCAGGCCGCCACCAGCGCCGCGGCGGCCTCCGGCGGCAGGTCCGGGACGAGGTCCGCCGCCATGCGCTCGGCCTCGGGGCGCAGCCCGTCGGACAGGCTCAGCTCGGCGAGGCCGGAACTCCGGTGGGCGTCCCGCACGATGCCGATGAGGACCAGGCCGACCCGGGAGGCGGCCGGGACGGTGGTCTCGGGGGCGGCATAGCCGGGCACGGGCGAGCCGTAGATCAGCGCGTACTCGTGCGGATGGGCCAGTGCCCAGCCGCGCACCGCCTCGCACACCGCGGTCCAGCGGGCCACCGCGGGGGCGTCGCTCGCGGCGCCCAGAGCCTTCTCCGCCGCCTCGCCGAGGGAGTCGTAGGCGTCGATGATCAGGGCGGTCAGCAGATCGTCGCGGCTGGGGAAGTAGCGGTACAGGGCCGACGAGACCATGCCCAGCTCGCGGGCCACGGCACGCAGTGACAGCTTCGCCGCCCCCTGTGCGGCGAGCTGTCTGCGGGCCTCTTCCTTGATGGCCGCGGTGACTTCCGACCTGACCCGTGCGCGGGCGCCCTGTGCGGTGCTCATGCCAGCAGTGTGCCACGAACGAGAGCGGTGCACACAAAAGAGAGCAGTGCTCTTGCTTCGGAGCACCGATCTGCTCCAGACTGAGGGCAAGCGAGAGCACCGCTCTCCCGGACCGTGGGGGTCACCATGTCGTCGTCTTCGCCGTACTACCTCAAGGGCAGCCCGATGACCGTCCGCCTGAACAGCGTGATCGGCTGGCTGGCCCGGCACGGGCTCAGCCTCGCCGGCTCCGCGGAACTGTCCGTGCGGGGCCGGACGAGCGGCCGGATGCAGCGCATCCCGGTCAACCCGCACACGTACGAGGGCGGGCAGTATCTGGTTTCGGCGCGCGGGCACTCGCAGTGGGTTCGGAACATGCGGGCCGCCGGGGGCGGGGAGCTGCGCGTCGGCCGCGGGGTGCGCGCGTTCACCGCGGTGGAGCTGCCCGACGCGGAGAAGGTGCCGGTGCTGCGGACCTACCTGGAGCGGTGGGGCTGGCAGGTCAAGGACTACTTCAACGGGGTGACGGCCGCGTCCTCCGATGCGGAGCTGCTCGCGGCCGCCCCCGATCACCCGGTGTTCCGCATCACCGTCACCCGGTGAGGCGTCCGCCGGCCCGG
Organism: Streptomyces sp. NPDC031418; assembly: GCF_055581605.1. Taxonomy (NCBI): domain Bacteria; kingdom Bacillati; phylum Actinomycetota; class Actinomycetes; order Kitasatosporales; family Streptomycetaceae; genus Streptomyces; species Streptomyces sp. NPDC031418. The sequence goes on from NZ_JBVIJC010000022.1 coordinate 136,441, forward strand.
CCGGCGGACGCCCCCTCGGGACTCCGGCGCGGCAGGGATGTGCCCCCGGCCCGCCGGCCCGCTCCTCAGGAGGCGGACGCGTCCTCCGCCTCCGCCTCCACCGGAGCCGACGGACCCCGGTCCAGCGCGGTCAGGGCGCGCTGGGCGATCGGGCGGGTGCGGACGATCTCGCCGAGCGAGGTCGAGCCCTGGGTGATGTCGCGGAAGGCCCGCCAGGCCGGGCGGAAGCCGGTGAGGGCCGCGTGGAAGAGGCCGGGGCGCCGCTCGAACAGGGCCAGCATCCGCTTGCCGACACTCATCTCGACGCCGAGCCCGGCCTTGATCGCGAACGCGTAGTTCAGGGCCTGGCGGCGGGTGTCGACGCCGTCGTGCGCCTCGGCGATGCGGACCGCCCACTCCCCCGCCAGCCGGCCCGAGCGCAGCGCGAAGGAGATGCCCTCGCGGGTCCACGGCTCCAGCAGTCCCGCCGCGTCGCCGCAGACCAGGACCCGGCCGCGGGAGAGCGGGGAGTCGTCGGCACGGCAGCGGGTGAGGTGCCCCGAGGAGATGGCGGACTCGAAGCCGGCCAGCCCCAGCCGGGCGATGAAGTCCTCCAAGTACCGCTTGGTGGCCGCGCCTTCGCCGCGCGCGGAGATCACTCCCACGGTGAGCGTGTCGCCCTTGGGGAACACCCAGCCGTAACTGCCCGGCAGCGGGCCCCAGTCGATGAGCACCCGCCCCTTCCAGTCCTCGGCGACCGGCTCGGGGACCGGGATCTCCGCCTCCAGGCCGAGGTCGACCTGGTCGAGCTTGACCCCGACATGGGCCCCTATCCGGCTGGCGCTGCCGTCGGCACCGACGACCGCGCGGGCCAGCACCGTCTCCCCGCCCTGGAGGACCACGGCGACCGTGCGCCGGTCCGGCACCGCCGAGCCGTGCTGCTCGACCCGCTGCACGGTGGCGCCCGTACGCAGCTCGGCGCCCGCCTTCTGGGCGTGCTCGACCAGCTGCTGGTCGAACTCGGGCCGGTTGATCAGCCCGAACAGCATCTGCTTGGAGCGGCGGGTGCGGGTGAAGCGGCCGTTGTTCGAGAAGGTGACCGCGTGCACCCGGTCCCGGAACGGCAGCTCGAAGCCGGGCGGCAGCGCGTCGCGCGAGGGGCCGATGATGCCGCCGCCGCAGGTCTTGTAGCGGGGCAACTCGGCCTTCTCCAGCAACAGGACGCGGCGCCCCGCGACCGCCGCCGCGTAGGCCGCCGAGGCCCCCGCGGGTCCCGCGCCCACCACGACGACGTCCCAGACCTGCTGCACGTCGTCCGCCGAAGAGTTCTCGCCGCTCACGATGGTCTACTGCTCCGATCAAGCCGCTGCCGAAGTGTCCCCCGCATCCTACGGCGGCCGTCGTCGCAGGCCACTGTGGGAGGATCGGGTTACTCACCAGGTAAACGTCGCACCCACGAGGAGCGTGCCCATGTCGTCGAATCCGGTCGCCGAGACCGTCGCCTCGCTGCTGCCCCGGGCCAAAGCGGAGCTGGGCGAGCTGGTCGCTTTCAAGTCGGTGGCGGACTTCACGCTGTTCCCGAGGAGCGAGAGCGAGGCCGCCGCCAACTGGATCGCGGACGCGCTGCGCGCCGAGGGCTGCACCGACGTGGCCCTGCTCGACACGCCCGACGGCACCCAGTCGGTGTACGGCTATCTGCCGGGACCCGAGGGCGCAAAAACGGTTCTTCTGTATGCCCACTACGACGTGCAGCCGCCGCTGGACGAGAGCGGCTGGACCACTCCGCCGTTCGAGCTGACCGAGCGGGACGGCCGCTGGTACGGCCGTGGCACCGCCGACTGCAAGGGCGGCTTCATCATGCACCTGCTCGCGCTGCGCGCCCTGAAGGCGAACGGCGGAGTCCCGGTGAACGTGAAGCTGATCGTCGAGGGCTCGGAGGAGCAGGGCACGGGCGGCCTGGAGCGGTACGCCGAGCAGCACCCGGAGCTGCTGGCGGCCGACTCGATCGTGATCGGCGACGCGGGCAACTTCCGCGTCGGTCTGCCGACGGTCACCACCACTCTGCGCGGCATGACCCTGGTCCGGGTCCGGATCGACACCCTCGCGGGCAACCTGCACTCGGGCCAGTTCGGCGGTGCCGCGCCGGACGCGCTGGCCGCGCTGATCCGGGTCCTGGACTCGCTGCGCGCCGAGGACGGCTCCACCACGGTCGACGGGCTCGGGGCGGCGGAGACCTGGGAGGGCCTGGAGTACACCGAGGAGCAGTTCCGCGCGGACGCGAAGGTGCTGGACGGCGTGGAGCTGATCGGTGACGGCTCGGTCGCCGACCGCATCTGGGCCCGCCCCGCGGTCACCGTCCTCGGCATCGACTGCCCGCCGGTCGTCGGCGCCACCCCGTCCGTGCAGGCCAGCGCCCGCGCGCTGATCAGCCTGCGGGTGCCGCCGGGCGTGGACGCGGCGCAGGCGAGCAAGCTGCTCCAGGCCCACCTCGAGACGCACACCCCGTGGGGTGCCCGGGTCACCACCGAGCAGATCGGCGAGGGCCAGGCCTTCCGCGCCGACCCCTCCAGCCCGGCCTACCAGGCGATGGCCGACGCGATGGCGGTCGCCTACCCGGGCGAGACCCTCCAGTACGCCGGTCAGGGCGGCTCCATCCCGCTGTGCAGCACCCTCTCCGGGCTCTACCCGGAGGCGGAGATCCTGCTCATCGGCCTGAACGAGCCGGAGGCACAGATCCACGCGGTCAACGAGAGCGTGTCCCCGGAGGAGCTGGAGCGGCTGTCGGTCGCGGAGGCCCTGTTCCTGCGCAACTACGCGGCGGGCTGAGGCGATTGCCGCCGGCCGGCACGGTGGTGACGGGCGGTGAGCTGAGGCGGTCTGCCGTCGGCAGGGTGGTGACCGCGCGGTGGGCTGAAGCCACCTGCTGACGGCATCCTGGCGACCGCGCGGTGCCAGCGGCGTGGGCTGATGCCTTCGGCCGACGGGGGTACGACGACAGCGGGGTGAGCCGACGCCATCTGGTGACGGCATTCCGGCGACCACGCCAGGCGCTCATGCCAACTGCCGACGGCTGCCCGGCGACAGCAGCATGGGCTCGCGCCCTCCACCTGCGGGCTGTCCGGCGACACTGGCGTCAGCCGAGGCCGGTCGGGGACAGCGGCGCGGGCTGACCCCATGTTCCGACGGCTCCCCGGCGACCCCGCCACACGCTGACGCCATGTGCCGACAGCTGCCCGGGGAGCACGACCCCCGCTGGCACCCTCCGCCGCTGGGTTCCCAAGCACTGGCGCCATCTGCCGACGGCATTCCCGCCAGCCCCCTCCACGCGCTGACGTCTTCTGCCCACGGCAGAGCGCTCTCGTGCTCCGGTGGGGGCGCTGCCTACGGTCGGTGCATGGACGTCATCGCGCTGTTGCCGCACCTGCACCTGTTCCGCTTCCCAGTCGGTCAGGCCTATCTCTGGTCCGACGGCGGGGAGTCGACGCTGATCGACGCGGGGCCGGTCGGGTCCGGGCGGGTCATCGCCGAAGCGCTCACGGCGCTGGGGCGCGCCCCCGGGGACGTACGGCGGATCGTGCTGACCCATTTTCATGAGGATCACGCGGGCGGGGCGGGCGAGTTCGCCGCGCTGAGCGGTGCCGAGGTGCTGGCGCATCCCCTGGACGCTCCGTTCGTCCGGGGTGAACTCGCGGGCCCGCCACCGAGGTTGGTGGAGTGGGAGCGGCCGCTGCACGCCGCGGCGCTCGCCGCCCTGCCCGAGGATCGGCCGGTGCCCCCGCGCGCGGTCACCGGTGTCCCCGACGGCGCGGTGCTGGATTTCGGCGGGGGTGCGCGGGTCGTCCATGTGCCGGGGCACACCGACGGCAGCATCGCCCTGTTCCTTCCTGATCAGGGCGTGCTGTTCACCGGGGACACGGTGGCGGCGTCGCCGGTGGACGGCACGGTGATCCCGGGGGTGTTCAACCTCGACCGTCCTCGCCTGCTCGATTCGCTGGGGCGGCTGGCCGGGCTGGACGCGGACGTGGCGTGCTTCGGGCACGGGGACCCGGTCGTGGGGGACGCCGCCGCCGCGCTGCGCGGGGCGGCCGCCGGCTGAATCCCGGTCAGCGGGCCTCAGCCGACCGGTACGCCGGCCTCCAGATAGAGCGCGGTGCCGCGCTCGCGGGCGCGCAGGGCCCAGCGCAGCCGTTCGTACCGCACCGGCGGCAGCATCTCGGCGGCCTCCTGCTCGCTGGCGAAGCGCCAGCCGCGCAGCTCCGGCCCCGGCAACAGCACCCGGGACGCCGCATCGGCCGCCAGCCGGCCGCCGTCGAAGAGCAGCCGCAGCCCGCCGAAGCCGGGTGGCGCGGGCCGCTCCCAGTCCACGACGAGGAGCCGGGGCACCTCGGCGAGCCGTATCCCGGTCTCCTCGGCCACCTCGCGCATCCCGGCGCGGGCCGGGGCCTCGCCCGGTTCCACCACTCCGCCGGGGAACTCCCAGCCGGGCTTGTAGGTGGGGTCGACCAGCAGCACCCGGTCCTGTTCGTCGAAGAGCAGCACCCCCGCGGCGAGCGTCTCCGCGGTCGGCTCGGGCGTCTGCACGATGTCGCAGGCGGGTACGGCGCCGCTGCCCACGGCGTCGGCGATGCGCACGGCGGTCTCGTACGGCGTGAGCTCGCTGGTGTCGAGGAGGTGGGCGTCGGCGGTCAGCCAGGAGGCGAGGGCGGCGCGGTAGGGCTCGAGGTGGTCGTAGGCCCACTGGCGGGTCCGCAGCTCGCCGTCGGGCAGGTCCGGCGGGACGTCCCGGGTGGCTATCCGCTCGCGCAGGATCGTTTCCGCCGGGGCGAGGAGCAGATGGTGCACGGGGATCCTGCGGGCGGCCAGGCCGCCGAAGATCTCGTCGCGGTACTCCTGGCGCAGCAGGGTCATGGGGACCACGAGGGTGCCGCCCAGCTCGGCGAGCATCGCGGCCGCCGTGTCCACCACGAGCCGGCGCCAGATCGGCAGGTCCTGGAAGTCGCCGGCCTCGGCGAGATGCTTCGGCGGCAGCAGGTGGGGCAGCGCCGCCCCGACGACCTCGGGGTCGAAGAGCGTGCTGTGCGGGACCAGCTCGATCAGTTCCCGTGCGGTCGCGGTCTTCCCCGCACCGAACGCGCCGTTGATCCAGACGACGGTCACGGACTCCCCCTCCTGTGTCGGCCCCCTGTGGCTTGCCCGCAACACCCTGCCACGGAAACCCCCTCCCGGTGAGGGCGCCCGCACAGGAGTGCCGGTGCCCCCGGCGGCGGGGACACCGGCACACACGCCGTACGGCCGTGGGGTCGCCCCTAGTTCTGCCCGAGGGCGTGGTCGTCGACGGAGAAGCTGTCCTGGCTGACGAGGTGGCCGGCGGAGTCGAGGGTGTCCGGAAGGTTGAGGCCGCCGAGGGGGCCAGGTTCCGCGGCGGGGGCGGCCGCGTGGGACGGGGTGACGGCGGCCACGACGAATCCGGTGGCGAGGGTCGCGAGGGCGAGCATGCTGCGCTTCTTCATGCGCTGATCAACTGCCGGGACGGCCAGGGGTCACGCGGCAATCCAACGGCGGCCGAACCTGGGCGGGGCCGCGTCCGCCGCCCACCGGGGCCGCCCGCACCCGGTGCGCCGAAAACGGCTGGCCGGGGTGCTCGGCACGCCGGTATCGTCCGGCATCTCGTCCCGCCCGCTCCGATGCGGGCGTCTCGCCCCCGTACTTCAGGAAGCGCACCATGACCGGCCCACGCCCCACCACGACCCTCTGACGCCCCACCGGCCCCAAGGAGCTGGAGCTGGTGCGCGCGACGCAGTGGCGTGCCTGGCCGCCCCGGCTGCCCGAGCAGCCGATCTTCTACCCCGTCCTCAACGAGGACTACGCGATCCGCATCGCCCGGGACTGGAACGTCAGGCACGACGGCGCGGGGTTCGTGACCCGCTTCGAGGTGGACTCCGAGTTTCTGGGCCGGTACCCGGTGCAGCGGGCCGGAGGTGAGACGATCCTCGAACTGTGGGTTCCCGCCGAGGAGTTGGACGAGTTCAACCGCCATATCGTGGGCCGGATCGAGGTCGTCCACGAGTTCCGGTGAGCCGGAGCGCAACGGATCGGGAGTGTGCGTGAACGGTTCCCTCGCATCCGGCACGGCCGGTGCGGACCTGCTGGCGGAGGCCGAGCGGTCGGCCGCGCGGATGGTCCGTGCCGCGGCCGGCCTGACCGCCGCGGAGCTGCGGGCTCCCACGGCGCTCGCGCCCTGGACCCGCGGCCATCTGCTCGCGCATGTCGCCCACAGCGCGGACGCCTATGTATGGCTGCTGCGGCTCGCGCACACCGGCCGCGCGCCGGGGCCACGCGCGGACGCGGCGGCGCTGGCCGCGGGCGTCGAGCGGGACGCCGTACTGCCCCCTGGCGACCTGACGGCCCGCCTGCGGGAGAGCCTCGACCGGTTCGCGGCCGAGGCGCACGCGCTGCCCGCGCCCGCCTGGGACCGGCTCGTCCCGGCGCTGGCGGGCTGGCGGCACCCGGCCCGGTACCTCCTGCTGCGCTGTCTGCGCGAGCTGGAGACCCATCACCTGGACCTCGGCACCGGCTACACCACCGCCGACTGGCCGGATCTGTACGTCGTCCGGGCCCTGGACGACACCCTCACCACGCTGCGCGCCCAGGGATTCCCGATCGGCTCGGCCGAAGCCGTCGATCTCGGGCGGCGCTGGTCCGTCTCGGCGGACGGTCCCTCGGTCGCGGGGACCGGTCACCAGCTCCTCGGCTGGCTCGCGGGCCGCACCTCGGCCCACGCCCTGACGGTGGACGGACCCGCTCGCGCGCTGCCCGATCCGCCCGTCTGGCCCCAGCCGCCGCTGCCCGGCTGGGGCCGGGTCGGCGACGAACCCTGACCACCGCCGGGACGAACAGATCCGAACGTCCTGCCCTGCACCACCCGCTGCATCAGGGCTTCTGACGGGTCATCGAACACAGCGGACACAGCTCTTCCAACAGAGTCCGACAGGTCCTACCGTAAACGCGCACCGATGACGCGTGCATGCCTTCGGGCAGCGCCTGCCGTCATCCCGCCTTTCCGCGAGTCGGAGGATCGACGATGCGTCAGCCTCACCCCCGCACGACCCGCACACCCCTGCGAAGAGCGGCCGGAGCGCTCGCCGCCGCCCTGCTGTGCACGGCGGGGCTGGCCGCCCCCGCCGTCGCGGTCCCGGTCACACAGCCCCTCGCCCCCGCCCTGGCCGACGGTCTCGCCGCGACCCCGCCCATGGGCTTCAACAACTGGAACTCCACGCACTGCCGGGCGGACTTCGACGAGACCATGGTCGAGGGCATCGCGGACCTCTTCGTGGCGAAAGGACTGAAGGACGCCGGCTACCAGTACGTCAACCTGGACGACTGCTGGGCGCTGCCGCAGCGGGACGCGGACGGCAAGCTGGTGCCCGACCCGGCCCGCTTCCCGCACGGCATCAAGGCGGTCGCCGACTACGTCCACGCCAAGGGGCTCAAGCTCGGCATCTACACCAGCGCCGGCACCAGGACCTGCAACAGCGCGGGCTTCCCGGGCGCGCTGGGCCACGAGTACAGCGACGCCCGGCAGTTCGCCGGCTGGGGCGTGGACTACCTCAAGTACGACAACTGCAACAACCAGGGCGTCGACGCCCGCTCGCGCTACCGGACCATGCGGGACGCGCTCAAGGCGACCGGGCGGCCCATCGTCTACAGCATCTGCGAATGGGGGGAGAACAAGCCCTGGGAGTGGGCCTCGGACGTCGGCCACCTGTGGCGGACCACCGGTGACATCAGCGACAACTGGTCCTCGATGCTGTCCATCCTGAAGCAGAACCTCCCGCTCGCGCCGTACGCGGGCCCGGGCCACTGGAACGACCCGGACATGCTGGAGGTCGGCAACGGCGGCATGACGGACACCGAGTACCGCTCGCACTTCTCGCTGTGGTCGGTCATGGCCGCGCCGCTGCTCATCGGCACCGATCTGCGCAAGGCTTCCCCGGCGACCTTCGGCATCCTCGGCAACAAGGAGGTCATCGCGGTCGACCAGGACCCGCTCGGCAAGCAGGGCACGGTCGTCTCCTCGGCGGGCGGACGCTGGGTCGTCGCCAAGGAGATGCGGGACGGCAGCCGCGCGGTCGCCCTGTTCAACGAGTCCGGCACCGCCCAGCGGATCAGCACCACCGCGAGCGCGGTCGGCCTGCCCGCCGCCGACGCCTACACCCTGCGGGACCTGTGGCAGCACCGCAGCTACAACACCGCCGGCACCCTCGCCGCCACCGTCCCGGCCCACGGCACCGTCCTGCTGCGCGTCTCGGCCGACCCGCGCTGGGCGGCCCATCCGCCCGCGGTCGAACTCGGCCTGGACGGCAACCCCCTGCTGAAGGCGGGCACCCCGGCCACCCTGACCAGCACCGTCACCGATCTCGGCCGTACCCCGGCACACACGGTGTCCGTCTCGCTGACCGGCCCCGACGGGTGGACCGTACGGCCCGCCTCCGCGACCACGGCCACCACCCTCGCCACCGGCCGCTCGCTGCGCACCGGCTGGCGGGTGACCGCCCCGGCCGGCACCCCGACCGGGTCCTACGGCCTCACCCTCAGGACGAGTTACCGCGGGCCGTCCGGGGAGCGGGTCGACGGCGTGCTGCCCCTGACCGCCACGGTCGTCGTACCCCCGCCCTCCGGGACGTCCTACCTGAGCGATCTGCCGTGGCTGTCCGCGGTCAACGGCTGGGGGCCGGTGGAGCGCGACACCAGCAACGGGGAGAACGCCGCGGGAGACGGGCACCCGATCACCATCGGCGGGGCGGTGCACGCCAAGGGGCTCGGCGTGCACGCCCTGAGCGACGTCTCCTTCTACACCGGCGGGAGCTGCACCGAGGTGACCGCGGAGGTCGGGGTGGACGACGAGAAGGGCACGGACGGCACCGTGGCCTTCGAGATCTGGGCGGACGGCACCAAGGTCGCCTCCACCGGAGTGCTGACCAACGCGATGCCGGCCCGGCCGGTCACCGCGGATGTCACCGGTGCCGAGGTGATCCGGCTCGTCGTCACCGACGGCGGCGACGGCGTCGACTCCGACCACGCGGACTGGGCGGATGCACGGCTGAGCTGCTGACGTCCGGCGGAAGCGCCTAGCCGTGGACAGCCGGTCCCCGGGTCAGGGCCGCCGCTGCCGCGCCGACCAGGCCCGCGTCCGTGCCCATCCGGGCCGGGACGACCGTGAGGCGGCGGACGAAGGACAGGGTCGCGTAGTCCGCGAGGGCCTTGCGCAGGGGGGTGAAGAGGATGTCGCCCGCCTTGCCCACACCGCCGCCGATCACCGCTATGTCGATCTCCACCAGCGTGGCGGTGGCGGCGATACCCGCGGCCAGGGCCCGTGCCGCTCGCTCGAAGGAGGACCGGGCGACCGGGTCGCCCGCCCGGGCGGCCTCGGCCACCGCGGCGGCCGAGGTGTCCCCGTCGGGACCCGGCCGCCAGCCCTGCTCCAGGGCCCGGCGGGCGATGTTGGGGCCGCTGGCGATCCCCTCCACACAGCCGCGCGAGCCGCACGGGCACGGGTCTCCGTCGAGGTCGACGCTGATGTGGCCGATGTGCCCGGCGTTGCCCGTCGGGCCCGGGTGCAGCCGGCCGTTCAGGACCAGGCCGCCGCCGACGCCGGTCGAGACCACCATGCACAGGGCGTTGTCGTGGCCGCGGGCGGCGCCCTGCCAGTGCTCGGCGGCGGTGATGGCGACGCCGTCGCCGATCAGCTCGACCGGCAGCCCCCCGGTGGCCGCGCCGACTCGGTCGACCAGCGGATAGTCCCGCCAGCCCGGCACGTTCACCGGGCTGACGGTGCCCGCCGAGGCGTCCACCGGACCCGCGCTGCCGATGCCGACCGATCCGGCCCGGTCCCACAGGGGCGATCCGGCGAGGTCGCCGAGCACCTCCTCGACGGCCCGCATGACCGTTTCTCCGTCCTGCTGGGCGGGGGTGGCGCGCTGGGCGCGGGCCAGGATCCGGCCACGGCCGTCCACCAGCCCGCCGGCGATCTTCGTGCCGCCGATGTCCAGTGCTGCCACGAGGTCGGTGTGCATCAGAGTCAGATCTCCCCGTTGAAGCTCGAGAACCCAGAATGAGACAGGCCGGTCAAGCGGTGGGGCGCAGGCCGACAGACAGCGGTGGACAGTCTCTCGCGCATCTGACAACGTTGTCCACACTCTATGCTCGACGCCACATCCTCATACAAGCCCACGGATCATGCACCCCGGTGGCGGACATGACCGACGATCAGACAGGACGGCGCACCGTGCCCGAGACCACCCGCCGCGCAGACCGCGTCCCCGGCACCCGCTACGGCACCCGCCCCACCATGAAGGACGTGGCGGCCCGGGCCGGGGTCGGGCTGAAGACGGTCTCCCGGGTGGTCAACAGCGAACCGGGGGTCACGCCCGACACCGAGCGCCGGGTGCAGGAGGCGATCGACGCGCTCGGCTTCCGCCGCAACGACAGCGCGCGGGTGCTGCGCAAGGGCCGTACGGCCAGCATCGGGCTGGTGCTGGAGGATCTGGCCGACCCGTTCTACGGCCCGCTGAGCCGCGCCGTCGAGGAGGTCGCGCGCGCCCACGGCGCCCTGCTGATCAACGGCTCCAGCGCCGAGGACCCGGAGCGCGAGCAGGAGCTGGCGCTGGCCCTGTGCGCCCGGCGGGTGGACGGTCTGGTGGTGATCCCGGCCGGGGACGACCACCGCTATCTGGAGCCGGAGATCCGGGCGGGCGTCGCGACGGTGTTCGTGGACCGTCCGGCGGGGAAGATCGACGCGGATGTGGTGCTGTCCGACAACTACGGCGGCGCCCGCGACGGCGTGGCCCATCTCATCGCCCACGGCCACCGCCGGATCGGGTTCATCGGCGACATGCCGCGCATCCACACCGCGGCCGAGCGGCTGCGCGGCTACCGGGCGGCGATGGAGGACGCGGGGATACCCGTCGCGGAGCACTGGATGTCCCTCGGGGCGACGGACGCGGAGCGGGTGCGCCGGGCGGCGGAGGACATGCTCGGCGGGCCCGACCCGGTCACCGCGGTCTTCGCGGGCAACAACCGGGTGACGGTCACGGTGGTCCGGGTCCTCGCCGAGCGGTCCCGGTCCCGCCCGGTCGCCCTGGTCGGGTTCGACGACTTCGAACTGGCCGACCTGCTCCAGCCGGGTGTCACGGTGGTCGCCCAGGACTCGGCCGCTCTGGGCCGTACCGCGGCCGACCGGCTCTTCCGCCAGCTCGACGGCACGCTGGTGGCGCCGGAGCGGATCGAGCTGCCGACCCGGCTGATCACCCGGGGCTCGGGCGAGCTGCCGCCCGCCGACTGAGCCGCCGATGACCGGGCGCACCCTGGAGGAACTCGGCCTCGCCGTGGCTCCGCGCGATCATCCGCTGGCCTATCCCGGCGCCTGGCCCGCCGACTCCGGGCTGCTGCACGGCGACCGGATGCTGCCGCTGGAGCGCCTGGTGCACGCCGACCGGGCGCCGGTGCTCGCGGTCGGCTCCAACGCCAGCCCCGGCCAACTGCGGCACAAGATGGCCGAGTTCCGCATCGACGCGCCGCTGCCCATGGTGCGGGCCCGGGTGTCCGGCGTGGACATCGGTGTCTCGGCGCACGTGAGCCGGCTGGGTTATGTGTCCGCCTCCCCCGTGCGAGCGCGGCGCGGGTGGTGCGAGCTGTTCGTCATCTGGCTCGACCGGCGGCAGTTGGAGGCGATCGACGCGAGCGAGGGGGTGCCGCTGCCCGACGGCAACTTCCGGCGGGCGTGGCTGCCCTCGCCGGACGTACGCGTCGAGCTGGCGGACGGCTCGGTGCTGCCGGGCGTGTACACGTACGTCAACCGGCACGGTGTGCTGCACAACGGCGACGGCGCTCCCCGCCGGCACCCCGGCCAGCGGCCCCTGCTCACCGAACTGCTCGGGCGGTCGGCCCGGTTACGGCAGCTGTTCGGGCACACACCGGAGGAGTTCGCCGCCCGGGCCCGCGGTGACGCGGCGCTGTGCGCCCGGGGCACCCGGCTCTTCGCCGAGCAGCGGTGGGTGACGGAGTCCGGCCTGGAACCGTACGCCGAGGCCCGGCGGGGCGGGGAGAGGGGCTGGGCCTCTCTTTCGGATCGGGTCGGCCACGGCGCCGACGCCCCGGGGGGGGGGGGGGGGGGGGGGGGGGGGGGGGTGTCTTTTTCTTTTCCGTCTTTTTTGCGTTGCCGCTGCCTGTCCTTACCCCCCCCCCCCCTTCCTTGT
>NZ_JBVIJC010000023.1:0-139755 GCF_055581605.1 Streptomyces sp. NPDC031418
ACAACGTCCACAGTTCTTCCGGCGCCATCCGCTCGACAAGCGCAGCAGTCATCACCCCAGACTGCCGCAAGATCACGCCAACTGAAATGACGTCTTAAGGACCGGCTGCGCAGCCGGATGAACCTGGTTCTGCACCGCAAGGAGGAGGCCCGCAGGTCGGCCACTCCGCCCCCGTGGCGCGGCGGCCGTGCCGGCAGCGGGGAACTGCTCGCCTGAGTCGACCGGTCTGGCCGGACCAGTGCCGGTCAGCCCCCGGAAGGGACCATCGGCACCTGGGAGTCGGGATCAGGCGGAAAGAGAGTGGAGGCGTGAGCGGCACCGAATCCCCCGCGGTGCCGCTCCGGTCCGCACACCGTCGGCCAACGCCGGCGGCTCTCGTCAACGGAGGCGCTCCCCAATGACCCGTCATCAGGCCGGAATCCAGGCAGCAGCAGTTGCCGACGCGCCGTCCGACATCGCCATCGCCGTGGACCAGCTGGTCACGAACGGACTCAAGGCGCTCGCCGACTACGACGCCCTCACTCAGGAGCAGGTCGACCACATCGTCAAGAAGGCCTCGGTCGCCGCCCTGGACCAGCACACCGCGCTGGCTCGCCTCGCCGTGGAGGAGACAGGGCGTGGGGTCTTCGAGGACAAGGCCGCGAAGAACATGTTCGCGTGCGAGCACGTCACGCACAGCATGGGCCCGATGAAGACCGTCGGCGTCATCGCCCGCGACGACATCGAGGACATGACCGAGGTGGCCGAGCCGGTCGGCGTGGTCTGCGCGATCACTCCCGTCACCAACCCGACCTCCACCACCGTCTTCAAGGCCCTGATGGCGCTGAAGACGCGCAACCCGATCGTGTTCGCCTTCCACCCCTCGGCCCAGCGGTGCAGTGCGGCGGCGGCCCGGATCGTACGGGACGCGGCCATCGCCGCAGGCGCGCCGGAGCACTGCGTGCAGTGGATCGAGACCCCGTCGGTCGAGGCGACCGGCATACTGATGCGCCACCCCGGCGTCTCGCTGATCCTCGCCACCGGCGGCAACGCCATGGTCCGGGCCGCCTACTCGGCGGGCAAGCCCGCCCTTGGAGTCGGTGCCGGCAACGTTCCCGCATATGTGCACAAGAGCGCGAAGCTGCGCCGGGCCGTCAACGACCTGGTGCTTTCCAAGTCGTTCGACCACGGCATGATCTGCGCCTCCGAGCAGGCCGTCATCCTGGACGACGAGATCTACGACGCGACACTGGCCGAGTTCCGCGCTCTGCACGCTCACCTGGCGACCGCCGAGGAGAAGTCGAAGCTGGAAGCCTTCCTGTTCCCGGCCGGCCGCACCAAGGCAGGCTGTGAACCCAAGGTCAACGCCGAAGCCGTCGGTCAGAGTCCGGCATGGATCGCCGAGCAGGCAGGCTTCACCGTCCCGGGCGACACCTCGCTGATCCTGGTCGAGGCCGAACGGGTGGGCCCGGACGAGCCGCTGACCCGGGAGAAGCTCTGCCAGGTGCTCGCCGTGCTGCGCGCCGACTCCGCACAGCAGGGCTTCGACCTCGCCGCCGACATGGTCGCCTTCCACGGCCAGGGTCACACCGCGGTCATCCACACCGAGGACCAGGCGCTGGCGGAGGCGTACGGCCAGCGCATGAAGACCGTACGGATCATCGTCAATGCCCCGTCCTCGCAAGGCGCCATCGGCGGCATCTACAACAGTCTGCTGCCGTCGCTCACCCTGGGCTGCGGCTCGTGGGGGCACACCTCGGTGTCCGACAATGTCTCCGCAGTCCAGCTGCTGAACATCAAGCGGGTCAGCGCGCGCCGCAACAACCTGCAGTGGTTCAAGGTGCCGCCGAAGATCTACTTCGAGGCGCAGTCCCTGCGCTACCTGTCCTCCATGCCGGACGTCCACCGCGTCACGGTCGTCACCGACGCCACCATGACCCGCCTCGGCTTCGTCGACCGCGTCAGCCGCGTCCTGCAGCGGCGCCACGAGCCGGTCACCCTCCAGATCATCGACAACGTCGAGCCGGAGCCGAGCATCGACTCCGTGCAGCGCGGCGCCCAGCTCATGCGGGACTTCCGCCCGGACACGATCATCGCACTCGGCGGCGGCTCCCCCATGGACGCCGCCAAGGTGATGTGGCTGCTGTACGAGCACCCGGACGTCGACTTCGCCGACATGCGGCAGAAGTTCTCCGACATCCGCAAGCGGGCCTTCCGCTTCCCGGTCCTGGGCACCCGCGCGCGCCTGGTGTGCGTGCCCACCACGTCCGGCACCGGCGCGGAAGTCACCCCCTTCGCGGTCATCTCCGACCCCGCAAGCGGCAAGAAGTTCCCGCTCGCCGACTACGCACTCACTCCGAGCGTGGCCATCGTCGACCCGCTGCTTACCGCGGACCTGCCCCCGGCGCTGGCGGCCGACAGCGGCTTCGACGCCCTCACCCACGCCATCGAGGCGTACGTGTCCGTCTACGCCAACGACTTCACCGACGGCCTGGCCCTGCACGCGATCCGCCTGATCTTCGACAACATCGAAGCGGCGGTGAACGACCGCAGGGGCCGACCCGACGCGCGGGAGAGGATGCACAACGCCGGCACGATCGCGGGCATGGCCTTCGGCAACGCCTTCCTCGGCATCGTGCACGCCATGTCGCACACCCTCGGCGCCACCTTCCACATCGCACACGGCCGCACCAACGCGGTCCTGCTGCCGCACGTCATCCGCTACAACGGCACCGTACCCGCGAAGCTGACGGGCTGGCCCAAGTACGAGCACTACCGCGCCCCCGAACGCTTCCGGGACATCGCCCGCACCCTCGGCCTGCCCGCCTCCACCGCGCAGGAGGGCGTGGAGTCGCTGGCCAGCGCGATGGAGCGGCTGCGCGACGTCGTGGGCATCGAGCCGTCGTTCCAGGCACTCGGTGTCGACGAGCGCGCCTTCCTCGCCGCTCTGCCCCGACAGGCCTTGAACGCGTACGAAGACCAGTGCGCGCCCGCCAACCCACGCATGCCGATGCTCGACGACATGCAGGAGATCATGCGCGTGGCCTACTACGGCGACGAACTGGGGTGGCCGGACACGGACAAGGGCCGAACGGCCCTGGTGTGAAGAGCCCAGAGGCCGTTCCAATGACCTGATCGAGCCTGTCCGCGGCCGCCCGACCCGGTACGCCGCGGACAGGCAGCCCCGCAGGCCTCGAAGGGACGTCGCACATGCCTTACCGGCGCACCGCTCGTCGCGACGGTGACAGACCATGCGTCCGCCTGGCCGCGCCGGCCGAAGACACACCGCAGTGAGCAACGAAACCGCATGGAAGCCACCCCGTGACCACTGACACCACGCAGACTGTCCCGAGCGGGCCGCGCCGGAGCATCGAGCTCGACGGCGACGAAGCCCTGCGGCTGCTGGGCAGCGTCTCCTTCGGCAGGATCGTCTTCACCCGCCAGGCACTGCCGACCGTCCGCCCGGTCAACCACGTCCTGGACAATGGCGACATCGTCATCCGCATCCATGAGGGCGCGGCGCTGACCGCACGCGGCGGGCAGGCCGACGGCCAAGGCGTCGTGGTGGCATATGAGGCCGACTCCATAGACCCCGACACTCACCTCGGCTGGAGCGTCGTGGTCACCGGCTTCGCCCGGCTCGTGACCGACTCGCATGAGCTGGCCCGCTACCAGGAACTGCTCACCCCCTGGGTGAACCAGACCATGGACTATGCGGTACGCATCCGTCCCGACCTGATCACCGGGGTCCGGCTCACTGCGGACGAGGAGCACGATCCCGCCTGATCGCGATGTTCGATTCCGACTGAAGGCGGCGTGAGAACTGGAGGGTTCTCACGCCGCCTTCAGTGGGATACGGGTTCTGGCTCGCCCGGCAACCTGTCGGTCCTGGGGGACCACCGCGACCGGTGCGGTGGCGTGGTGCAGCACCGCGTGGGCGACCGGGTCGATCACCGCGCCGATCGGCGTCCGGCGGAGGCGGCGGCCGATCACGACGAGGGACGCGTCGCGCGAGGCCTCCACGAGGTGCGAGCCGGCCTTGCCGATCACGGCCTGCTCTGTCACCTCTACGCCGGGGAACGTGTCCCGCCAGGGCTCCAGCGCCTCGGACAGGGCACGGTGCATCTCGCCGGTGAGTTCGTCGTGCAGTTCGGCGTTGAGGTCGCCGCCGTTGTCGTAGGAGGGCGGTTCCGGGTTCCGGCCATGGACGACGCGCAGCCTCGCGGCACGCTGAGAGGCGGCTTCGAAGGCGAATTCGATCACGGTTGCGTTCGGAGCCGCAGAGTCGAGGCCGAGGACGACGTCGCGGAACGGCGTCGGCCCGGACCGGAAGGCGCCGGGCTGGTGTTCGTCCTCGGGGCGCAGGCCGCCCCGCACGAGGACGACAGGCCGTCGGCTGCCCGCCACGACCGCCTGGGCGACGGACCCGGGCAAGAAGCCAGCCACGCCGCCCAAGCCCTGAGACCCCAGCACCAACAGGCCGGCTTTCCGAGCCACGCCGAGCAAGGCGGTGACGGGTTCTTCGGTACGACGGTCTCGGTGGTGGTCCGCAGGCCCGGGTGGGGCCGCGCGATCGTCGCTTCGGTATCGCGAGGCATATGGTCCGTCCAGCGAATCCGCTCGTCCGGACTCAGGGAGGGCTGGGATGCCCCACCCCAGGGAGAAGGAGGGTTGCTGCCGCCCAAGGGCGTGGACCAGGTGCAGCGGGAGGTCCCGGAGCAGGGCTTCCCTGGCTGCCCAGTCGGCGGCGGTCAGGCTCTCCGGGGATCCGTCCTCACAGCGCCCGCAGTCCGTGCTCCCGGAACTGCTCGCGCACGCGTTCCGTCAGCTCCGGATCGGGCACGGGCGTGTCGCGTAGCGGGAAGTCGATACCCAGAGCGTCGTACTTGTGGGCGCCGAGTTTGTGGAAGGGCAGGACGTCCACCCGGTCGACGTTGCTCAGCCCGGCCAGGAAGGCGCCGAGAGCGTCCACGGCGGACGGGTCGTCGGTCCAGCCGGGGACGAGGACGTAACGGATGTGCACGGGGACGGCCAGCCGATCCAGCAAGGTGGCGAAGTTGAGCGTGGGGGCCAGCCGGCCGCCGGTGAGCCTGCGGTAGGTGGTGGCGTCGAACGACTTGATGTCCAGCAGCACCAGGTCGGTGTCGGCGAGGAGTTCGTCGGAGGCACGCGCACCCAGGAATCCGGAGGTGTCCAGCGCCGTGTGAAGTCCGGCCTCCTTGCAGCGGTGCAGGAGGGAGCCGGTGAATTCCGGCTGGAGCAGCGGTTCTCCGCCGGTGATGGTCACCCCTCCCCCGGCCGTGGTCAGGAAACCCCGGTACTTCTCGATCTCCTCCATCACCTCGTCGACCGAGGCCTCTCGCCCCTCACGCATGTGCCAGGTGTCCGGATTGGCGCAGTACAGGCAGCGCAACGGGCAGCCGCTGACGAACAGGACGAACCGGGTCCCGGGACCGTCCACGCCGGTGGACAGGTCCCAGGAGTGCACCCGGCCCGTGAGCGGTCCCGTTGCCGGGGCCGCCTGCAGTGACGCGGAGGTCGCCGTGGTGTTCACAGCGCCCCGTGGAAGGTGCGGCTGATCACGTCGAGCTGCTGCTCACGCGTGAGCCGGACGAAGTTGACCGCGTATCCGGAGACCCGGATCGTCAACTCGGGGTACCTCTCGGGGTGTTCCATGGCGTCCTCAAGCGTTGCCCGGTTCAGCACGTTGACGTTCATGTGGAAACCACCGGAGGTCATGTACCCGTCGAGGATGCCGACCAGGTTTCCGGCACGCTCCGTGGGATTGTGGCCGAGCCCCTCGGGAGTGATGGTCGTGGTCAAGGAGATTCCGTCGCGGGCCTCCTCGTAGGGCAGCTTCGCCACCGACAGGGCCGATGCGACGACACCGTGCCGGTCCCGGCCGTTCATGGGGTTGGCGCCGGGTGCGAAGGGCTGTCCGGCACGGCGGCCGTCGGGGGTGTTGCCGGTGTGCTTGCCGTAGACGACGTTCGAGGTGATGGTGAGGACTGACTGGGTGTGCTCGGCGCCACGGTAGGTGGGGTACTGGCGCACCTTGGCCATGAAGGACTCCACCAGGTCGACGGCGATGCTGTCGGCGCGGTCGTCGTTGTTGCCATACGCCGGGAAGTCGCCCTCGGTGCCGAAGTCGACGGCGAGTCCGCTGGCGTCCCGGAACACCTTCACCCGTGCGTACTTCACGGCGGACAGGCTGTCCGCGGCCACCGACAGACCGGCGATCCCACAGGCCATGAACCGGTGCACCGGGTAGTCGTGCAGCGCCATCTCCAGGCGTTCGTAGGCGTACTTGTCGTGCATGTAGTGGATGACGTTGAGCGCGTTGACGTAGGTCCGGGCCAGCCAGTCCAGGACGTGGTCGTAGGCCTCGATCAGTTCCTCGTAGTCGAGGTACTCACCGGTCAGCGGGGGCGCGGAGGGCGCGACCTGTTCGCCGGTCATCTCGTCGCGGCCCCCGTTGACCGCGTAGAGCAGCGCCTTTGCGAGGTTGACACGTGCGCCGAAGAACTGCATCTGCCTGCCGACCGCCATGGCGGAGACGCAGCAGGCGATCGCGGTGTCGTCCCCGGTCCGGGGGCGCAGCAGGTCGTCGGATTCGTACTGGACGGCGCTGGTGTCGATGGAGACCTGGGCGCAGAACTCCTTGAAGCCGTCGGGCAACCGGGGCGACCAGAGCACGGTCAGGTTGGGTTCGGGGGCGGGGCCGAGGTTGTAGAGGGTCTGCAGGAAGCGGAAGGAGGTGCGGGTGACCAGGGTCCGGCCGTCGGCGCCCATGCCGCCGATCGACTCCGTCACCCAGGTCGGGTCACCGGAGAACAGGGCGTCGTACTCGGGAGTGCGCAGGAACCGCACGATCCGCAGCTTGATCACAAAGTCGTCGATCAGCTCCTGGGCCCTCCTCTCGTCGATGATTCCGTCCGCCAGGTCCCGCTGCAGGTAGACGTCGAGGAAGGTGGAGGTGCGGCCGAGCGACATGGCCGCACCGTTCTGCTCCTTCACCGCAGCCAGATAGCCGAGGTAGAGCCACTGCACAGCCTCCTGGGCAGTGGCGGCGGGGCGGGACACATCACAGCCGTAGGACGCCGCCATCCGCGTCAGCTCGTCCAAGGCCCTCATCTGCTCGGCGAGTTCCTCCCGGTCACGGATGACCTCGGTGGAGGACGCACAGGCGTCGAGCAGGGCACGCTCGGCCTTCTTGGCCTCGATCAGACGGTCCGTTCCGTACAGAGCGACGCGCCGGTAGTCGCCGACGATCCGGCCGCGTCCGTAGGCGTCCGGCAGTCCCGTGATGACACCGGCCTTGCGGGCGGCGCGCATCTCCGGTGTGTAGGCGTCGAAGACGCCGTCGTTGTGGGTCTTGCGGTAAGTGCCGAAGACCTTGGTCACGAACGGGTCGGGCTCGTAGCCGTATGCCTTCAGGCCGTTCTCGACCATCCGGAGGCCGCCGTTCGGCATGATCGCGCGCTTCAGCGGGGCGTCGGTCTGCAGGCCGACGATCAGCTCACGGTCCCGGTCGATGTAGCCGGGGGCGTGAGAGGTGATCGTCGACGGGGTGGCGGTGTCCACGTCGAGGATGCCCCTGCGGCGCTCCTCGGGGAACAGAGCACTCACGTTGCGCCAGACGGCGAGCGTGCGCTCGGTCGGACCGGTCAGGAACTCCGGGCCGCCTTCGTATGGCGTGTAGGTGACCTGGATGAAGTCGCGTACGTCGATCCCCTCGCGCCAGCTCCGGCCTGTGAACCCACGCCAGGCATCGGCGGGAGCGTCCACGTCTGGACGGGTTGCCACGGTCATCACTGCCTCCGCATCGTTCGCGACACCGCACACGGACCGTTCCGTGCGCGGCTCCACTGACGATGCTCCTCACGCGCCCCGGGGCGGGGCAGGGCCTGCGGGAACCCGTCGCCGCGCCGTCCGGCCCCGCACCGTTGGGCCCTTCGGTCCACGTCGCGGGCACGTGGTGCCCCGCGGTCAGGCGGAGCGGTGCAGGCCGTACATCGTGCGGCCGGCGGCGAGTTCACGGCCGGTGACCAGTTCAGGCTCGATGCGCACGAACACCTCCTCGGGTGAGGGAGCCCAGGAGCGCGGGCCGATCCGCTCCAGGCGGACCGCCTCGGGCGGATCCCTCACGATCTCGGCGCGGCCGGTGACGACAACGCTCCAGCCGGAGTGTGTGTCCACGTCGGCCGCATCCGCCTCGAAGGCGACGATGGCGCTGTCGACCGCGCGGGCCAGCTCGGAGGTGGCTGAGGTGCGCAGCAGTACCGCTCCGTCGGTGTCCAGGCCGAAGTTGACCGGCACGACCGCCGGCAGCGCCTGGCGTGTGTAGACGATGCGGCCGATGGGAGCCGTGGCCAGCAGGCGCAGGCATTCGTGACGACCGAGTTCGCGGAAACCATCGTTCGGGTACATGAGTCAGCCCGTCTTTTCGCCCGGTGCAGGGGGGTCACAGTCCATGCTGAGCCCGCGAGCGGCCTCGGGTGAGGGCCACGTGTCCCGCACTGGCCGGAGAGCGGCCCGAGGAAACGCGGCGGCGAAGGGGGGGCCGTACGGCCCTTCCGGCGCGCCCATGGGCCCGGGTGTCCTCGGACCATGGCCGAAACCCTCGTCACCTCCGCACCCCGCCACACCGAGCGTGCCGCCAACGGGACGACCGTCGTGGAGCTGCGCGGCGAGATCGACATCCTTACGGCACCGTCCCTTGGGCGCGCCTGGACGATCTGACGGCGGTCGTCCTCCCCGGCCTCGTGGTGGACCTTCGCGCCGTGTCCTCATCGAGTGCGCCGGACTGGGGGTGCTGTGCCGGGCGCGGACCAGGGTCATGGAACGGCACGGCCGGCTACGTCTGATCACGGACAGCGGCCGGTTCCTTCGCGTACTGCGCGGTGCGGGACTGGATGGCGTGTTCGAGAACCTCGGTCGCCTGCCCGAAGCGCTGAGTGCTGCGCCCGGCCGGCCCCTCACCGGCGCGGGCTGACCAGACCGTAGGCGAGCAGGCCGCACACCACACGGAGACGAAGTTGAGCGTCATCCCACCTGATCTGATGCACGTCGCGGAGTGGCCGGGCCCTCCGGGCGGTAACCGAGGCGGATCAGCATCTACGCATGGCCGGTGAGCTCCGGTACGGGGCTCAGGTCGCGGCGCAGGTCGGGCCACTCCATCGGCTGGTGCAGCAGGGAGGCACGCACACCGTGCGCCGTGGCCACCAGCAGGACGTGCTCCAGCGCCTGCCGGGCGCGCAGCCAGTCACTGCGACGGTCGTGCCCGGTGGTCAGCAGGGCCACAGGCAGGGGCTCGAAGGGCTGGGCGGGGAGCCGCTCAGGGTGGCGTTGAGCGGTGAAGTCACGTATGAGCAGCTGTTCGTGCGCGTCCTGCGGCCCCAGTGCCGCTTGGGGAATGCCGACGTCGGCAGAGTCGTCCCGGTCCCGGTGCACCCATCGGCGGCTCTCCATCGCCCGGTCGGGGTCGGTGCGGTTGCGGTGCTCAGCCGCCATGACCACGCGCAGGAGCCGAGCCGTCTCGTCGGCCCCGGGAAAGGTCAGGGAGGCGCCTTCCGTTGAGCGGCTTCGGCGAGTTCGGTGCGAATGCTCAGCATGGGCTTGGCCCGATGGGCCCTCCGCTTCCGCGCGCTCCAGCCCTGGCTCATGTCCGGCCCCCCACCAGCCGACCGCTTGCGAGCTGTGCCCTCGCTGTCGGGCGGGTGCCGTCGAACGGACTTGGCTCGTCGGGCATGCTAGGGGGAATATGCCGCGAGACGGCGAGGGGAGCTGTGGTGGACGAACGCGCGCAGGGTTCGCGTGAGGTGGAGACGTCGGGGATGTCTCCACAGCTGCGGCTGGACGCACTGCTGGAGGACCTGCAACAGCAGGTGGCTCAGGTGCGGGGGGCTCGGGACCGGGTCCACACGCTGCTGGATGCGGTGCTCGCGGTGGGCTCCGACCTGGACCTGGAGGTGGTGCTGCACCGCATCGTGGAATCCGCGGTGGCCCTGGTCGACGCCCAGTACGGGGCGCTCGGCGTCCTCGGCGAGGAAGGCACGATCAGGCAGTTCATCACGGTCGGCATGGGCGACGAGGCGATCGCCCGCATCGGGCACTACCCGCGCGGCGAGGGCATCCTTGGCCTGCTCATCCGGCACCCGGAACCGCTGCGCCTGGCGAACCTGGCCGAGCATCCGGCGTCCGCCGGCTTCCCGGCCGGGCACCCTCCGATGGCCAGCTTCCTCGGCGCCCCCGTCCGGGTGCGCGATCAGGTCTTCGGCAACCTGTACCTGACCAACAAGCAGAGCGATACGGAATTCGACACCGACGACGAGGCGGTGCTGCGCACCCTGGCCGCGGCGGCCGGTGTGGCGATCGACAACGCCCGGCTGTACGACGACGCCCACCGTCGGCAGCGGTGGCTGGCGGCCAGCAACGAGCTGACCCGCAGCCTGCTGTCCGGCGCGGAGCCCGCTGCCGTACTGGAGTCGTTCACCGCCACCG
Organism: Streptomyces sp. NPDC031418; assembly: GCF_055581605.1. NCBI lineage: Bacteria > Bacillati > Actinomycetota > Actinomycetes > Kitasatosporales > Streptomycetaceae > Streptomyces > Streptomyces sp. NPDC031418. Next base: position 10,483 of record NZ_JBVIJC010000023.1, read on the forward strand.
TGCGCGAGATGGCCGACGCGGACCTGGTCACGCTGGCGGTACCGGTCGGCGACCGCGGCGAGCTGGTCATCGAGGCCGCCTCGGGATCGCCGACCGAAGAGGTCCGGGGGCTGCTGCTGCCCGCCACGGCACTGGCCGCGAAGGTCTACGCATCGGGCGAGACGATCACCAGCGAGGCCGTGAGCGCCGACCCCCGCGCCGAGGGCGGCAGCGCCTCGGTGGTGGAGCTGGGTCCCGCGTTCTTCGTGCCGCTCGGTACCCGGGAACACGTCCGCGGAGTGCTGCAGGTCGCGAACGTTCCCGGCGGCGCCCTCTTCACCGACGCCGTGATCGACATGGTGACCGGGTTCGGCAACCAGGCCGCGCTGGCCTTGGACGTCGCCGAGCACCGCCGGGACACCGAACGCATGGTCGTCCTCAACGACCGGGACAGGATCGCCCGGGATCTGCACGACCTGGTCATCCAGCGCCTGTTCGCCGGGGCACTGTCGCTGCAGTCCACACTGGGCCGAGTCTCAGACCGGCCGCAGGTCAGCGAACGGATCCAGCGCGTCGTGAACGATCTGGACGACACCATCAAGATCATCCGTTCCACCATCTACGGACTGCGCGAGCACGACCAGCCCCGTCGCGGCAGCGGGCTGCGCGCGCAGCTGGTGGCGGCCACCGAACGGGCCACCGAGCCGCTCGGCTTCGCCCCCGCGCTGCGCATGACCGGGTTGCTGGACACAGCCGTATCCGCCGAACAGGCCGAGCAACTACTGGCCGTGCTCGGCGAGGCCCTGTCCAACGCCGCCCGTCACTCGCACGCCACCGCCGTCGACGTCGGCGTCGAGGTCACCGACTCCGCCCTGCGGCTGCATGTGGCCGACAACGGCCGCGGAATCGACCCCGAGGTCACCCGCCGCAGCGGTCTGGCCAACCTCCGCAAACGCGCGGAGGAGATGGGCGGTACGTTCCGCCTGTCCGCGAATCGGCCGAGCGGCACCGTCGTCGAGTGGGTTGTACCGCTCTCCTCGAGCGCCTGACGCTTTCCGTACGGGACCGACGTCGTGAACTTCGACGCACGGCCGGCCTGCCCACTGACGTGCGCACCTCGGGGCTGTCACGCGGCTACTGCTCACCGTCGTCGACCAGACGCCTGTGGAGTTCCATGGTCATCGCGTGGATGGCTCGGGTGAGTTCGGTGTTGGTCTTGAGTTCCAACTCCTGCTCGACGAAGTCGTGGTCGGCCTTCATCTGCTGAAACGCCGCCTGACGGTTCTGGCCGATCATGACGAACGTCGACAGGAAGATCGCTTCCAGTGACACCACCAGGGTCAACGTAGGCCAGGGGCTGGACTCGAGGAGCAGCATCCAGACCGCGAAAACGACCGCGTGGATGTAGACGAAGGTCATCGAACCGGCGAATTCGGTGATGGCGTCGGCGACACGGAGCTGGACGTCTCCAGTGCGCCTGCTGTGATGCGCGACCACCGCCGGGTGGTGCCGGACTCCAGCCGCGAACAGGCTCATCTGGGCGCACCTCTCACTAAGCGGTCGTCCAGCGAGCGGGCCGGCAGCATCCGAAGGGCTGTCCGGTGGCGATCGCTGGGTTCTGTGAGCCGTGCGCCCCGGCGATGTGTCGGGCGTCGCCGGGGCGCGGGGTGGGACGTAGCCGCTCAGCCGTCCCAGGTCCAGTCGGCGATCTCGGGCAGGTCCATACCGTGCTCGCGGATCCAGGCGTGGTGGCGCTGCCGGGCGTCCTCCATGTTCTGCCGTACGGCCGCCGCTCGGACTGCGAGCCCGGGTACACGGTCGATGACGTCCATGACCAGGCGGTAGCGGTCGAGGTCGTTGCGGACCACCATGTCGAACGGCGTGGTCGTGGTGCCGATCTCCTTGTAGCCGCGCACATGCAGGTTCCTGTGACCCGTGCGGCGGTAGGCCAGCCGGTGGATCAGCCACGGGTAGCCGTGGTAGGCGAAGATGACCGGCTTGTCGGGGGTGAACAGGCCGTCGAACTCGAAGTCGCTCATCCCGTGCGGGTGTTCCTCGCTCGGCAGCAGCCGGGCGATGTCGACGACGTTGACCACCCGCACGGCCAGCTCGGGCAGGTGGCGGCGCAGCAGCTGTGCGGCGGCCAGCACCTCCTGGGTCGGGACGTCGCCGGCACAGGCCAGCACCACGTCCGGTTCACGGGTACCGTCCTCGGTGCCCGCCCACTCCCAGATACCCGCGCCGCGCGCGCAGTGGACCTTCGCCTCCTCCATGGAGAGCCAGTCGAAGCAGGGCTGCTTGCCGGCCACGATCACGTTGACGTAGTCCTTGCTGCGCAGCGCGTGATCGGCGACCGACAGCAGGGTGTTGGCGTCCGGCGGGAAGTAGACCCGCACGGCCTCGGGGCTCTTGTTGAGGATGTGGTCGACGAAGCCGGGGTCCTGGTGGGAAAAGCCGTTGTGGTCCTGGCGCCACACGTGCGAGGTCAGCAGGTAGTTGAGGGAAGCGATGGGAACGCGCCAGGGCAGCCGACGGGTGGTGCGCAGCCACTTGATGTGCTGGTTGACCATCGAGTCGACGATGTGCACGAACGCCTCGTAGCAGGAGAACAGCCCGTGCCGGCCGGTCAGCAGGTAGCCCTCCAGCCAGCCCTGGCAGGTGTGTTCGGAGAGAATCTCCATCACCCGGCCGTGGCGCTCGAGGTGCTCGTCCACTTGGAGCACCTGGGCCTGCCACGCCTTGCCGCTGGCCGCGTAGACCGCCTGGAGACGGTTGGAGGCGGTCTCGTCGGGGCCGACGATGCGGAAGTCGCGCCGCACACTCGTGGCGTGCATGACGTCCTGGAGCAGGTCGCCGAGGACGCGGGTGGGTTCGTGGAGGGTCGCGCCGTGCTTGTCGACCTCGACGGCGTACTTCTCCAGGGGTGGCAGGGGCAGCTCGCGCAGCAGCAGGCCGCCGTTGGCGTGGGGGGTGGCGCCCAGCCGGCGCCTGTCCTCGGGGATGCAGGCGAGTACCTCGGGGCGCGGTGCGCCGTGCTCGTCGAACAGCTCCTCCGGTCGGTAGGAGCGCATCCACTGCTCCAGCTGGCGCAGATGCTCGGGGTTGTCCCGGACTGCGGCCAGCGGGACCTGATGGGCACGCCAGGTGCCCTCCACGGGCAGTCCGTCGACCTCGGCCGGGCCGGTCCAGCCCTTCGGGGTGCGCAGCACGATCACCGGCCAGTGCGGCCGCTCCGCCACGCCGCCCTCGCGGGTGCTGCTCTGGATGGCCGCGATGCGCTCCAGTGCGTCGTCCATCGCGGCGGCCATCGCCCGGTGGACGGCCATCGGGTCGTCGCCGGTGACGTGAAGGGGGGCGTGTCCGTAGCCGCGCAGCAGTTCGTCGAGTTCGTGCTCGGGCAGCCGGGCCAGGACGGTCGGGTTGGCGATCTTGTAGCCGTTGAGGTGCAGGATCGGCAGAACGGCGCCGTCGTGGACGGGGTCGAGGAACTTGTTGGAGTGCCAGGAGGCGGCCAGCGGCCCGGTCTCCGCCTCGCCGTCACCGATCACGCAGGCGACCAGCAGGTTCGGGTTGTCGAGAGCGGCGCCGTAGGCGTGGGCGAGCGAATAGCCGAGTTCGCCGCCCTCGTGGATGGAACCGGGGGTCTCCGGGGCGACGTGGCTGGGCACCCCGCCGGGGAAGGAGAACTGCTTGAACAGTCGGCCCATGCCCGCCGCGTCCCGTGTGACGTCCGGGTAGGTCTCGGTGTAGGAGCCCTCCAGCCAGGAGTTGGCCAGCACGGCCGGACCGCCGTGACCGGGCCCCCAGATGCACAGGGCGTCCAGGCCGCGGGCCTTGATGACGCGGTTGAGGTGGGTGTGCACGAGGTTGAGGCCGGGCGAGGTGCCCCAGTGGCCCAGCAGCCGCGGTTTGACGTGCTCGGGACGGAGGGGTTCGGTGAGCAGGGGGTTGGCCATGAGGTAGATCTGGCCTACGGACAGATAGTTCGCGGCGCGCCAGTGAGCGTCCAGCGACCTCAGCTCATCCTCCTCCAGTTGGACGGGCGTCTGCTGCGTGTCGACGGACATCGGGGGTCCTTTCCGCGTCGGGGCGGGGGTGCGGGTGCCGTGCGTGCCGGTTTGTAAGCCCTACCCTCTGCCGCCACGCCGGGTACCCAACAGGGCCGTTCGGGCCACCCCTGCCGCGCAGCCAGACGGAGCATCCGTCGAAAGAAGCCTGGAAGCCCACGTCAGCAACACGCCACGAAGCCAGAAGGCCAGGACTGACCCCGTTTACGGAGACCGGAAAGGCGTCCGCACACACGGCCCGAAGGAGGCGCGCCCATGGGAGCACTGGTCTGACTGTTGCTACCGGTCGTCACCGAGGTGGGAGCGGGCATCTGCTCCATCCTCGTGCAACGCGTCCACGCTCCGCCGCTGGGACGTGATTTCGCCCGCCCCCAGCGGATGAGGGACCTATTGGAGCGGAACGCGGTCCCTGACCGGCGCTGAGCTCATGTACCTCCGACTGAGCGCCCGGGACGCCCTGGCGAAGACCAAGGACGAACTCGCCGCGGAACGAGAGCGGGTCCGCGCCCTCGTGTGTGCCACAGCCGAGCTGTCACTCGAGCTCGCCCAAGGGCGCGAAGAACGTGCAGCACGCCCCGGCCCGCCCGCGCTCCGGCTCAGCCAGAGGCCCGAAAAGCCGCGCGGGGCCGGCTGGACGGTGCGGCATGGCCTGTCGCGCTACACATGGGCCCCGCGCACGCTGGCGGCGAAGCCGGGCTGGAACCACATCACCTGCCCGCTCGGCGAGGCGATCCGGTGGATCTCCAGAGGCGTGTGCATCCCCACACCGGCCGGGCGGCACGGTGTGGTGGACGGCCCCCGCGTACGTGGAACTGGCGGCCGCCGGTTCAGGGCTGGAGGCGGACACCGAGGCAGCTGCGCGTGCCGGGGGCGCCGAGCAGGCCCGCCGTTGTGCCGCCGCGCATGCTGCTGCCGCCGGACAGCGGCTGCAGGGCTTTGCTGCAAGCACAGGAACGGCAGGCCGACCAGGCACGTCAGGCCGCATTCCTCGGGCACGCCGGTATAGACGCCCAGGTGTGGCCCGCCTTCACGCAGCTGGTCCGTACCGTCTCCGGCAAGACGGTCGAGGACGGCGGGCAGAGCCATGGCAACGGGCTGCTCGTCTACAGCAGGCCCCACCCGGGCCGCGAGTTCCGGCTCGCCGGTGTGGTGTGCCCCGATCCTCAAGCACTCGCCCAGTGGCCGGCAGAGCCGACGATCCTGGTGCCCGGACGCTCCTGGCTCGCCCGCATCCAGGCCACCACTCGTACCCCGCTGAAAGTAGCGGTCCTCACTCCGCTGTCCAAGCGCTGCGTCTTCCTGCGCATCGCACCCGGACCCGAGCCCGTGATCTGTCCGCGGAGCACCGGCCAGGCAGGGCACCGGACAACGGGCGGGTGAGCCGGGTGCGAGCCAGTACGCGTCCGGCAGGGCGGTGGTCACAGCTTCCGGTGCGGGTTCCATGGTTGCGGCACCGAGACGACATGCGGTCAGGCAACGCTCCTGTCCACCTCGGGCCCGCGCTCCTCCGAGTGGGTAAGAGGCCCTGTGTGGCGGCTGCCGGAGGGGGTGGACGCCGAGCGCGGGATTCGGTACGGCGGACACCCTGACGCCGGCAGGACGGATCAGGTGGATGGGGCTGGCCGGAGCAGGAGCAGGGCGACGTCGTCGGTGCGTTCGTCACCGGCGCGCATCGCTGTGGTGAGGGTGTCGGCGAGGGTGGACAGGTCGGTCGGTCCGCCTCCCAGAGCGTTGGCGAGGGCGGTGATGCGGGCATCCAGCGGTTCGTCGGGAGTTTCGACGAGGCCGTCGGTGAACAGGGCCAGCACCGCCCCAGGCGGTAGGGCGAGGGTGTGGGTGGGGTAGATGGCACCGGGGTCGATGCCGAGCAGCAGACCGGGCTCCAACTGCACGATGCTCGTGATGGCGTCGAGGCACAGGAGCGGTGGCGGGTGGCCGGCGGTGGCCAGGCACACGGTGTGGGCGGCGAGGTCGATACAGGCGTACAGGCAGCTGGTGAACAGTCCAGGATCGAGGTCGCACAGGAGCTGGTTGGTGCGGGTGAGGACCTCGTCGGGGGCGGCGCCGGCGGTGGCGTGGGCGTGGATAGCGGTGCGGACCTGGCCCATCAGGGCGGCGGCAGCCACGTTGTGGCCCTGAACGTCGCCGATGACCGCCCCGACGGTGGTGGCGTCCAGGCGGATGAGGTCGTAGAAGTCGCCGCCGATCTCCATGCCATGCGTGGCAGGGAGGTAGCGCGCCGCCACCTCAAGACCGGGGACGTCCGGGAGGGCGCGCGGCAGGAGACCGGTCTGCAGGCTCTGCGCGAGGGCGTGCTCAGTGTCGTAGAGGCGGGCGCGGTCCAGCGCCTGGGCGATCAGGCCGGCCAGCGAGGTCAGCGCCGCCCGCTCCTCCGGCGCGAAGACGTGAGGCTGGACGAAGGCCAGGACACAGGTGCCGACCGGTTTGCCGGAGGCGATGAGCGGCAGGAACGCCCATGCCGCCATCCCGTCCTCCCGCTGAGCGCGAGCCGGGAACGCGCGCGCCAGGTCCTTGCGGGTGGAGAAGAAGCCCGCCACCCCTTCTGTCAGGGCCCGCACCCCAGGGGTGGGCGAGGTGAGCGGAGTGCCGTCGAAGAGGTCCATAACCTCGGCCGGGTAGCCGCTGTAACCCACGATCCGCAGCCGCCCGCCCTCAGCGACCAGCACCGTCAGTCCCTGTGCGCCGAACGCGGGCAGCACCGTGTCCGCCACCACCCGCACCACATCCTCGGCCCCCACCGCCTCGGTCAGCGCGCCGGCCAGATGCATCAGGTGGTAAAGCGCCCCCACCCGCGGCGGCGTGCCGAGGGCTGTGCCGGCCTGGGACGGCTCAGCGGCGACTACGTCGGCCGGGCCGGCTGTGGGGGTGATGCGCACGCTGATTCCGGTGTCGTCGGGGAACAGCTCGAAGCGCAGCCACGCCCCGTCGGGACGCTGGGCGGTGAACGAGGTGGGATGACGGCTGATCACGGCTGCGCGGTAGCGGTCTTCGTATACCGGGTCGTCCAGCCACGCCAGCGCTTCCCACGGCAGAGCGCCGAGCAGGCGCTGCTCCCCGGCGCCCACCAGGCGGGCCGCGGCGCGGGTGATGAAGGTGATGTGGCCGTCCAGGTCGAGCGCGACGCCGGGCTCGGGCAGCCGCTCGGCGTAGCCCGCCGCGACATCTGCTGCCGCCGGGGGTGCGGGGTCTTTGGTCATGGGGCGTGCCAGGGTGCGTGCGGCCGGAAGTGGGGCCAGCGGCTGTCCCGTCTGCTCGGCCGCGGCCAGCACGTGGCCGAGGAACGCGCACACCGACGCGACGCCGGCCCTCACCGCGGGCACCAGGTCGTGCCGAGGCCCGGGCCACAGCAGCAGCAGTGCCCCCACCACCGTCCCGTCGTGCAGGATCGGGGCACCGGCGAGTGCGAAGTGGTAGGGCAGGACGAGCGCGGCGCGCGGGTAGCGGCGCGCCAGCTCCTCCTGGGAGTCCACCCACACCAGGTCCCGGACGTGCACCGCGTCGGTCACCGGCACCGGGTAGGCGAGGGAGATCCGCTGCCACGGCTGAGCGAACTCGACCGGCAGCCCGGTCATCACCTCCAGCGTGAGCACCCCCTCCCCGGGAGCCAGCACGTACACCCCGGCGGCGTGCGCGCCGAGGTCCCGCACCGCCTCGGTCAAGAGGTGGTCCAGCAAACGCCGCCCCAGCCCCGTGCCCTCGGACAACCGCTCCTCCCTCCAGCCGGTGCGACGTGATCCGGCGCGGCTCATACGACCGGACAAACAATCACTTTACGGGACGATATTGCGTGTGGAGGCGGTGCGTGATGCCGTCCACGGTGTGGGCCTGGGGCAGCCGCGGCGGGTGCTGCCTCGTAAGCTGCCGCCATGACCGAGAAGATCCACACGCCGTCGCCCCGCGAGGCCTTCGAGCTGCTCATGGCCGGCAACCAGCGCTTCGTCTCCGGCACGCCCGAGCACCCGAACCAGGACGCCGTCCGTCGCACCGAGACCGCACCTTCCCAGCAGCCGTTCGCCGTGCTGTTCGGATGCTCCGATTCCCGTCTGGCCGCTGAGATCATCTTCGACCGCGGCCTGGGCGACCTGTTCGTGGTCCGCACCGCCGGTCACGTCATAGGGGCGGAGGTGCTCGGCTCCATCGAGTTCGGCGCTTGCGTCCTGAACGCGCCGCTCGTCGTCGTCCTTGGCCACGACTCGTGCGGCGCCGTCGCCGCCGCCTGCTCCGCCCTGGAGAACGGGCAGACGCCGGGCGGCTTCGTCCGCGACGTCGTCGAACGGGTCACCCCGAGCGTGCTGGCAGCCCGCGCCGCCGGACGTGAGAGCGCCGAGGAGATCCTGGCCGAGCACATCGAGCACACCGTGGACCTGCTGCTGGAACGCTCCCGGGTCCTGGCCGAGCGGGTGGCTGACGGCCGCCTCGGCGTGGTGGGCCTGTCCTACCGGCTGGCCGAGGGCAGCGCCCAGCTCGTCGCCACCCGCGGCCTCGACGTCGCGGGTCCCACCGCGTCCTGACTCGGCCCCGCTCACCCAGAAGATCGCGGATCCAGCCCGCGGCCGCGCCCGAGCCGGTAGGGCCGCGGGCTGCCACTGCGGGAGAAGAGGAGAATCTCAGGCGAGGATCGGCACGCGCCCGGCAGCCCGCCCATCAGGCGTGGGTGCTCGGGGGTGGTCACACGGTTGTACGGGGCCCCGCGGCGCGGCGGAGCCGGTTGGCGATCGCCAGGCCCAGCCCCTCCTCCGCCAGCAAGGACGCGACGATGCGGTCGCATCCCTTCTGGTCGAGTTCGCGCAGGAACCCGTACAGGCCGCGCGTAGGCGGCCGCCGAGGCGGGCACCTCCACCGCGGCGTGCGCCTTCACCGGCGCCCCGGCGAATGCGCCGGGGAGGAAGACGCCCACCCGGTGCCCCAGGCCGGAAGCGACTTCCGCTTCGGCGACGACCTTCTCAGGCTCGACCAGGACGACCCGCGCCCGCGGTGCGTAGTGGGGCGGGTGCCGGCCCGGCACCCGGACGCGACTGGTCGCAGGCGCAGTGAGCGGGTGCCCCAGCACTGCTTCAAGGTCCTCGCGCGTCACCCCGCCGGGTCGCAGGATGGCCGGGGTCTCACCAGTGACGTCGACGAGGGTGGACTCGACGCCGACCTCGCAGCGGCCGCCCTCCAGCACGAAGTCGACGGCGTCGCCGAGCTCGGCAAGGACGTCGTCCGCCGTGGTTGGGCTGCAGTTGGTGGGGGCCGGACCACAGGGGGTAGGTGCTGGGGCCGGTGGCCGGGGGGAGGGCCTTGGCGGGGTCCCAGTTGCCGAGGTCGGGCAGGTTGCCGGTGACGTAGAGGTTCTGGCCCCAGTTGGTGGTGGCGGTGGCCTGGTTGCACTGCACGGTGGTGCCGACGCGAAGCCGGATGCTGGCCGCCCAGTGCGGGTACGCGCTGGCAGTCGTGCCCAGGGGAATGGCTCTGGCCAGGTCCCAGGAGCCCAGCTGCTGCACGGGTGTGGGGCGCCGTGCCGGCGAGCAGTCAGGCGAGGAGCACAGCGAGCATGAGTATCGGCCGCCAAGCGGCCGATACTCGGCTATGTGCCGCGAGCATGGCATGTCCTTCTGTGTAGGAGTCGGCGGGTGCCCCGCCGAGGGGCGTCCGTCTCCCCCGTCGGCCCGCATCCCGAAACAAGTCTCGATTGCTGCGGGCAGTCCTTCCTCCGCCGCTCAGACCTGGGGCACCACCTTCGATCCCGCCCAAGCGGGCTGGCAGCCGTATGCCGCCGCCAGCCCGGAAGTCCTGGACGCAGGACTGCCGAGCATCACCGTCCGCGCAGGGAAGGCGAAGGGCTCCCACGCCCTTCACCATGCTTGTCGCGAAGGTGGGCCTCACCGGTCCCGACCGCGCTACGACGGCACGCACAGCGCGAGATGGTCGGCGTGGCCGTGCTTGCCGAGGTATCCATCGCCGACAGTGCTCGCGGAGCAGATGACCCTTGCGGCGGCCGTCCTCATCCTCCGGCGACCCAATACCCAGGACTACCCCGCCCCCGTCATCCCGCTCCGCCCCTCCGGCGATCAGGCCCCGACCACCGCGATGTCGTGCGGCGACCGCGGATCGATTTCGTAGTGGGTGCCGAACTGGCTGCTGAAGCCGATCACCCGCACCCTCTGCCCCTGCTTCAGGCCGGAGACGTCGATGCCCGTCTGCACATTGACGAAGACCGGCACGAGGCCCGAACCGTCGTCGACGGGCAGCTTGTACCCGTAGGGGAGGTCGCTCGTGGGTGCTTGAGTGATCCTGCCGACGACCTTGACGAGCCGCCCCTCGGTGGCCTCTCCGACCCCGGCGGTGCCGACCCATTCCGGTTTCACCGGCCGGCCCTTGTGACCGAGCTCGACATCGGAAGGATCGGCCGGGACCAGGGTCAGCAGTCCGGAGCTGTCCCGCAGCGTGCCGGTGATGCGTGCACGCTGACGCGGGTACGCATGCACTTCGCTGTGCAGCCTGACGTAGATACCGGCGGTCCTGTCCTGAAGCCCGAATCCCTTGTCGCCGAAGCTGGATTCGAAGGCACCGGAGGGAGTCGTCACCGAACCCGCCACGGTGACCACTGTCCCGACCGGCAGGCCGCGGGCCTGGGCGATCGAGATCGTCTTCGCCTGCGGTGCGGCAACTGCCGAACCGGTCCCCAGCACGGGCGCCACCATCAGGGCGAGCAGGGGTGCGAAGAGCAGTATGAGAAGCCGACGGGTCAGGCCCATGAATGCAGCGTCCTTTCCAAAAACCGATACCCCCCAAGTGTGCGTGCACGCCGCGCACTTCACACACGCGCCGACCGTCGAGTGACGCTTGGTCAGGGCCGAACGCTGTGTGCAAGTGCCACCTGGAGTGACAGGTGTGGCAGTCATGGTCTCTTTCTACGGCGTGTTCGGGCGATCACGTGACTGCCTACAACTGGGTCGGCTCCGGATGTGGCTACGGGGACAGAACCAGCCTCGTCGGTCACCGGATGGCGCGAGCGCCAATGTGCCCCCCGGGGCAGATGTCAGGGGAGGCGGGGGGTTGCGGCCGGCGCAGCCACCGCGTTCGCTGAACTTCTCACCGACCAGACGCGAGTGCTGGGCTCGAACCACCCCTCCACCCTCATCACCCGGGACAACCTTGCCTCCTGGCGGGGGGGGAGGCGGGGGATGCGATTGGTGAGCAAGATCGGTAAGTGGCGGCGGGCGACCGGTTCGCCACGGGATCATGCTCATATAGCGGTGCCAGAAAGGCGATGTGTTTCCCCTAACGGAAAGCCGCCGTGCCGTCTTCCGTTTCCTGGTGGCTCGGCCCGGCCGCGTATGCCAGCGGTGGTGCGATCGCTTGCGCATCCACTCCCTCGCCGACCCACAGGGCGATGAATAGCGCGGCGGTCGCTTCCAGGAGTCCCGCACGTTCGAGACCGCCTCCAGCCACGGGTTCGCAGCCCACGTCCTGCACCAACTCGCTTACACGCGCGAGGGCAGTCTCGTCGTCTCCGCAGACCGGCACGGCCAGTGGTCGCCCATCGAAGACGGGCGGCCGCATGCGCCACACATCCTCGTGGCAGAGATTGAAAGCCTTGACCACATGGGCTCCCGGTGCCGCCGCGGCAAGTTGCTGCGCGGCTGAAGGGCCTCCTTCCGTCAACAGCCGAAAGCCCGGCCCGACCGGGTTGGAGCAGTCGAGCAGCACCTTGCCCTCCAGGGCCGCATGCAAGTCCCGCGCCACGTCCACGCCCGCCCCGAAGGGCAGCGCGGCCAAAACGACCTGCGCGGAGGCGGCCGCCGCGCGCAGACTGGCAGGCTTCGCGCCGCCCCCGATGCGCGTCGCGAGCCGCTCAGCCTTGTGTGGGTCCCGTCCCCCGATAGTGACCTCGTGCCCGGCCCGCACCCAGTGGGTGGCGAGCGCGTCGGCCATGTTGCCCGTGCCCAGTACACCGATTCTCATCGCGCGGTCCCTCTCCGTGCCTGCTTCGATCGTTCTCGCCGACGTTAGATGGCCGTTCGGGCACCATTTGGTACGTGACAACCGACGCCTTCCTCGCCGACTGCCGCGCCCGCCTCGCCTTCGACCTGCTCTCCAACACCTGGAACGCCGTGGTGCTCTGGGCACTGCGCGATGGCCCCAGGCGCCCGGTCGAACTACGAGAGCGGATCGGGGGCATCAGCTCCAAGGTCCTCACCGAGACTCTGCGCCGGCTGCAGTTCAACGGACTGGTCGACCGGCAGGCAGACAACGACCACCCATCGCGGGTCGAGTACCAGCTCACCGCTTTGGGCCGGACCTTGCTGGCGCCCATCGACGCCGTCGGCGCATGGGCCTTCGAGCACGGCGATGAGGTGATGGCCGCCCAGGAAGCAGCATGCGCTCCCGACCCTCAGTCCCCTCGTCCAACGTGCTAGACAGATCAACAGCATGAGCGCAGCCGTCGTCAGCAGATGAGTGCACATCCCAGGGTGAGGAAGGCTTCGTGGATGTCGTCGCGGATCTCCCAGCGGCTCCGCAGGCGGCGGAACCAGCGCAGGCGGGCGAATGCGCGCTCCACGACCCGGCGCTGGCTGCCCAGACCGAAGGACGTCATCCAGGCTCTACAGGCCCTGCGCGATGAGCGGGTGGAGCGGGCCCGGGCGGTGGTGGACATCGTGGTGGCGCTGCACCGGTGACCGCACCACCGGCGCGGATGTGCTTTCGGGCTCGACGTGCATGCAGCCGGAGCCCTTACCGAAGGGGACACCGGGCCCGCGCTGCACGGCAGTCGAGCTCTCAGGTCTGGAGCATCTCATCGCGGAGCGAGAGTGATCCGGCTCTGCCGGTCGTGCGGGGGCGAGCCGCCCAGGGAAGTGCCCAGGAACGACAGGAGGACCACCAGGGCACCGCCGCAGACAATGGCCGAGTCGGCGAGGTTGAACACCGCGAAGTGTTCGACGGAGATGAAGTCGACGACGTGGCCACGGAAGACGCCGGGCGCCCGGAAGATCCGGTCGGTCAGGTTGCCGAGCGCACCCCCGAGCAACAGGCCCAGAGCGACAGCCCACGGAAAGCTCTGAAGCCTGCGTGCGACGCGCGCGATGACCAGGACAACCGCGACCGAGATCGCCGTGAACACGGCAGTGAAAGCCTGGCCCGAGCTGAAAGCCGCACCCGCGTTACGGAACACCTGAAGCGTCACCACGCGGCCTGCTATGGCAACGGGCTCCCGACCTTCCCACCGCGAGACAGCCACAACCTTGCTGCCGAGGTCCACGGCATAGGTGAGAGCGGCCGCCACCAGCAGAGCGGTCACAGAACCCTGAGCCCGTGCACCCTTCTCAACGCCAGGCGTTGCTGTCTCGGGCTGGGATTGCGAGGCATTGTCGGTAGAGATGATCTGCTCCCTGGATGCCGAGCCGCCCTGGACAAACCCACATTACAAGAGCTTGTCGGGGGATCCGACGAGTTCGCAGTGCGGTGACACGCGACAGCCGCAGATCAGGCACAGGTCTCGGGAACAGCGCGGGCCAGTGGGCCAGTGGGACGAGGTCGGCGTACAGGGCGGCGTGCAACGCGGCCGTCAGCCCGCTGGCTCGCCGCTCACCGTCGACGTCGTGCAGCACGAAGTAGACAGGACCGGCAGAGGAGTCGGGGCGGATCAGCCGGATCATCGCGTTGCGCACCGCGTCGTACGCGCTGACGTCGACCCTGTAACCCGGGGCGATGAGCGTGTCCGCCTTCACCGTCCACTGGCGCTCCAGGCCGACACATACCGCGCGCTGCGGCTATGTATGCGGCGTTGAAGGCATCGACGCCTGTAGCGTCCGGGACCAGGCCGGCAGGGCACCGAACGGGCAGCGGCTGCATGAACAGCATCGTGCCAGGCAGCGCACAGGGGCCGGACCGGCCCGCACCGCCGTCCGGGCCGACTTCACCTCGCGCGAGGTGAAGGTGGCGGCGGAGCCGGTGACGACGCCGACCAGGTGCACGACCTCGTCCAAGGTCGTCATCTGCGCGTCGAGCACCGCGCACGAGGCGGGAAACCGCAGACGAAACGCCTCCCCCGTCGTGGCGGTGATCCGCTCCGACAAGTGCCTGGACGCCCGGCCCGGCTCCGGCAGGCCCGCAGCCCAGACGGCGGGAATGCCGAACGCCGGCGCCGCGGCTGCAGGGGCAACCCGGCCAAGCGTTGAGAACCGAGGTGGTCCGGCTGTCACCGATCGATCAGGGGTCCGGTCACCCGGCCCGCTGAGTTGTCTCCCCGGCCTGGGCGGGCACCGCGGGCAGGGGGACGGTGCAGGAGGCGCAGCGTCGGGCCTGGGCCGGGACGGGGCTGAGGCACTCGGGGCAGTCCCGCTTGGGGGCCTGGACGTCGTGGTGGGGAGCGAGGCGCTCGTGCAGTTTGTTGATCGGGAGTACGACGAGGAAGTACAGGGCGCTGGCGATGAGGAGGAAGCTGATCGCCGCGTTGATGAAAGCTCCGTAGGGGAACTTGGTGGCGCCTACGGTGAAGGTCTTGTGGGCCATGTCGCCGGTGACACCGGTGGCCAGCCCCACGAGCGGGGTCAAAAAGGCGCTGACGAAGCCGTTGACGACTGCGGTGAACGCCGCTCCGATGACGATGCCGACCGCCAGGTCGACCACATTGCCGCGCAGGATGAAGCTGCGGAAGCCCTTCACCCTGTCACCCCTCCTAGGGCCATGATGTCGACGGGCGGCAACCCCGGCTCCTCACCCGGATGCCCTGCCACCTCTCACCCATGCCTGCTGGCGGCGGCACCACGGCGGCCGCCGACTCGCCGAGGCCATCCTCAGGCAACCTGGCCGGATTCCCAGACGCGGGGTCAGCAGTCGACCCGTGGATGGTCTTGTGACCATCAGGTCGGCAGACAGTGGCAGGTCGCTGCGTTCGGGACATCTGCGGCGGGCCGGCCCACGGCAAGCAACCGACCGTAACGCTGGCGCTTATGCCGACCAGGAAGGGAACCCGTGAGCCGCTGGAGGAACAGCTGGGTGAGGGTACGGGTGGCCTCAGGGGCGATCTTCTGCGGGGCGGTGATCTGCGGCAGTGGCGTACCGGTGTCCGGCGTCGCGCCCACGCGCGTCGCCATCGCGAACCTTCCCTGATCGTGCCGGCCCGCTCCGTGCCCCTGGGCCGTCCTGGTCGGGCCGTTACCCCGCGTTGCGCGAGTCATGCCTCCGGCGTACGGCAAACGTGTCAGCCGTCACTTCCGGCGCGTCCGCGTCACCGGCGGGAACGGAGCCGCTCGAAGAGGCGCTGGGCCTGGGCGCGCCGACGCGGGTCGGCGGCCTGGCGCCGTATCTGCTCCATGGTGCGGCGCCCCTGCGGGCTGCGCGCGAACTGCTTGATCCGTTCCATCACGGTGGCCATGAGGCTCCTTGTCGTCCGTCGGGTCGCGGGACCGCAGGGCGGTTCCGGGGCGCGTAGCACTCGTCTACCCGGCCGTCGCGCGTTCAGCCGGGCACCGGACACCGCTCTGCGCGCGCGTGACGGCGTGGCACCGCCGCACACGCGTGTCATCGCGTGGCGCAGTCCACCACGCGCCCGTGACCGCGTGCCGCCGCGCCAGGCGCGTGAGCGTCCTACAGTGGACCCGACCAGCACCGACACACACGCACCGCAACGGCCGAGCCACTTCCCGGAGCCCTTGGATGACGCACGCCGCAGCGGACGACGGCTCCGACGCCCTGTTCGGCCTGGAGGCCCTGGGCGCACCCGGCGCCGCGCAGCCCGACCGCGGCCGGGGTTCGGGGGGCCCCGCGTTCCGTGCCAGTGCCAAGGCCCGTCGGCTGCTGCCCGTGCGGGAGATCTACGCCGAGCCGGCCGCCGCCGCCTCGCCCCGTGGCCGGCAGATCCTGGACCGGTTCCCGCAGGCCCGTCTGATCGAGGTGGCGTCCCACTGGGGCATCCCCGGGCTGCACGGCAACGAGGGCAACGTCGAGCGCTGGATCCGCGTCAAGGGCGAGACCCTGGTCCTCGGCGAGAAGAAGACCCTGACCACCCGTCCCAACGGCCGCTCGGCCGACTGGATCGCGCCGGGGCCCTCCAACGGCTGCGCGATGGCGTGCGCGTACTGCTATGTGCCGCGCCGCAAGGGGTACGCCAATCCGATCACCGTCTTCACCAACATCGACCGGATCATCGCGCACCTCGGCCGGCACATCGCACGCCAGGGCAGGAAGCCCGAGCCGAACCAGTGTGACGACACGGCCTGGGTCTACGACATCGGGGAGAACGGCGACTGCTCGGTGGACGCCCTGATCTGCGACAACACCGCCGATCTGGTGCACGCCTTCCGGCACTGGCCCACGGCCAAGGCATCCTTCGCGACCAAGTTCGTCAATCCCGATCTGCTCGACTGCGACCCGCGCGGCCGTACCCGGATCCGGTTCTCCCTGATGCCGGCGGAGGACTCCCGCCTCCTGGACCTGCGCACCTCGCCGGTCGCCGACCGCGTCGCGGCCGCCGGGGACTTCCTGGAGGCCGGCTACGAGGTGCACTTCAACCTCTCCCCCGTCGTGTTGCGCCCCGGCTGGCAGGAGGCATGGGCCGAGCTGCTGAGACACCTCGACGATGTGCTGCCTGATCCGGTCAAGCGGCAGGCGGCGGCCGAGGTGATCATGCTGACCCACAACGAGGACCTGCACGAGGTCAACCTCGGATGGCACCCCCGCGGCGAGGAACTGCTGTGGCAGCCCGGCCTCCAGCAGGCCAAGCGCTCGCAGAACGGGGCCCTGAACGTCCGTTACCGCAACGGTGTCAAGGCGGAGGCGGTGGACGCCCTGCGCAGGCTCGTTGCCACGCACGCGCCCTGGCTGCGGATCAGGTACGCGTTCTAGCCGGGAGCGGACGCCGGATCGGCGACATGGATCGCGGCGAGTCGGGCAGCCGGTGATCACATCCGACGTCGCGAGAGGAGATCGTCGTGGACAAGCGGAAGTGGATCACGGGTACGGCGCGCAGGGAGCTGGCCGAAGTGATGAAGAAGGAGTACGAGGAGGGGCGCTCGATCCGCGTGATAGCGGAGGCTCACGGCCGCTCGTACGGCTTCGTGCACCGTGTGCTCGGTGAAGCGGGCGTGCCGCTCAGGAGCCGGGGCGGCGATGTACGCGCCCACGCTGCCCGGTCGGCGGACTGAGGGCGGCCGGGCCGGGCCGTCATCCGGACCAGACGACCCGTCGCACATGGTCGCCCCCCTGGACGCCGGCGAGGTCGCGCATCGCCGCCCAGAGCCGGTCCCACGGCTCGTCGTCCGGCGGCGCGAGCACCCGGGCCGCGAGGACGACGGAGCGGTGGACCGCCCCCCAGCCATACTTCGCCGACCGGCGGCCACTCGGCCGGCGCGAGCAGTGTGTGCCCGCCGAAGGTGTCGGCCGCCGCGTCACCCAGGCCGGGCGTGGCCCGGACGACGTCGTGCAAGACGAGTCCTCCGTTCCCACGGGAGCGGACCCTGCAACCCTCTTCCCGACCGGACTTCTTCCTGCCCCTCTGCGGGCCTCCCTCATCCGCTCACCCACCGCGCCAGCCCCCGCAAGACCGCGTTGCGGCCGCGGTCCGGGACGGTCCACAGGGTCTGGCCCCGCAGACCCCATTGCTCCAGCAGAGTGTTGGCGGCCTGGAAGCCGGTCGTCGCCGCCCGTTCCATCAGCGCCACGGGGAGGTCGGTGCGCACCAGGTCGCCTGCTACCGTCAGGCGCGGGTCGGGGGTGCGCACGGTGGGGCGGTCAAGGTAGCCGCCCACGGGGAACAGCGGGCAGTCCTCGCGCCATTCGTGGCGGCTGTCGACGACCGTGGCCGCCCGTGTCTCCGGGTAGACCCGGTGCAGTTGCTCGACGAGGCGCTTCTCCTCGACGTCGCGGGGTGCGTCGGACGGTACCGCGTAGGCGTGGAGTTCCACGACCGATCCTCCGGTGCGCGTGGCCCAGCGGGCGGCCTCGTCCTCCCAGCGTTCCAGGACGCTGATGTTGTCCAGGGTGCCGAACCCGCTGGTGCCCAGGAAGCCCGGCCGGTCAGCGGCGACGGGCCGGTCCAGCCACAGGCGGGTGACGAGGAACGGCGGGGCGGTGCGCAGCCGTGCGATCCGCTCACGCCAGGGGGCGTCGCCCAGGCGGTCCGAGCGGGCGACGAGGGAGCGCAGTCCGGTGGTGTCCAGAGCGAGGACGACGCCGTCGTGGTGGGTCTCGTCCTGGTCGGTGGTGATCCTGTAGCCGCCGTTTCTGTGGGGTGCCACGTGGTCGACGGGTGTGCCCGTGCGCACCACGGTGCCGTGCCCCCTGAGGTAGTCGGCGAGGGGGTTCCACAGGGCGGCCGGGAAGGGTGCCCGGGGCACGTCGAACAGCAGGCCCTCGGCGGAGCCGAGGAAGTAGATGTGGAACATCAGCGCCAGCTCGGCCGCGGACAGCCGGCGCGGATCGGCGAAGAAGCTGCGGGAGAACACCTCGAAGGCCAGATGACGGGCCTGGTCAGGGAAGCGGACGGCGTCGAGGAAGTCATGGGCGCTGATGCCGTCCAGACGCGTGTACACGTCGGGGACGCGCACGTCGAACAGGGGCAGTGCCGCCACCGGGTCCAGGGCGCGCAGGTCGCGCAGCCCGAAGGACGGGCTGAGCAGGGCGAAGCCGAGGGCGCTGAAGGGCGGGGTGCGCGGGATGCGCCGGAAGCCGTCCCGGGCCCCGCCGGCGTGCAGCAGCGGGTAGTCCGGCAGACCCGTGAGCCGCTCCAGCGCGGGGTCGGTACGGCGCAGCAGTCCGCGCAGGTTGTAGTACTGACGGAAGAAGGCGTGGAAGCCCCGGCTCATCGTCACCGGGGTGCCGTCCGGCAGACGGGTGGGCCAGCCGCCGACGCGGCCGCCGAGGTAGGGCTGCCGCTCGTAGAGGGTGACGGCCACGCCGCGCTCGGCCAGTGCCGTGGCCGCCGCCAGCCCGGCAATGCCGCCGCCGACGACCGCCGCGGTGGGGCGGGCGCCGTCGGCGCGCCGCCTGCCCTGGGGGCCGGGCACGACCCGGGCCCGCCGGTCCCGCCCGCGCCGGGCGCCCGCCGGACGGTCGCCGGGCACGGCGCGGCCCTCGGCCGCCGCCGGACCCCCGGTCGCCCTGCGGTCGCCGTCCACCGCCGCGGCCCCGGTCGGCCGGTGGTCGCCGATCATCGCGTGTCCTTCGGGCGACGTGCGACGAAGGTGTGGGTGATGCCGGTCTGCCAGCCCGGCAGCGGCAGGGCCCTTACGTGGTCGAAGCCGGCCGTGCGCAGCCGGTCCGCGAAACGGCCGGCGGTGTCGAAATCGACGACGCTGCGCCACAGATGACGGTAGAGGGCGCGGTCGCCGAGGGCCGCCCCCGCGGGCTGGACGACACCACGGCACACCAGGGTCCACACCGCGCGGTCCAAGGCCCTTCCGCTGAGGGTGTACTCGTGCACGCCGAGCCGTCCGCCGGGCGCCAGCAGCTCGCGCACGGCGGCCAGCACTGCGTCGGGGTCGTCGACGTTGCGCAGCAGGTAGGCGGCGAAGACCGCGTCGAACGGGCCCTTGACGCCCGCTTCGGCCAGCCGTTCCGCCGGCGCGTGGACGAATGTCACGCCGTCCGCCCAGGGCTTGGCGGCGGCCCGCTCCAGCATGCCGGCGGAGGCGTCCACGGCCGTGATGTCCGCGGCCGGCAGGGCGGAGCGCAGCGCGGCGGTCGAGGCGCCGGTGCCGCAGCCGAGGTCGAGCAGGCGCAGCCCCTCACCGTGCCCGGGCAGGCCGAGCCGGCGTACCGAGCGCCGTAGATGGGCGTGGTAGCCGGGGTTCGCGGCCACCAGCGTGTCGTAGCTGCGGGAGGCGTGGTCGAAGGCGGCGGCGAGGTCCTCGTCGCGCAGCAGGGTCATGCGGTCTCCAGAGGCGGAAGGGAGGGGCGGGTGTCGGGGCGTCAGTCGCAGGGGCGGCGGGGCAGGGAGGGCAGTTCCAGGGCCGAGTGGAGCATCGGGCGGATCGGGGTGCGCAGGCCGATGGCGAGGTCCTCGTGCAGGCGGGTGTCCCCGTCGAGGAAGCGCAGCAGCCGGGCCATGGGCACCCGGGCGAACAACCCGCTGAACAGCGCCGGACCGTCGACCCGGCCGCTCGCCAGGGCGCGCAGCAGTACGGCGTCCATGGCGCGGGAGCGCACGGAGTGGGCGGACGGCGGCATGGGGCGGCGCCCTTCGCGCAAGGCGGCGGCGACGGCCCGCGTCTGGCGTTGCAGACCTGCGAAGGTGTATCCGGTGGCGGGGCGGGTGGCGCCCCCGGCGGCGCCGATACGGAAGACGGACGCGCCGGTCTGCCGGGCGATCGGGGCGTCCGTCATCGGGATGACGCCGGTCTCGGTGGCGAGGACCTCCCCCGCGCCGAGGCGCAGGACGTCGTCGGCGTAGTGCCGTACCGCCGCCTCGTAGCCGCTCGCGGTCAGGGTCCGCGGTGAGAACTCGGTGTACTCGACGAGCGCCTCGTGCGGTCCGGTGGGCAGGACGTAGCCGAAGGAGAGGCCGTCGGCGGGCTGGGGGGTGCGGAAGTCCATCAGGTCGGCGACGCCGGGGTCGAAGACCGGCCGGGCCGTGCGGACGAACCAGCCGTGGAAGTGCTGGAGCAGGGTGGTGCGCGCGGCCGGCAGGCTGCCCAGTGGGCGGGAGTCGAGGACCCAGCGGGTGTGCAGGACGCGGCGGGTGCCGTCGGTGTCCCGCAGGTACACGCGGGCGCCACCGGTGACGTCCTCCACCGTCTCCACGGTGGCCTGGAGCCGGCGCACGTTGGGGCTGTGCGCGAGGTCCCGGCCGACCAGGTCCTCGAAGTCGTCGGAGCGGATCCTCTTGTAGCGCAGCGGGGCGATGCCGTCCTCGATCGGGTCGCCCGCGGGGGGACGCACCCGCAGCCGCTCCCAGCACGCCGAGACCGCGGTGTCGAACCGCCCCCGGCCGCGCTCCCAGAAGCACCAGGTGCGGCTCGTCGGGCGCAGCGGGCCGGGCGGGGCGTCCAGCAGGATCACGGACGGCGTCCGCAGTCCCGGCACGTGCCCACTCAGGCGGTGGGCAAGGGAGAGGCCCGCGGCCCCGGCGCCGACCACCGCCACCTCCGCCTCCAACACCACGCCTCCTCCTGACCATGTCCCGCTCGCCCGCGTGCCAGTGGACCGGGCCGTGGGCCCGACCCCTCGCCTTCCGGTGTTCCCGCCCGTGTGCCCGAACGGATGCGGGTCACTCGTCTGCGGTGCTCCGCCGTTCCCCCGGTGACGGACGGGGAAAGGACATCGCGCGGCCACCGGCGCCCACCTCGCCGGCCGCCTGCGCATCCGGACCCGGCGGACGCTCCGAAGCATGTGCCGACGAGTGCATCGCGATCACGACGAGAGGAAGCGGGATGAGCCCCACACAGGCGAAGGAACACCACGGCGCCGCGCCGCCGCCCGTCCCGCGCCTGCTTCCGGTGCCGGGATCGCCCGGACGGACGCGCGCGGACGAGTCGGACGGCCACGGGCACACGAGCCGGGCGGGTGCCGTCTGCCCGGCTGAGACCAGTGACGCGCGCCAGGTCGACGCCGACGTGCCCGCCGCCGTCGGACGTGTCCTCGACGGAGTCCTCACCGAGCGCGTCGCCCGCGCGCACGCCGTCGACGAGCAGTTCGCCACGGACCTCGCGGCCGGTGTCGCGGACTTCACCCGGGTCGGCGGCAAACGCACCAGGTCGCAACTGCTGTGGTGGTCGCTGCGCGCGTGCGGCGGCGAGGACCGGGCGAGCATCGCGGCGGCCCTGCGCATCGGCGCAGCGCTGGAACTGCTGCAGACCTGCGCCCTGGTGCACGACGACGTCATGGACGGTGCGCTGCTGCGGCGAGGCCGGCCCGCGCTGCACCAGGAGCTGCGCGCCCGGTACGCCGGTTCGGCCCCCGCCGGGCGCGCCGGACGCTTCGGGGAAGCGGCCGGCATCCTGGCCGGCGATCTGGCCCTCGCCTGGGCGGACGATCTGGTCGCCGAGACGGTCCTCCCCGCGACTGCGGTACGGCCGGTGCGGCGACTGTGGAGCGACATGCGCACGGAGATGGTCGCGGGCCAGTACCTGGACGTGCACGACCAGGTGACCTCCGCACAGGCGCTGCCGCGCGCTCTGCACACCGCATGCCTCAAGAGCGCCCTGTACTCCGTGGCCCGCCCCCTGGCGCTGGGTGCCTCACTCGCGGGCGCCGACGAAAGGACGGTGGGCGCGCTGGACGCCGCGGGGCGCTGTGTCGGCATGGCGTTCCAGCTGCGCGACGACCTGGACGACGTCTTCGGGGATCCCGGGCGGACCGGGAAGAGCGGGGGCTCGGACATCCGTGAGGGCAAGCCGACGTATCTGACGGCGCTGGCCCGGGCGCGGGCGGCGGCAGCCGGCGACGAGCGCGCTCTGGAGGTGCTGGACAGGTCGCTCGGGGACACCGGCCTGACGGACGCGGGCCTCGCGGAGGTGCGGGCGGTGCTGGAGGCGACCGGTGCCCGGACCGTGGTCGGGGCGAAGGTCGCCCGCCTGGTGGAGCGGGGGCTGCGGCACTTCGACGGCGCGTCGCTCGACGCCGAGGCCGGAAGCCGGTTGCGGGCCCTGCTGTGCCGGGCCGCCGGGGGCGGACCCGGTCCGGCTCGGGCGCCGGGCCTCGGCGGGCGGGAGAGCGGACGATGACACGCCGACTGCCCGGTCGTACGGACCACGTCGTGGTCGTGGGGGCCGGCCTCGCGGGGCTGTCGGCCGCCCTCCATCTGCTGGGCGCCGGGCGCCGGGTCACGGTCGTGGAACGGGATGCGCTGCCCGGCGGCCGGGCCGGACGCCTCGAACTCGGCGGTTACCGGATCGACACCGGTCCCACCGTGCTGACCATGCCGGACCTGGCCGACGAGGCGTTCGCCGCCGTCGGCGACAGCCTGTACCGGCGGGTGGAGCTGATCGCCCTGCATCCGGCGTACCGGGCCTGCTTCGCGGACAGCAGCACGCTGGACGTGCACACCGACGTGGACGCCATGTCGGCGGAGGTGGAACGCTTCGCCGGAGCCCATGAGGCGGCCGGGTACCGGCGGCTGCGGACCTGGCTGGAGCGGCTGTACCGGGCGCAGATGGGCCGGTTCATCGACGCGAACTTCGACTCGCCCCTCGGGCTGGTCAACGCCGACCTGGCCCGGCTGGCGGCGCTCGGCGGCTTCGGCCGCCTGGACGCCCGGATCGGCCGTTTCCTGGACGACGAGCGGCTGCGGCGGGTCTTCTCCTTCCAGGCGCTGTACGCCGGTGTGCCGCCGGCGCGGGCGCTGGCCGCGTACGCCGTGATCGCCTACATGGACACCGTCGCCGGGGTCTACTTCCCGCGCGGCGGGATGCACGCGCTGCCGCAGGCGATGGCGGACGCCGCCGCCGACGCGGGTGCCGAGCTGCGGTTCGGCCGGCAGGTGACCCGGCTGGAGCGGTCCGGCGCGCGGGTCACCGCGGTCGTCACCGACGAGGACCGCATCCCCTGCGACGCGGTCGTCCTCACCCCGGACCTGCCCGTCGCCTACCGCCTGCTCGGCCACCGGCCCCGGCGCCCGGTGCGGCTGCGGCACTCCCCGTCCGCCGTCGTCCTGCACGCCGGCACCGACCGTACATGGCCGCAACTCGCCCACCACACGCTGTCGTTCGGGGCCGCCTGGAGCGGCACCTTCGACGAACTGACGCGCACCGGGCGGCTGATGAGCGATCCGTCCCTGCTGGTCACCCGTCCCACCGCGACCGATCCCGGGCTGGCTCCGCCGGGCCGCCACCTGCACTACATCCTCGCGCCCTGCCCCAACACCGACATCGGCCCGGGCGCCGCCGCGTGGGGCGACCTCGCCCCCCGCTACCGGGCGACGCTGCTGCGGGAGCTGGAGCGGCGCGGCCTGCACGGCATCGGGGACGCGATCGAGGAGGAGTGCCTGGTCACCCCGGCCGCCTGGCAGGCGCAGGGCCACGCCGCCGGTACGCCCTTCTCCGCGGCCCACACCTTCGCCCAGACCGGCCCGTTCCGGCCCCGCAACCTGGTGCGCGGCACCGAGAACGCCGTCCTCGCCGGCTGCGGCACCACCCCGGGCGTCGGCGTGCCGACCGTACTCGTGTCGGGGAAGCTCGCCGCCGCCCGCGTCACCGGACGACCGGACCGCATCCCCGCCGGCACCCACCCGGCCCCGCCGAAGGAGACCACCGTATGACCGACAGGGAACTGGACGCGGCGGGCATCGGCGACCCGGTGCTGCGCGCCGCGTACCGGCGCTGCCGCACCCTGAACGCGCGGCACGGCAAGACGTACTTCCTCGCCACCCGGCTGCTGCCCGTCGAGCGCAGGCCCGCCGTCCACGCCCTCTACGGGTTCGCGCGCTGGGCCGACGACATCGTCGACTCGCTCGATCCCGCCGCGAACACCGCCGCCCGCCTCGAGGCGCTGACACGGCTCGACCAGGCCCTGGCCGCGGGGCTGGGCGGCGCTCGCAGCGACGAACCGGTGGTCCTCGCCCTCGCCGACACCGCCCGCCGCTACGGCATCGACCCCGCGCACTTCCGCGACTTCATGACCGCGATGCGCTGCGACCTCACGGTCACGGACTACCCCACGTACGCCGACCTGCGCCGCTACGTGCACGGATCCGCCGCTGTCATCGGCCTGCAGATGCTGCCCGTCCTCGGCACGGTGGTGCCGCGCGAGGTGGCCGCACCGCACGCGGCAGCGCTCGGGGTGGCCTTCCAGCTGAGCAACTTCCTGCGGGACGTCGGCGAGGACCTGGACCGCGGCCGGGTCTACCTGCCGGCCGACCTGCTCGCCGGCCACGGCGTCGACCGCGAACTGCTGCGCTGGAGCCATGACTCGGGCCGCCGCGACCGCAGGATCACCGCCGCTCTGAAGGAGTTCGCGGCGCTCACGCGGGGCGTGTACCGCCAGGCGGCGCCGGGGATCGCCATGCTCGACCCAGTCTCACGCCCCTGCATCCGCACCGCGTTCGTCCTGTACAGCGGCATCCTCGACGCCGTCGCCCGGGACGGGTACGCCGTGCTGCACCGCCGTGCGGTGGTCCCACGCCGGCACCGTGCCGTGGTGGCCGCCGACGGGCTGACCCGGGTGGCCCTCGCGCGGTGGCACGCCCGCGCCCGCCGCCCGCTGCCGCCGGTGACGGCGCCCCTGCCCGACGTCATGCCCGTTCCGGCGGGCCGGCCAGTCCCGGAGGAGGTCGCGTGAGCCCCCGCCGCATCCCCCTGTCGCTGCGCCGCAGCCCCGTGCCATGGGACCGGCAGCGGCCCACCTGGCGCGAGGCCAAACCGGCGCTGATCGCCCAGGCCCTCAAACGCGCCGAGGCACGTGCCTCGGGGAACTGGTACGTCGTCGGCGCGTCCGCCGCGGTACGCAGGGACCGCCCGCTGGCCCGCACGGTCGCGGGTGAAGAGGTGGTCGTCTGGCCCACCGCCGACGGCCGGCTCGTCGGCGGCCCCGGCATGTGCCCGCACCTGGGGGCGCCGCTGCGCGACAGCCCGGTGCGCTGCGGCGCGCTGGTGTGCCAATGGCACGGACTGGCTCTCGACGGCCGGCCCT
The DNA here is from genome assembly GCF_055581605.1 of Streptomyces sp. NPDC031418. Taxonomy (NCBI): domain Bacteria; kingdom Bacillati; phylum Actinomycetota; class Actinomycetes; order Kitasatosporales; family Streptomycetaceae; genus Streptomyces; species Streptomyces sp. NPDC031418. The sequence continues at coordinate 36,099 of NZ_JBVIJC010000023.1, forward strand.
ACGCGGGGTGGACGCCGCTACCGGTGCACGACGACGGCGTCCTGGTGTGGGTGCGCCTCGACGCGGCCGGCGGGGAGACGCCGACGGACTCGCCGGTCGTGCCCCCGCGCCCCGAGCGCGAGCGTGCCCTGACGGCCGTCTACACCGGCACCGGTGTCTGCGAACCCGAGGACGTGCTGGCCAACCGCCTGGACCCGTGGCACGGGGCGTGGTTCCACCCGTACTCGTTCGTCGACCTCACCGTGGTCGGCACGCCCGAGGACGGTGACGACGCCCTCACCGTGGACGTCTCGTTCAAGGTGGCGGGGCGGCTGGTCGTGCCGGTGCGGGCCGTGTTCACCGCTCCCGGGCCGCGCACCGTCGTCATGCGCATCACGCGGGGCGAGGGGGAAGGGTCCGTCGTGGAGACGCACGCCACGCCCCTGGGCGCCGACGAGCACGGCCGGCCGCGTACCGCGGTCGTCGAGGCCGTGCTGGCCGCCTCCGACCGCCGTGGCTTCGTCGTCGCCCGGCGGGCGGCCCCGCTGCTGCGTCCGCTGATGCGCGCGGCGTCGGGACGCCTGTGGCGCGACGACCTCGCGTACGCCGAGCGCCGCTGGGAACTGCGGTCCACCGGCCGCTTCCCCGGCTGACGCCGCGCGCCCTCAGTCCAGGAAACTTCGGAGGGAGGCCGGCATGCCGGCGACGAAGGCGTCACGGACGGGCTCGTCCACGCGGTCCAGGACAGGGAGGGGTTGAGGTCCTCCAGCTCCCTCAGCAGCAGGTCGCCCTCCCGGGTACGGCAGGCGTCCACCCGCGGGATGCCGTGGGCGAGGGTGTTCCAGTCGATGAAGCGGCGGGCGAAGTCCAGGTCCGCAGCGGTCGCCTCGTAGGGCTCGAGGACCCAGCGCCGCTCGGGGTCGGGGGTGTACAGGGCGTACTGGAAGGCGCGGTCGACATAGTAGAAGGGCACCTCGTGGCGGAAGTCGACGCGGGGCTGGACCACCACGTCGCCGTGGGGCAGGCCGTCCAGCGCAGCGCGGGGCAAGGCCCTGAGGCCTATGGAGTCCGCACCCGCCTTCGGCTTGACCACGTAACCGTCGGTGTCCGGCAGCTCCGCGAGGTCCTCGGGCCGGTCGACGGCGGGGATGACCGGGAATCCGGCCGCCGTGAGTTCGAGCAGGTACTGCTTGCCGGCCATGTCCCCGCGGCCGGTCAGCGGGTTGTACACCCGGGTGCCGCGGGCGAGCGCCTGCTCGCGGACGGCGTCGTACTCCTACTGATAGTGCAGCACGGGGCCGCTGTTGCGGACGACGACCGCGTCGAAGGCGTCCATGAGGGCAGCGGCGTCCAGCGGGTGGCACAAGGCGATGTCGCGCAGGCTCTGGGCCTCGTACGACAGCTCGTCCGCCGTGGGTCCGGGCGAGGGGTGGTAGCGGCCTGCGCACACCGAGAGATTGACGATCAGGTAGGTGTGCCAGTGGGAGCCCGCCCCGCGGCCGTCGGCGGAGAGCTCGCGGCAGTTCAGCCACCAGAGCACGTCACGTCTGCCGAACGTCACGGCGAGGTCGGCGGTCCCGCCGGGGCGGACGGCGTCGTCGTGGACGTAACGGCCGCCGGGGCGCACAGGGTGGGTGAGCTCCAGCAGGTCGGGGTTGTCCGGGTGGTACTCGAACACGTCCACCTCGTTGCCGCCGTCGCGCCACGTCCAGATCGCCGGCCAGGCACCGAGTCCGACGGGCAGCCGGACCTGGGTCTCCAGGCGGTCGCCGGTGCGCACCATGAAGCCCTCGGCGCTGTCCTTTGTGGTCAGCGGTCCCTGTCCCACAGGCCGTGGGACCGGCGCGTGGCCCGGAACGTGCCGGTGCGGGAGTCGGCGGGGTCGGCGGTGACGCCGCTCCGGCAGGCAGCGCTGGTTCACCCGAACGTGTGACCTGCGCGGGCCGGTCGCGTGAGCGCTCGCCGCTTCACGCCCCGGTGTCGATACCCGTGACCACGGCCGGGCCCAAGAGTGCCGCGCCGTCGTCCAGGCCGACGGCGTTCAGCGCGGACTCCGTGAGCCGGCGGCCCTTGCCCTCCGCCTCGGGGCCGCTGTCCGCCTCCACGGTGAGGCGGACGGTGAAGGTGTCGTCGTCATGAACGGTGAGGATGTCGATGTCCTCGCGCTCCCCCATGTGCGTGCGGTGCGGGTCGACCGGGCGCAGCGCGCGCACCAGTTCGTCCCGCACGTCGTGCGCGGCCCCGCCGGTGAACGTGCCCGGCACGGAGATGACGTACGTCGTCATGGTGATCCTCCCTAGGTCACCTCTCGCCTGCCCCGCCTTGCGGTGCCGTACCGCTCGCGGTCTCGGGCCGCCGCTTCGCCGCGCGCAGCGCCCCGGACTCCCACAGGCACCAGGTCGACCACAGCAGCAGGGTCAGGAAGGCGGCGAGGAGCACCAGCAGCAGCACCGTCTGCCGGGTCGTCCCGCGCTCGTCCACGAAGGTGAGCAGCAGACACCCGGTCCAGGCGGCCGCGCCCCAGGCGTACACGGTCCTGAGCTGCCGCAACTGCTTCACCGCTTCCATCGGCCCCTCCCGGGCAGGCATGTACACGTCCTGTGCCGGTACCCCCGCAGGGCGACTTCACCGCATCGGCGTCGGGCGGAGCGCGATACAGGCCGTCGGCGCGGTGGTTGCGCCGTGCCCCGGTGGGGAAGGGTCGGACCGAGGTCCACCGCGTCCCCTTCCTCACCGGAGCCGTGATGACCACCGGGCCGGGCGTCTCCGGGCGCCGCAGCGCGGCCGACTGCAGCACCGCGCGTCTGGAGGCGTCCAGTGACGGCGTGTTCGCCATCGCCATCACACTGCTCGCGCTGGATCTGCGGGTGCCGGAGCCCGACGCCCTGCACGGCGAGTCGCTCGCCCACGCCCTCGCCCGGCAGTGGCCGGCCTATTTCGCGTGCCTGGTCAGCTTCCTCGTCATCGGGCTCGTCTGGATCCACCACCACGCCCTGGGCGGCCTGGCGCGCCGGGTGGGCCGCCGCACGCTGTTCGCGAACCTCCTCGCCTGCTCGCCGTCTCGGTGATCCCGTTCCCCACCCGCCTGCTCGCCACGTATCTGACCGGGCGGGACACCGACGCGCACACCGCCGCCGCGGTCTACGCCTCGACGATGGTCGTCATCGGAAAGATGCCGGCCTGAGTCGTTCGCGTAAAATCCCAGGTCAGAGCCGCTTTCCTGGCTCGCTGTCCTGCTTACGGGCGGCCAGAGCGTCAAACGAGCGTCACGGCCGACAACCCGTGCCTCCTGATCAGAGCAGAGCTGACTCCGATTCCTCCTGAATGACCCTCCCGAGGTGAGCGGGCGAGGTCTTCGGGCCTCGTGCTTTTTGGTGCCAGGGTGGGGCGTCCGGGGCCGTCGTCGATCGCCCTGCGGGTGCGCGTCTCGCTGGACGGCAGCAGGTGCCGGTACGGGCTGCGGTGCTATCCGTGCGGGTCGGGCAGCGGTGCCTGCGCGGGGGCGGGGGCGTGGTGGTCGCCCGGGTCTCCGGGGTGTTGCGGGCGCCCAGTACGAGCAGGGCCATCAGGCCGGCGGCCAGGTAGAGCACGGCCTGCGCGTTCAGCAGCGATACCGGGCCCAGGCGGTCGGCGAGCAGGCCCGCGAGGGCCATGCCGATGGCTTGCGCGCCGTTGGACACGGTGTAGAAGGAGCCGAGTGCCCGGCCCACGTGGTCGGCGGGAACCCGCTGCTGGACCATCCCGAGCACCCCGGCGTAGTAGACGCCACCGGGCAGGCCCACCACGGCGAACAGGGCGACGTACACGCCGAAGGCGGTGGTGACCATCGGCGCGTTCCAGATCAGCAGCGCCAGTCCGGAGAAGGACAGCGCTCCCCAGGTGATCAGCGGCCTCGGGTGCACGCGGGTGCCCAGGAAGCCCAGCGCCAGGCCGCCCGCGATGCCGCCGATGCCCTGGATGCTGCGCAGCAGGCCGATCTCGGCGTCAGTTCCGTGCAGGGTGGTGGCGACGAAGACGACGAACAGGACGACGAACAGGCCCTGGCCTATGGCGCAGAGGATGGCCGCGAGGAAGGACACGCGTAGGCGGCGGTCGTCGGTGATCACCGCGACGCCTTCGCGCCAGTGCCGGAACATCCGGCCGGGGCCCGCGGCAGCCGCAGGGTCGGTCGCCTCGGCGCGCTGGGCCCTCTCGTCGGCCGCCGAGCCCACGGACGTCGACGTGGACATCGGTCCCGCCGGCGCGCTCCCAGTCGCGGTCGCCTCCGACCCGGGCCTGACCGGCGCGCGTTCGGGCCGACGGATCCGGCTGACCACCCCGGCCGTCAGGAGCAGGCCGATGACCGAGCCCGCCGCCAACGGGCGCAGTCCCCCGGCGACCACGATGCCGCCGAGCAGACTGCCGCCCAGGCGGCCGAGGTTGGAGTTCAGGACGACCAGGTTGCTGGCCGCCGCGCTCTGCCCGGGCTCCACGAGGTCGGGCAGCAGCGCGTTCTTCGACGTCAGGACGAACTGCGCGCACACCGCGCGCCCCGCGATCACCGCGTAGACGAGCCACAGCTGGTCGCCGGAGGTGACCGGAAGGAGCAGGGCCGCCAGGGCCGCGTGCAGCAGCGTGCAGACGAGCAGCAGCTTCTTGCGGTCGTACCGGTCCGCGGCGATCCCGGCGAGGGAGCCGACGAGGACGCCCGGGGCGAGTTCGATCAGGAAGGCGAGGGACGTCGTCATCGCCGACTCGGTCATGCGGTAGACGAAGATCGGGATGGCGGTGACCAGCATCCAGTCGATCGTGTCGTCGAGCAGCCCGGCCGCCCATAAGGCGCGGAAGCGCGGGTTGCGTATCGGGGAGTTCGCGGAGTTCCGCAGGGACTCGGCGGTTCCGGCGGACGCGGTCCGCTTCCTTCGGCGCACTTCGGGGGTCAACTCTGCTCCTTGGGCCGGCGGAACGCCTGGACGCTGAAGCTGATCTCGGCCGCGTCGGGCGGCACGTCACGGCGGTTGGCGATGATGTACGGGCGTACCAGCAGATCGATCACCGAGGTCAGGTGGAGGAGTTCGTCCGGTGTGAGGGCGAGTGCGTAGGAGTCGAACACCGCCGCCCGCTGCCACGGCTCCTCCAGTGAGCCTTTTCAGAGTGGCCACCGATCGGGTGACGCCGGTGAGGTCGAGGTGAGGGCCGCAACGCACAAAGCTCCCGTGCCGTTGGGGGAGGTGTTCGAAGTCTCAACCCATCGGCACAGGAGCCCTGTTGGTTCCCTATCCTGCCGCACTTGACCTCCCGCATGCCCTCGTCGAGTGGGTCACGATGCTCATCGTCACCCGTGAGGGTGACCGACGGTGCAAACTCCCGCCGTACCAGCGGGCGCTCATCGCTCTGGTGTACCTGCGCCGCCACGACACCCTCACCCGGCTCGCCTCCGGCTTCGGGATCTCCGTCGGCACCGCCCACGCGTACGTCACCGCCGTGACCGCCCTGCTCGCCGAACGGGCCCCGGGCCTGCTCAAGACTCTCCGCGAGCACGATCCGGAGTTCGTCCTGCTGGACGGGACCCTCGCCGAGTGCGACCGCGTCGGCGACAGCCGGGCCGACTACTCGGCCAAGCACCGCCGCCACGGCGTGAACGTCCAGGTCGTCACCGATCCCGCCGGTGAGGTCCTGTGGATCTCGCCCGCGCTACCGGGGCGCACCCACGACCTGACCGCAGCCCGCACCCACCGCATCATCCGGATCTGCGAACGCCAGGGCGTCCCCATCCTCGCCGACCGCGCCTACCAAGGCGCCGGCCCCTGGGTCACCACCGGACTCAAACGGCCACCGGGAGGTGAACTCACCCTCACCCAGCGCGCCGTCAATCGGGCCCTGGCCGCGGCGAGAGCACCAGTCGAACGCGGCATGGCACGGCTGAAGTCCTGGCAGATCTTCCGCAGGTCCCGGATCAGCCCCAACCGCATGACCGTCATCACCAAAGCTGTCCTCACCCTGGAGAGACAACGCTGAAAACGCTCAGTGAGCCGAAGTCGGCGAGGAAGTGCCGCACGAGACGGGTGAGTTCGCCCAGCTCGGCCCCGACGACCGCCGAGTGGGCGGCGAGCGACTCGGGGCCCTGGCCGTCCGGCAGGAAGTCGAAACCGGTGGCGACCGCGCGCCACGGCCGGTCGCGGGCGTCGGAGCCGTCCTCCGCCTCGACGCGCTCCACGAGTCCGTACCGGTGGAGCAGGCGGAGGTGGTAGCTGCAGTTGGAGGCCGAGTCGTCGACCGCCTCTGCGCAGCGGCTCGCGGTGTCCGGTCCCTTGCGCATGAGGTGGTGCAGCAGGCGAAGGCGCAGGGGGTGCGCGAAGGCTCCCAGGACGCGCACATCGGTGATCGGGACCCGTCCGGGGCCGGCAACGGAGTTCGCTCGGGACGTGAAAGACATCTTTCAACACTGCGCCGGGATGCCATCGGGTGCAAGCGTCGCCCCTCGGAACACAGCCACGTTGGCGCCCTTTTGAGGAGATTTACGCCTGTCCGCTCGCGCCAGAGCCAGGACTTTCACCCGACTTGAAATATATATTTCACTGCATGGAAACGATCGGGCGACGTGGAGTCCTCCCCCTCGGGTGGAAATGTGCCGGTGCGCGGCGAGATTCCCGGGGAATTCCTCTAGCCTGCCGAAGAGAACCCGACCACCGTCTTAGGAAGGGAATTCAACATGGCTTTTCCCACATCGAGCTCGCGGCGCATCGGCGTGCTCTGCGGTTCGCGCGGCGGCCGTACGCCGCACTACGTGGAGATGGCGACCGCGCTCGGCGAGGGGCTCGGGCTCCGTGGTGCCGATCTGGTCTACGGTGCGGGCGGCGCCGGCGTCATGGGCGCCGTTTCCCAGGCCGCACACCGGTCCGGAGCCAGGGTGACCGGGGTGATCCCGCACGCGCGGCACCCGCGCACTGATCGAAGTGCTCTTACTCGGACGCAACATGCCGCACGAACACGTCGTCGCCGGCCTGGCCGCCGCTTTGCGAGCCGGGGCCATGACCGCTGACGCGGTCGCGCTGGAGGCTCGCAAAGCCGCTCAGTCCGAAACCGAGCCCGCACCGGATCTATGGGTCCCCGGACAGCCGTCGGCGACGGTGACATCGCTGCACGAATGGCGGCTCGCGCACCTTCCGCCGGACACCAGGCCGCTGCCCTCGGTGGCCCACTACGACCAGTGGCTCCGACGCCGCCGGGCAAGCGGCGGTGACCACCGAGAGGGAGAAGCACGATGACTCCGCCGCGCCAGCGAGGCTTGACCGAGCAGGCCGCCGACGCGGCCATCGACTCCGCCTGCCGTCTGCTGCGGCTTCCGTCGATCCGCAACGAGTTCTCCGACATCGCCGACCGGGCGGTGAAGGACCAGATGACCTACCGCGGCTTCCTCGCTGAGCTTCTGATGGCTGAGTGCGACGACCGGGCCCGCCGCCGCTCGGAGCGGCGGATCAAGGCGGCGAACTTCCCCCGTGAGAAGACCCTGCGAGCCTTCGACTTCGACGCCAATCCGAACATCGACCCCGCGACCATCCACACCCTCGCGAGCTGCGAGTGGATCAAGAAGGGGCAGCAGCTCTGCCTGATCGGCGACTCCGGCACCGGCAAATCCCACATGCTGATCGCCCTCGGCACCGAGGCCGCGATGAAGGGCTACCGCGTCCGCTACACGCTCGCCACGAAGCTCGTGAACGAGCTGGTCGAGGCCGCCGACGAGAAGCAGCTGAACAAGACCATCGCCCGCTACGGCCGCGTCGACCTGCTCTGCATCGACGAACTCGGCTACATGGAACTCGACCGTCACGGCGCCGAACTCCTCTTCCAGGTCCTGACCGAACGCGCGGAGAAGAACAGCGTCGCCATCGCCTCCAACGAGTCGTTCGGCGGCTGGACCAAGACCTTCACCGACCCCCGCCTCTGCGCGGCCATCGTCGACCGCCTCACCTTCAACGGCACCATCATCGAGACCGGCACCGACTTCTACCGCCTCGCCACCCCACGCGCCCGGGCCGAGGAACCCGCCGAAGCGGGGTGACCCGACCGACGGCGGCAGCAGGTCAGCGGGTCTCGGCTGACTCGTCAGGCACTGCGACGGGACGCAGCACGGTCAGAGAATCTTCCTGACGAGCGACCATCGCGAAAGGGAATCTGTCCACCTCCAGGCACAGGTCGACATCGTGGGGATGAACATGTTGGTATCCGCGTCGCACCCCGTCGGCAAGGTCGGCGGCTGCCCGGGAGGTTCTCGCACGGTGGAGATACGGGGCCACCTCAGTATCGCCTCTGGCGAGATGGCCGGGCCGGACGGCCGGCCCGTCGCGACCACATGTCCTCACGACTGCGCGAGATCGGCGTCCCGGTCGCAGCCGCCCACGGAGCCGCCATCCGGCAACAACGCCTCGACTGCCAGCCCCCCATCGTCGCGGACGCCCTCGGCTACCACGACAAAGCCACCAGCCGCCTCCTCAGAGAAGGCGGCGGGACCTGGAGCCGATACGTCGCTGGCGATCACAGCCGGTCACCAGTGGGCTCGTGGAATCAGCAACAGTTGAACACACAAGCTCCCCAGTAGAGGGCCAGCTACAGGTCCGCAATCCAGGGATGCCCCGGGTGTACGCGGGCGAGCAGCTCGGCCAGGGTCTCGCACTGAGCCGAGGTCATGTGCGGGACCGTCGCATCGAAATCTGCTTGATCCTTTCGGCGGACGTGCTTGGCCTTGAACAGGAGGACCAGTTCGGGTGCCAGATACGGGATGCCGTCCTGGGTGTGGTGGACGATGTCGCTGTAGGGAAGCCGGACCCTCTCATCGCGTCGGCAGATCCAGGTATCGCCGTCGTGTGGTTCGCGGAACACGTCGAGCAGGTAGTCTCCGGTGGCTGGGTCGCGGAGCCATGTCTGATGAACCGCGGCCAGCACCTCCGATGTGGCGTCTTCCCAGATCCGGCCGCTGCCTGCCGCGTCGAAGACGTAGCCGGGGAAGCGGTCACGGACCTCGGGGAAGCCCGCGGCTGGAATCGCGATCTCGATGTCTCCATGAGCGCGCGTCTGCCTGCCGCGGAACAAGTCCAGCGCCCAGCCCGCGGCCACGTACCAGGGCGTGCTGATCCCGGCTAGCTGCTGCGCGACCTCCCTCGGGGTCCAGCAGGACGACCACCTGGCGGGGAGGGCTTCGATCTCACCGGGGGACAGCTCGATGCCGCCGCTGGGTAGTTGCTCGCTCACCGCAGGAATCTATCAGTGGACTCGAAGGTCCCCCTGGCTGTAGTCGATGAGGGCGAGCAACGGGTCCTCGAGCTGTATGACACCGGCGATCACGCAAAATCACCAGCCGGATGGACTCCTCGGCGAACTCGCGACAGTTGAATACGAGAGCCCACCAGTACCGAGGCCGGATCTGGTTCGGCGAGCCGAAGAAGGAAATAGGGCCGCGCGGGCCCTTTTCCTTCTTCGGCTCCCGGAGCCATCGGCGGCGACCGTGTCTCGTCTATGGAGGCGCTCCGCCTGAGACACCCTGGGTCTGAGACACCGTACCGGTCACATAGCGCCGTCGCGGACCAGGCCATCGGGCAGGTCCGCGGCCGCGTCCACCAGATCAGGGAAGCGGCTCTGCATGCGGCTGCCCCGGCGGGACTGCACCAGCAGCGGACCAGGCGCCGGCCACGAGGTGAAGACGCGCGCACGGTAGCCGTCCTTCTCCAGACTTCGATGTGTCTCATGAGACATCAGCTCGCGTCTGAGCCCCCGGAAGAGATCAAGCACGCAGGGGCCGCTCGTGTCAGGATGCTGGGCATGTCTAGTCGCGCGCTGAGTTTCGGAGTGGTGGCGGAAGCATACGAACGGTTCCGGCCGGGGTATCCCGTGGAGCTGTTCGACATGGTGATGGCCTATGCGGGCCGCCCGGTTCGGACTGCCCTTGAGATCGGCGCTGGGACAGGCAAGGCAACCCGCCTGTTCGCTCAACGAGGGGTCATGGTCACCGCCACCGATCCTGACGGGGCCATGCTCGCCGAACTCCGCAAGCACGTGCCGACGAGCGTCAGAACGGTGCACGCCGCGTTCGAGGACTTGCGACCAGGCGAACAATATGGACTGGTCTATGCGGCAGCAGCGCTGCATTGGACGAACCCGGAGGGCCGGTGGTCGCGCGTGGCCGCGCTGCTGGAACCCGGTGGTGTATTCGCCTCATGCGGCGGGCCATTTCAACTGGCTGACCCGGCTGTGGAGGAGGCTGTCCGCGCGGCGCGAGCACCATTCTTGGAGAGTGACGAGATTCCGTCACCTGACGGGACGCCTCCAGGCCATGAGATGCAGTGGCCAGGTACGGAGCTGCAACAGTCTGAGTGGTTCACCGGCGTTCAGCAGTCCGTGATCGAACGGCGCTTGACGATGAGCGCTCGCGACTACGTTGGTCATCTCTCCACCATCTCGGCTTATCTCGTCTTGCCGACCGCGGAGCGAGAGCAGGTATTCAGCCAGATCATGCAGGTACTGCCGGACAGAGTCGAGATGGCCGCCGACATCACCGTCCATCTCGCGCGTCGGCGCCACGAGGATTGATCACGGCACCTCACCATGTCAGCCCGCCGGCCCCAGGCTGGTTCCGAGCCACCTTCACTCGCGTGTGGCGTGTGCTCGGTCGAGCGGGATGACGACGGCTGAGCGTTGGGCGATCTGCCAACGGAGGGCCGCGTTCTCCGCGAGTAGGGCCGCGATAACCGTGGCGGCGGCGTCGACTTCGCCACCGGACTTGGCTACGCACGCTCCTACCACGCCGCCCGCGGAACCCTCGCCGCCGAAATCGGCACCGTCCACGACGGCTTCAAGCTGGGATGCTGGCTTCGCCGGCGGGTGCCGGCACGCCCGTGCCGGCACCCGCCGGGGAGTACCTCCCTCTGCCGCAGCGAAGGCACTAGGCGGGATCGATCCCTGGTGGTGCCCGCCCTGGTCCCTGGCCTGGCAGCGCTCCTGGCGGCACATTCATCAGCAGGTCCAGGCCGGCCACCAGCTAGACGCCATGCACGAGTTCCGCAGCTTCGCCCCCGCCGAGCGCGCCTGGCTACGCCGACAGGTCACGCGCTACGACGACCTGCATTCCGGGCAGCCGCGCCTCCTGACCGACATCGGCCTCACCGATGAGAGCACCCACACCCGGCCCGTCACCCCGTACGCCGAGACCGCACTGGCCCACGCCCACGCCCACGCCTACACAGCCGCACACGGCAGTCTGGCAACGCCGTACTGCGCCGTCCACGACGGCTTCCCCCTGGGGCCCTGGCTGGCCCGACAACGCCTCCTGGCCCAGAGCACGAACACCCCCTACGCCGTTCACCGCGCCCTGACCACGCTCGACCCCTGGTGGAATCCGCACTGGCCCATGCGCTGGCAGCGCGCCTACCACCACGCCCGCACCACACCCATCACCGCGCCCACGAGCTCCTGGGCATCCACCCAACGCGCCGCCTGGCACCGGCTGCACCCGCAACAGCGCGCGCTCCTCACCGGCATCGGCCTCACCCCCGAAAACCGGACAACCGCACAGCACCGTTAAACGACCCGCTCCTACCCGCCAAGGCCCGGACTGACCCACGCCCGCGCCCGAGCCGATGAGACCGCCAACCTCTGCGTCCCCAAAGGCACACACCATGACGGGTTTCCTCTCGGGGCCTGGCTGACCCATGGTTTTCCTTCGCGTACGCGGGCGCAGTCCTAGCGGTTCGCGCCCAACTTGCCCGGCCCCAGGAGATATTGGCACGCTTTTCGTGTGTTCCGTCATGTTCTGTTCCGCCGTTTCCGGCGAACGAGCGAGAGGTGATCTCATGCGACGAACCGAGTAGGACGCGAGCCAGGCCGCCAAGCGCCCGAAGGTGCCCGCAGCGGCCTTCCGGTGAGCCCGGCACACCGGCCTGATCCCCGCCCCGGACACGTCGTCCTTCCAGTGGCCCCGGGCCGCTGTGGAGGCACTGGACGCCGCTGTTAGGCAGAACTCGCTGTCTCAACGCCGTATGTATCGCGGGCGGCACATCATCCGCACGTGCATTCCGGCCTGATTCCGGCCTCGCGATCATCGGAGCGTTGCGAGCACCGGCTTCGCCGGAACAACTGGTGATCACTCACGTGGCCAACCCATCGTGTCGCCGTAGCGGCGGATCCCACCCACTGCGCCCATGTCGCGGATCGACGCCGTCCCTCCCGCGCCTTAACTCGCGCCCCCTGTTGCGAACGCGTTCGTTACGATCAGGTTATGACTGCGAGAAGAGAACCGATCAGCCGCCGTGAGCGTCCGGCGAAGCCCGCCCTGTCCCGGCGCTGGATCGTGGACACCGCCGTGCGGATCATGCGGGCGGAGGGGCTGGGGAAGGTCACGATGCGCCGCCTGGCGCAGGAGCTGGACACCGGCCCGGCCTCACTGTACGTCTACGTCGCCAACACTGCCGAGCTGCACGCGGCCGTCCTGGATTCCCTGCTCGGCGAGGTCGACCTGACCGGACGGAACGGCGGTGGGGACTGGCGCGAGCAGCTGCGCGCCGTCATGACGTCGTACACCCACGTGCTGTTCGAGCACCCGCAACTGGCTCGGGCGGCGCTGATTGCCCGTCCGAGCGGGGAGAACTATCTGCGCCTGGTGGAGCGCATCCTCGATCTCCTCTCGCAGAGCGGGGCCGGCCGCGAGCAGGTCGCCTGGGGGGTGGACAAACTGCTCCAGGACGCGACAGCCACCGCCGCCGAGCATTCGACGCGTGAGCTCGATCCCGCCTCCGAGGACGACTGGAACGCCACGGTCCGTGCACTGCACGCCGTGGACGCCGCCACGCATCCGGCGATCACCGCGCACATGCCCGCCCTGATCGGCGGCTCGGTGCCGGACAGGATCCGCTGGAGCTTCGACGTCCTCGTCAACGGCATCACGCACACGCCCGTTCCGGGCACAGGAAGCTGAGTCCCGGGCGGGCTCGCCCGCCCTTTCGACCGCTGCGGGCTTGGGGTTGAACGCAGTTCTCTCGCCGCCTGCCGCCGCACACCCTGCACCGAACTTGTTTGCACCGAACTTGTTCGCAACGAACATGTTCGGTACGGTCTATGTGGCCGAGCCATTGCCTGCCGATCACGTGTGCGCCGGCCTTCCTCAGGAGCTTGGCAGCGGCGGGGCCGGCTCGGCGGACAGAGGTTTTCCCTTACTGCTTTCGGAGGTCCCCTATGAGCGGCAGCCATTTCCCGATCGCGATCATTGGCGCAGGTCTTGGCGGCCTGACCGCCGCCCGCGTCCTGCATGTCAACGGCATCGAGTCGGCGATCTTCGAACTTGAGGCGTCGGCGGCGGTCCGTACGCAGGGCGGGATGCTCGACATCCACGAGAACAACGGGCAGAAGGCCCTGCACGCCGCCGGCCTGTACGACGACTTCCTTAAGATCATCCACGAGGGTGGCCAGGCCATGCGCCTACTCGGCCCCGACGGCACTGTGCACGTGTCCGAGGAGGACGACGGCACCGGCGGCCGGCCGGAGGTGGACCGCGGCGAGCTGCGCGACCTGCTGCTGAACTCCCTGCCCGACGGCACGATCCACTGGGGGCGCAAGGTCACCGGTGCCCGGGGGCTGGGCGACGGGCGCCACGAGGTGACGTTCGCCGACGGCTCGGCCATCACCACCGACCTCCTGATCGGCGCGGACGGCGCCTGGTCCCGGATCCGGCCGCTGGTCTCCAGCGCCTGGCCCGCCTACACCGGCATCTCCTTCGTCGAGACCGACCTGTTCGACGCCGATGCCCGCCACCCGCGCAGCGCCGCCGTCATCGGCGGCGGGTTCTTCATCGCACTGGGAGGCGAGCGCGGTATCCTCGCGCACCGGGAGAGTGACGGCAGTCTCCACGTCTACACGGCGCTCAAGGTCGACGAGGGCTGGCTGGACACGGTCGACTTCAGCGACCAGGCTGCCGCCAAGGCCGCGGTCCTCGCCCATTTCGAGGGCTGGGACGACGGCCTGCGCGGCCTGGTCGCCGACGCGGAGACGATCATCCCGCGCCGTATCCACGCCCTGCCGGTCGGGCACCGCTGGGACCGCGTCCCGGGCGTAACGCTGCTCGGTGACGCCGCCCACGTGATGTCCCCCTTCGCCGGGGAGGGCGCCAACCTGGCCATGTTCGACGGCGCCGAACTCGCCCTGGCCATCGCCGCACGTCCCGGCGACACCGAGGCCGCCCTGGCGGCGTACGAGGAGGCCCTCTTCCCGCGCAGCGAGGAGTCCGCCGTCGAGTCCGCCGCCAACCTGGACACGATGTTCGGGGAGCGGGGCCTGGAGCAGATGGTCGCGTTCTTCACCTCCGACCCGCCAGCCCAGTGAGGCCAGCCCCGACGGCCACCGCGCCCTCAGCCACCGAACCCCCCGCATCCAGGAGCACCTCATGACCGCGGTCCATCAGCGCACCATTCCGGTGCGGCCCGGTCTGGACCTCGACGTGCGCGAGGCCGGCACCAGCGGCAGCCCGGTCCTCGTCCTGCACGGCGGCCCCGGCCCCTCCAGCATCTCGCCCCTGACCGATCACCTCGCATCGGCGCACAGGGTGGTCGCGCCCACCCATCCGGGCTGGGAGGGCACCGTACGGCCTGACGACCTGGACTCGGTGCCCGCACTCGCCGCTGTCTACCTGGACCTGGTCAGCCATCTCGGCCTGACCGACATGACGGTGATCGGCACGTCCTTCGGCGGCTGGGTCGCGACCCAGACCGTCCTGGACGACCGCGAGGGCCGGATCTCCCAGCTCGTCCTCATGGACGCCATCGGCCCCGCCATACCCGGCCAGCAGGTCACCATGCCCACCGGCCCACCGGCCCCTGCGACCGCGGCGCCGCAGGGCGGACCGTCCGCCCAGGCGATGTCCGCCATGCGCGCCTACGCCGGGCCCACCATGGCAGACGCCGGCATGCTCCCCCGCCTTTCCACCGTCACCTGCCCGGTCCTGGTGATCTGGGGCGCCGACGACGCAGTCGTCACCCCCGACTTCGGCCGCGCCTACGCCGCGGCGTTCCCCCACGTCCGATTCGAACTCATCCCCGGCGCAGGACACCTGCCCATCCGGGAAAAGCCCGAGACGGTCTTCACGCATCTCGACTCCTTCCTCACCCCCTAGCCCTGGCCACCGGCCCCCCTGCCGTCTGGTTCCCCGTCCGCGAGCCAACGCCGGCGTTGTCCTCGGCAAGCGGTTTGTAATGCACGGGGCCGGGGGCATCGATCCGCGCCCAGGACGAACAGCCGACCGCTTCCTTCACCCCCGGAGACATGATGAAGATCGCGATCATTCTCGGAAGCACCCGCACCGGACGTGCCGGCGAACGCGTCGCACAGTGGGTCCCGGAGCAGGCCCAGAAGCGCGGCGACGCCGACTACGACCTGGTCGACCTCGCCGAGGTCGACTTGCCGCAGATCGACGAACCGTTCCGCCCGCCATGGGCCGCTCACGGTCACGGCCGGCACCCGCAACGACTGCACCCAGGCCGAGACGGTCATCGACGCCATCCACGTCATCCAGCCCGGCCCGGGACGACCCCGTGTCCGACCCGAGCGGGTGGTGGCCGACAAGGGCTACTCGGCCCGCTCTTCCGCGCCTACCTGCGCAGACGCGGAATCAAGGCGACCATCCCGGAACGCGTTGACCAGCGTGCGGGCCGACCACGGCGCCGCGAACGGCCGTGTGGCTTCGACAGGGCTGTAGACCGACGCCGCAACGTCGTCGAGCGCTGCTTCCACCGCCTCAAGCAGTGGCGCGGCATCGCCACCCGCTACGAGAAACAGCCCGGCCGCTACCTCGCAGCCATCACCCGGCCAGCACACTCATCTGGCTCGAGACGTGATCGACAAGACGCTGCCTAGTACTCCAGCCGGTTCCAGGAGCTGAGACGGCATCAGGGATCGATCAGGGTGCTCTCGGGGGTGATCCCTGATTCGTCGCACCGCGGCTATGCGGAACGGTCGTGGACATGACTTTCAAGCACCCTTTCTCCAACGCGGGGACCACGGCGACAGCGGGCCGACGCAGGCGGGTGCCGATGGCGGCGCTCGCCTGCGCGGTCGTCGGCGCGGTGGCGCTGGGCACGGCCGTCCCGGCGGTCGCGGCGCCCGCTGTGCGGCCTGCCGCCGCGGTCGACTGCACGGGCAACACCACCAGCGACCGATTGCCAAAGCTGGATCCGCAGGCGTTGCAGCAGGCCCTGTCGAGCGCGCCCGACCTCGTCACGGGCGTGCTGGCACGCGTGAGCGGGCCGGACGGCCACTGGAGGGGGACTTACGGCGCCGCCGACGTCACGACCGGCGCGCCGGTGCCGGTCGACGGCCGGTTCCGTCTCGGCAGCGTCACCAAGACCTTCATCGCCACCGTCATGCTGCAACTGGCCGCCGAGCACCGCGTGGACCTCGACCAGCCCGTCCAGCACTACCTGCCGGACGTCCTGCCCGACAGTTACCCGCCGATCCCCGTCCGCACCTTGCTCAACTTCACCAGCGGCCTGCCAGAACTGACCCAGGACGACCTGCCCACCAGTCCGGACGGCATCGTCGCGCACCGCTTCGACGACCACCCGCTCGCCGAACTCGTCGCCAAGGCCGTCCGGCACGAACGCCCCTTCACCGAGCCCGGTTCCATGCAGGTCTACGGAGCCACCGGCTACTACGTCGCCGCCATGCTCGTCGAGCGCCTCACCGGACACACCTACCAGCAGGAGATCACCACCCGGATCCTGCAACCTCTGCATCTGCGCGACACCACCGCCCCGCAGACCGACACCACGATCCCCGGCCCCCACTCCCACGGCTACATCGCCGTACCTCGGCCGGACGGCGGATCGCAGCTGGCCGACATCACCGAACAGAATCCCGGCGCCGGCGGCATGATCTCCACCACCGCCGACCTCGACCGCTTCCTGACCGCACTCTTGCGGGGACAACTGCTGCCCCCGACCGAGCAGGCGGAACTGTTCGACGTCCCCGACGTCCCCTACCTCGGCGGCACCGCCCACGATCCGGGACGGGGCCGCGCCTACTACGCCGTCAGCCTGATGCGCGTGACCCTGCCCAACGGTGTGACCGTGTGGGGGAAGACCGGCACCACCTTCGGCTACACCAACGGCATGTTCACCACCCGCGACCTGCGCCGCCGCCTGGAGTACTCCTTCAACCCAACCACCGGCGGCGGCAACGACCTCGCCCTGGTCACCCGAATCCTGTCCTCGACCTTCGCCCCGTGAGCGTCACACCTCAGGGCCGACGATCATCTTGCTTCGGCCGGCCAGGACCCGCGGGAACCCGCCGGCGGGGAATCGCTCCAGGACCGTGCGAGCCTGCGTGCTGGTCGTGGCCATCAGGCGTCACCGCCGTTCACGCGCTCGTGGATGTCGATGAGGGTGGCGCCGGCGTCGGGGGGGTCCGCCTCGCCGACCCACTGCCCGAGCGCGGTGAAGACGGGAACCTTCTCGCGGTCGGCGCCGAAGACGACGCAGTAGTTGTCGGCGTACTCCGCTGAGTGCTCCGCCAAGTACAGACAAACGTGCACCGCTCGGTGGTCGGCGTGATGGTTGGCCGTGGGCGGTGTGGAGGTCTGTCTGGGGACTGTCATGATCTCGGCTATGGACGAGTTCACCAAGGTTTTGAAGCGGGAGTTCGACGCAGAGGAGGGGAGCTTCCTGCTGCGGCTGCGCGGGGATCTGGAGTGGGACCGGGCTGCCTTCACTCGCCTGGAACAGGCGATGCGAGCCGCATGCGAGCGGTCCCAGTCCGACGAGAAGCTCGATCGATGGGTCGCCGAAGGGTTCTATGAGGTCGCCACCTGGGTTCCCTCGTGGACGTCACACCCGAACTTCCCCAAGCCAGCGCCCGATGCCTACTTCAAGGACTGCATCCAGCGAATCGGGGATCTTGCCAACTGGTACTTCCGGGGCTGGCACAACTACTCCGAGGGACATGTCTGGACTGACCTGTGAAAACTCCGGGAGGCTTGTTCAGGCCGCGTCGTCCCGTTCATGTTCGATGGCAGCGAGCCGATTCTTGCGTCGGTAGCTGGGGCCGTTGATCGAGATGACGTCGCAGTGACGGCGCGAGTTCATCCACTGCCCGCCGAGACGGCTGCCCGTTGGGAGCCCTTCGCGGCACGACCGGAGTATCGCCCGACAGGTACTTGGCGACCGTGCGCCGATTCAGCCCAGTCTGGCTTCGCGATCTCGCGCAGGCTCATCGCACCGGGCTCGTACACGCCGCGAAAGCGCCTCAGCTCCAACTAATGATGCGGATCCAAGACCACTCTCGCCGCCCTCCACCGACCCGAACAGGACGACAGACGACTCGCGCGACACTAACCTCACCGCATCAAGAACGGTGCGCCTTCATCGGCTCTGTCGCTGATCTTGTGATCGAGCGGGTCAGGATCTGTGCAGGATGCGGGTGCGGAGGAGGTCGAAGTCGGCCCGGCCCTACCCATCCCTTTTGCTCCGTTTGACTCTCGTGTTCTGACCCTCGACCTGGCCGGAGTTCCAGGAGCTGGACAAGCCGGCGATGACGGCGTCCTGGTCCCGGCGCAGGCCGTTGAGTAGGGAGTGCAGTGCGGGGAGGTTGTCGTTTTCGACGCGTTCTATCCAGGCGGGGAGTTCGCTGCCGGTCAGGTCCCGCATCATCGTGGCGAAGTCGCGGACGTGCCCGGTGGCCGCGTCCAGCTCGGGAGAGGCCGCGCGGATCTCTTTGAGCGTGAGGGCGTCCTCGTCAGAGAGGTTGCCGGGTTCGTCATGATCTATCGGACGATGCGGCGGGGCCGCGGAGCCACGCGAGGCGCTGGTGGTGCGGCAGTGGAGGATTTGAAGCGGCGGAGGTAGCGGCGGGTGGTCTGGATGCTGCCCCGGAATCCCAGGGCCCGGTTTCTTCGTGGGGTTGTGCGCTGTCATGGCAGCCGTCGTGCCATCGCTGGTGGAGGTGGGCTGTGTACTGGTCGAGGATGCTGGCTCGGTTCGTCGCCTTGACGAGCAGTTCGTCGATGCCGGCGGCGCGGGCGAAGCGGCGCACGGTGGACCGGTCCAGCACGAGAGTGCGGCAGATACCCTCCAGCGAACTGCCGTCGGCTAGGGACCGTCTTCAGTTGTGATCAAGTTCGACGGTATCTGCCGATCCGGTAGGACTGTGGTGTGACGCGTACGCAACTGACCGACGAAGAGTGGGAGTTCATCGGGCCATTCCTGCCGGTCGGCAGGTTCGGCCCGTACCCCGAGCGGCTGCGGGATCAGTTCGAGGGCGTGATCTGGCGGTTCCGCACCGGCAGTCAGTGGCGGGAGATGCCCGAGCAGTTCGGCGCCTGGCAGACCATCTACAACCGCTTCATGCGATGGCGGGACGCGGGCGTTTTCCAGGCCCTGCTGGAAGAGGCGATCGCCGAGGCCGCCCGCCGGGACGAGATCGACATGTCACTGGTCAGCGTGGATTCCACAACCACGCGGGCTCATCACGACGCAGCCGGCATGCGGGTCAGTGAAGAGACCCTGGCCGCGCTCGAAGAGGCGGCCTCGCAAAAGGGGGAGCGTCCGAGGAACAAGGCGGACAGGACGGAGAAATCGATCCGGTCCGCGCCGAACGCCGACGCATCCGCTTACGACGGCGGGCCCGGCTCAAGGCCGCCCTGCTCGGGCGGTCCCGCGGCGGGCTGACCAGCAAGATTCACCTGGCCGCTGATCGGCGCTGCCGGCCGATGGTGCTCCTTCTGACCGCCGGACAGGCCGCCGACAGCCCCCAGTTCGTCCCAGTCCTGAGCAAGGTGCGGGTCCGTCTGCCCGTCGGTCGTCCCCGCACCCGACCCGCCGCCGTGGCCGGCGATAAGGCCTACTCCTCCCGCGCCAACCGTGCCCACCTGCGCAAACGCCGTATCGAGGCGGTCATCCCCGAGAAGAAGGACCAGGCAGCCAACCGCAGAAAGAAAGGCAGGCGGGGTGGCAGGCCGGTCACCTACAGCGCCGATCTCTACCGCGATCGCAACACGGTCGAGCGGGCCATCAACAAGCTAAAGGACTGGCGAGGCATCGCGACCCGCTACGACAAGAAGCCCGAAAGCTACCTCGCCGGACTCCATCTCCGCGCAGCGACCATCTGGATCAGCAGCCTCCTGAAAACCGATTGATCACAACCGCAGACAGTCCCTAGGAGCTGCTGCACGGCGGCGTACCGCTCTTTCGTCCGTTTCCCCAGGCGGCGTTCCCGGCCGCAGGCATCGAGCGTGGCGTCGGCTACGGGTGGTGGAGTCTGCCAGAAGTCCTCTCCGGGCGGCGGCGTTGCCGGTAGGGTGTTCGCGAATACCGTCCGGACGCAGGCGTGGTGGGCTCCTACGGTCTTCTCGACGGCTTCGCCGAGGTTCTTCCACAAGTGCCAGGCGTCGGCAATCTGCCTCGCTTGCGGGGCGCCGGTCCGGGCGCCTTCGGCGTAGGCCCCGCCGCGGTCCCTGCAGATGATCTACACCTCGGGGTGGCCGCTGAGCCAGGCGGCCAGCGGTTCAGCGTCGCGTCCCGGCAGCACGTCGATGGGCCGCCGCCGTTCCAGATCCACCAGGATCGTCGCGTACGAGTCGCCCTTGCGGAGTGCGAAACCATCGACACCCAGTACCCTGACCTGCCCGGCCGGCTCCTCGGGGAGGGCTCGCAGGAGACGTAGCAGCGTGTCCTTCGCCACCGGGACTCCCAGGGCCACCGCGAGCCGGCTCCCCGGCCGCCCGGCCAGAGCGACCGCGATGCTGATCAGCGTCCCGCGCAACAGCGGGGTGAAGCGGGCATGCGGGCTGGCCAGCCCGGCGACCTGCTCGGCGAACGTCACGGCCGCGCACGCGGCATTGAGACACCGGAACCGGCGCACCAGCAGCTCGATCACCACCCGGGCTCCGCTGATCGCCGCATCTGACAACCGCCGCAGATACCGGCCGTGCACCCGACGGGATGCCCTGCCGCAGTGCGGGCACCGCCCTTCGGCCGCGCGCACGCGGGCATGCATGGTGATCTCGCCCACCGACTGCTCAACCCGACCACGACACCGGCCAGATGAGGAAGAAGCGCCTCAAGACTCCCCGAAGGACACCCGGGACACGGTGGCAGGAATCACCGACGGCACCCGCTCGATCGCTAGATCAGTGACAGAGTCAGCGGGGTGCCGTGGATCTGGAACGGGTACTCGCCGAGGTGATGCGAGTTGTGCTTGCGAGGCAGACCTGACCCGGGTCTGTCGGGCAGTTGAGGCTACGTCAGGTTCCGGGTGGCATCCGGATGATTCCGGCCAGACCTTTCTGATGGGCGAGGACGGCGGCCTGGACCCGGTTCTCCAGGCCGAGGCGGGTGAGGATGCGGTTGACGCGGCTCTTCACGTTCCCCTCGCTGAGGTCGAGGGCCCAGGCTATCTGGGCGTTGGACAGGCCCTGGGCGACCAGCACGAGGACCTGGAGTTCGCGCTCGGTCAGCAGATCCGTGAGTTCGCCCTCGTGCAGGACGGGAGCCGGGGTGTTGGGCAGCAGGGCGGCCGGCAGGGCGGTGACCGTGTCGATCAGGCGGCGTGTCACGCTCTGGGCAAGTACAGCCTCCCCTATGGAAGTTGAGCGGATGGCCTGGGCAAGCTGATCGGGCGGGCTGTTCTTCAGCAGGAAGCCGGCGGCCCCGGCCCGCAGCGCGGCATGCACGTATTCGTCCAGGTCGAATGTGGTCAGCACGAGGACGCGCGGCGCCGGACCCGGCCCGGGCCAGCGAGTGGTGATGCGCAGCGTGGCCTCCACGCCGGTCGTGCCGGGCATGCGGACGTCCATCAGCACGACGTCGGGCCGGAGCTCGAGGGCGCGGGCGACGGCCTGCTCTCCGTCGGCCGCCTCGCCGACGACCGACAGGCCCTCGCGGCGGTCGATGATCAGGCGGAGCCCGGTCCGCACCATCTCCTGGTCGTCGACGAGCAGCACTCTGACGGTCATGCGTCCGCCTCCGCCGGTTGGGGTGCTTTCGCGAGGAGAACCGCGTGCAGCCGCCAGCCGCCGTCCTCGCGCGGCCCGGCCTCCAGCACCCCGTCGAAGGTGGCGACGCGTTCCCGCATGCCGATGAGCCCGCGCCCGGTCCCCCGCACGGGTGAGTGCCCCGGTGGCGCCGGATCGTTCGCGACCTCGATCGTGAGGCGGGAGTCGTCACCGCCGACGGTGACCCGCACGCCGACGGGACCGGCGTGCCTGATGACGTTTGTGAGCGCCTCCTGGACGATCCGGTAGGCCGAGATCCGTATGCCCGCGCAGAGCGCGGTCTGCGCCCGGACCTCCGAGGCGTACGTGACTCGGCAGCCCGCCGCCGTCGCCGCCTCGATGAGTGGTTCGAGATGGTCGAGGGACGGTTCGGGCGTGAGCTCCCGTTCGTGGAACGACAGCAGCCCGAGGACGCGCCGCATCTCGATGAGTGCGGTGTCGGCTGCCCGCGCGATGAGACCGGCGCAGTGCACGGCCTCCGCGGGGACGGACTCGGGTGTCATGACGTCCTCGGCGGCTCGCGCCTGAACGGCGATGGCGCTCACGTGGTGGGCCACCACATCGTGCAGGTCCCGGGCGATGCGGGCGCGCTCGGTGACCACGGCCTGCCGGGCGTTGAGTTCCTGCTCGGCCTTGAGGCGTCGATTGAGTTCACGCAGACGTTCCGCGTCGGCGCCGATCCTGCGCCTGCCGCACCCCAGAAGCCAGGCGAGGCCGAAGAAGAAGACGAACGTCGTGGTGCTGATCGGCTCCAGGGATCCCAGGCGCGGGACTTCCCAGTGCCCGGTGAGCTCATCGGCGGCGGTGGTGGACGCCAGGCACAGCAGCGTTCCCAGCAGGCTCGCCGGGACCGGCGCGTAGCGGGCCGCGGCATACACGCCGATCATGAGCAGGAACGGGCCGGGTATGCGGCCCTGAATCGGACTGAGCACCTGGAAGGCCACGTACAGGCAGGTCATCGCCGCCAGGACGGCGTGCGGACGCGTCCGCCTCCACAGCAGCGGAACGGTCTGGGCTCCCCACAGGGCCACTCCCCAGCTGGCCGGTTCCGGTGCGCGGTCCAGCACGGTGGCCACGTCGAACAACGTCAGACCGCCGCCCAGTGCGACGTCCGTCAGACGTGGCCGGTCGGCTATCCATCGCCGCGCGGCTCGTGGCGCGGCTTTCCTGTTGATGACCATCTCGGTCCGTCAGGCTAGACGAACGGGGGCGCCCGGCGGATCGTCCCTCGGTCGCGCACCGATAGTTGCGTGGGCGTGCGGGAGATCGCCGTGGAGACGGACGTGCCACGTGGAGGCACCCGCCTAGCGTTTTCGCCATGACGAACCTCCCGTCGGTGAACCCCCTCGCCGTCTCGACCGCACCGCCCCTCCAGGGCGAGATTCCCATGGCCAACTCCTTTAAAAATAAAGGGTGTTCTAAGGCGCTCCTCCGGTACGGGCTACTGGTGCTCGGTATGGGCACGATGCTGTTCGCGGTGGGCGGCCGGTGGGACATAGCGGCCGCGGCCTGGATCTTCCCCATGCTCCTGCTGCGCTTCGCCCGCCTGAGCCGAGTGTGGTCAGGAACGCTGTGGATCTGGCTGGCACACATCGCTGCCGCCGTCTTCTGGATCCAGGAGTCGGAGCTCGGCTTCACCCCCGTCGCCGTCGTGGGTGCGATCGCACTCGCCGCGCTGCAGACACTGCCGTTCCTGGCTGACAGGCTGCTGGCCGGTCGGCTGCGCCCGGCGGTGGCGGCCCTCGCCTTCCCCGCGGCCTTCGCCGCCACCGAGTTCCTGATCACCATGGTGACCCCGCTCGGCACGGCGTACGGCTGCCTGGCCGTCACGCAGTACGGCGACCTCCCGCTCCTGCAGGTCGTCTCGGTCACCGGGCCCTGGGGGATCGGGTTCCTGATCGGCTTCTTCGCGAGTACCGCCAACCGAATCTGGGAGCGGCCCGCGTGGCGCAGTGGCGTGGTCTACGGGACGGTGCTGCTGACCGTCGTGCTCGCCGGCGGAGCCCGGCTCGCCTTCGGTTCGTCGGTGGGTACGACCGTGCGGATCGCCGGGGTGAGCCCCAGCCGGACCGTCACCGACGCCCTCGAGGCCGCGCTCGGGCGAATCGACGGCGGGCCGGCCGACATCGCCGTCGCCCCCGCCTCGCAGGTGGAGCCCGCCATGACCGCCGTCGAGAACGACCTGCTGGAAGCCACCCGGCGCGAAGCCGCCGCCGGAGCGAAGATCGTGATCTGGCCGGAGGAGGCCGTCAGGACCCAGGAGTCCCACGCACCCGCCGCCATCGCGGCCGCACAGGAACAGGCCCGCCGGTCCCGGATCTATCTGGAGATCGGCGTCCGCGTCTACAGCACGATCGCCCCCGCCTACGGCCGCGACGAGGCGCTGCTCATCGACCCCCACGGCAAGGTGCTGTGGACCTACCAGAAGGCGCACCCCATCCCCGGCTCGGAGAAGTTCACGCCGGGCGACGGCAGTGTGCCCGTCGCCGACACCCCGTACGGCCGCATCGCCAATGTCATCTGCTACGACGCCGACTTCCCCGCCATGATGCGGACGCGGACCGACATCATGCTCGTGCCCTCCGCCGACTGGAAGGAGTACGGCGGCGCGCACACCGCCAAGGCGAGTCTGCGAGCCATTGAGGGCGGCTATGCACTGGTACGGCAGGACGCGCGGGGAGTCTCGACCGCCTACGACAACAAGGGCCATGTCCTGGCCACCACCGACTACTTCACGACGGACCAGCAGACGATGGTGGCCTACGTGCCCACGCACGGCACCACCACGATTTACGACCGGATCGGCGACACGTTCGCCTGGCTCTGCCTGACCGGCCTCGCCGCGCTCACGACCATCGCGGTGACGCGACCCTGGCGTCGTACGACTGACGGCTGAGGAGCGGGGCAGGTGGCGAGAGCCCCGAACTCGCCCCTGGGCGGGCCCGATTGCCTGGGGCCCCAGCCGCGTGAGCCATCGGAGGCGAACGCGGGCTGGCCCCCGGAGGAGGTGACCGCGTTCCTGGACTGCGGCGACGCGCTGGAGTGGGTGCACCGTCCGAATGTCTACTTCGCCGGGACCAGGACGCCGTCATCGCTGGCCTGTCCCGCCCCTGGAACTCCGGCCAGGTCGAGGGTCAGAACACGAGAGTCAAACGGATCAAAAGGGACGGGTACGGCCGGGCCAACTTCGACCACCTCCGCACCCGTATCCTGCACAGATCATGACCCGCCCGATCACAAGATCAGCGACACGGCCCCTTCATCCGTACGCGGTGGTGCACGTTCACTTGTACGCCGACAGGCCGGACGATCAGGTAGGGGTTCGTTGATGCCGGCCAGCGGTGGTGACGGTAGGCGAGCCACTCGCTGGCGAGTCGGTGGGTGAATTCCTCCAGCTAGAGGGTGTGCCGCAGCATCCCTCGGCGGACTTCGAGAATGCCGCGGGATGGGCATGCAGCCGGGGCCCTTACCGAAGGGGGCACCGGGCCTGCGCTACGCGGCAGTCGAGCTCTCGGGTTGGGAGCATCTCATCGCGGAGCGAGAGTGCTCCGGTTCTGCCGGTCGTGCGGGGGCGAGCCGTCCAGGGAAGTGCCCAGGAACGACAGGAGGACCACCAGGGCACCGCCGCAGACAATGGCCGAGTCGGCGAGGTTGAACACCGCGAAGTGTTCGACGGAGATGAAGTCGACGACGTGGCCGCGGAAGACGCCGGGCGCCCGGAAGATCCGGTCGGTCAGGTTGCCGAGCGCACCCCCGAGCAACAGGCCCAGAGCGACAGCCCACGGAAAGCTGTGAAGCCTGCGTGCGACGCGCGCGATGACCAGGACGACCGCGGCCGAGATCGCCGTGAACACGGCAGTGAAAGCCTGGCCCGAGCTGAAAGCCGCACCCGCGTTACGGAACACCTGAAGCGTCAGCACGCGGCCTGCTATGGCAACGGGCTCCCGACCTTCCCACCGCGAGACGGCCACAACCTTGCTGCCGAGGTCCACGGCATAGGTGAGAGCGGCCGCCACCAGCAGAGCGGTCACAGAACCCTGAGCCCGTGCACCCTTCTCAACGCCAGGCGTTGCTGTCTCGGGCTGGGATTGTGAGGCATTGTCGGTAGAGATGATCTGCTCCCTGGATGCCGAGCCGCCCTGGACAAGCCCACATTACTGAACGGGCGGCGGCGAGTGCTGTCGACGCATCGTCATGCAGGGGCAGCCGGTCATCGCCCCCGGCGATACCCAGGCTGGCTGCCGGCCCGGGCAGAACGTGCAGGCTCGCCTCCTCACACGCCTGCGGGGCAGTCAGGGCCACGATCAACATCGGCAGGTCACGCGCGAGGCACTCGGCGATCACATTGCGCGGTCGCCAGCTGGTGACCGCGCACGTGTGCTCCCGATACACGGCGCAATTCCCCAGGGTGTCGTCCTTGAGATCGGGCACCGGCCGCGCGACGTGGGAACCCGGAGGGATGGCTGATCGTCCTACTGGGCATGCCTCGCGTTCTCATTCTTGGAATCGACCCACATGCCGTGCCCGGTCTGGACGGAGACGCCCTTCGAGCGGCCCTCGACCAGGAACTGGCCCGATTCGGCGAACACGCCATCGATGCGTCCATGACGCTGATCGAGCTGGATGAGTCGGCCGAGCAGGCGATCGTCGCAGCACTGTCCGAGCACGACTGGGACGTCGTCGTCATCGGGGGTGGGATCCGCAAGCCGGAACCGCTTCTGCCGCTCTTTGAGCAGGTCGTGAATCTGGTCCGGCGTCATGCGCCGAAGGCTGCGATCGCGTTCAACACGAGCGGCGGAGACAGCGTCGAATCAGCCAAGCGGTGGCTGTGAGACCGAAGTTGTGGATGAGCCGTTTGTAGTCCCGCGCATGCCGACGGGCATGCATGACGGGGGTGTGCATATGCGCGAATGACACCTCGCCCGGGCTGGCAGCCCCGGCAGACCGCCCACGTCGTCTACGAAGTCGAGCAGCCCACCGACCGACGCCCAGCGTGCCGCCGTATAAGGAGGACGGATCGCCGGAAAGTTCACCCCTGGCTCTCCGACGGCCCCCCTCCAGACCTCACGCCCCGGGCACCGGACCGCGCTCCGCGGTGCGCCCGGCGAGCGCGTCGTATCCAGGGCCGTACCAGCGCTTGACCAGCTTCACCGCGAGGGAGCCCGGGGGCGGCGGGATCAGGGTGCCCTCGCGAATCGCGGTCGCCAGTTCCTCGCGGGTGAACCATCGGGCGGCGACGATCTCCTCTCCGTCGACGGTGATCCGCGGCGAGGTGGCGCGCAGGGCGAAGGCGAGCATCAGGCTGCCGGGGAAGGGCCACGGCTGGCTGGCGACGTAGGTGGCGTCCGTCGTACGCACCCCCACCTCCTCCAGCAGCTCCCGGGCCGCCGCCTCCTCGGCGGTCTCGCCGGGCTCGACGAATCCGGCCGGGGGCGACATCCGGCCCGGCGGCGCCACGGCCCGGCGTGCAAGGAGCAGGCGGTCCCGGTCGTCGGTGACCGACATCATCACGGCCGGGTCGGTGCGCGGGTGGTGCTCGGTCGCGCAGGACGCGCACCAGCGGGAGCGGCCGTCGGTGCTGAGGCCGGCAGGGGTGCCGCACCGCGGGCAGTACGCGGAGGCGCGTACCCACTGGTGGAATCCGACGGCGCGGAGCGCGAGGCGGGCCTGCGCCGGGGGCAGTTCGTCCAGAACGTCGATCAGGCGGGCGCGGCGGGTGCCGGGGAGGACGTCGGCGCACGGCACGGCGAGGTAGGGCCTGCCCTGGGCGTCCGTTCCCCTCACCTGGCCCTCGGCCGGGGGCGGCGGCACCAGGTCGGCCAGCTCGGGGCCGCGGGCGCCGTCCTGGAGCAGGATCGTGTCGCCGTCGACCGCGATCACCCGCGCACCGTCGGTCCGTCGGGTCATCGGATGCCTGCCCGGTCGGGGAGGGCGAGCAGCCGTTCCGTCAGGGACTCCACGACCTTGCGGCCGACCGGCTCCTCGACGAGATCCTCCCGCCAGCGGCCGGCCACCACCCAGTGGCCCGCGATGTTCTGTTCGAGCTCCACGATCAGGCCGAAGCCCGCCCGGGGCGCGCTGACGCGCAGGGGCCGGTACGTCACCCCGGGGGCGAACACGCCCCCGGGCTCCGGGGCCTGGAGAGCCACCATCACGTCGAAGAGGCCCGCGTCGGCGGCCTGGATGCCCAGGTCGCGTGCGATGAGGTCGAAGGGGAGGCGGGCCCGCCGCAGCGCCTGGAGCACCAGCCGGTTCACCTCGGTCAGGCGCGCGGCGGAGTCCGTCGTCCTCAGGCCGCGCAGCGGCAGGACGAGGGGGTTGACGAAGCAGCCGAGGATCGGGGCGTGTGCCTTCTCGAATCGGCCGGACGAGACGGTTGCGAGGTTCACGGCGTCCACTCCGAAGACGTCACCGACGGTGGCGGACGCCTCATGGAGCAGGGCCGACAGGACGATGGACCGGGCGGCCCGGACCCCGTCCCGGATGCGGTCCGTCGTGGCCGTGTCCAGCGCGATCTCGTACTCGCCCCGCGTGCCTTGGTCGGTCTCGGGGGGCGCCAGCAGGGCCGGGGCGGGGTCCTCGAGCACCCGCCGCCAGAACGGGAGGTCGTTCTCCGCCCAGACCGGGATCCGGTGGGACTCCCAGCGGGCGTACTCCACGTATCCGGGAACGGCGTCCCACACGGGTGCCCGGCCGTCCGCCCGGGCTTCGTAGGCGGTGCCGAGGTCCGCCGCGAGGAGCAGTTCGGACTGTCCGTCGAAGGCGATGTGGTGGACGTTCAGGCAGAGCAGCCAGGAGTCCGGGGCAAGTGCGGCCAGGCGGGCGCGGACGGGCGGGCGCAGCTCCAGGTCGAAGGGGCTGTCCCACCAGTCGGCGCACACGCGCGCCGCGACGTCAGCCGGGGAAAGGGCGGGGTCGGTCACCGTGACGTGTTCCAGGGCGATCCCGGCGGCCTCGGCCGTCATGACCCGCTGGACGGGCTCGGCGGCCACGTCCCACAGATAGACGGTGCGCAGCACCTCGTGACGGCGCAGCACGTCCTCAAAGGCGGCGCTCAGCGCGTCCGCGTCGACGGGGCCCGTGAGGTGATAGGCGAGGACGACGTTGTTGTCGTCCTGGCCCGGTGCCATCTCCTCGTCCCACAGGAACCTCTGCTGGGCGTGGGACAGGCGGACGTCCCCCGGCCCGGTCACGCGCGCTCCAGGAGGGCGCGGTCGAGCTTGCCGTTCTGCGTCAGCGGCAGTTCGTCCACCTGCCGCCAGACGGCGGGCACCATGTAGTCGGGCAGCAGCGTGGCCACGTGCGCGCGCAGGTCGGCGCCGGTCACGCCGTCCGCCGTATCGGTGGTGTACGTGGCGACGAGCTGGGAGTCGACGAGGACGACCGCGGCCTCGCGGACCCCGGGCCGGGCGCGCACGGCCGCCTCCACCTCGTCGAGTTCGACCCGGTGGCCGCGGAGTTTGACCTGCCGGTCGATGCGGCCCCAGTGCACCAGCAGGCCGTCCTGGCGTCGGACGCGGTCACCGGTGCGGTACCAGTCGTCGGGCGCGGGACGCCCCTCGACGGGGGCGTGGGGGGCCTGGCCACGCAGGAACCGGCCCCTGTCGTCCGCGGGATCGACGTAGCCGGCGAACCGCTGCGGACCCCGGACGCACAGCTCGCCATCGGCGGCGGGGAATCCCCCGGGGCCGAGGACGATCTCCTCCAGGTGAGGGTAGACGGTGCCGATGGGGACGGTGCCGTTGCCGGTGTCGGGCCAGAGCGCGGGGTCGTCCGGCAGCCGGTAGCTGACGCAGACGCCGGCCAGTTCGGTGGGACCGTAGTTGTTCTCCACCACGGAGCCGGGAGCGGCCGCGCGCCATGCCGAGGCCGCGTCATAGGTGAGCTGTTCGCCGCCGAACATGCTCCACCGCAGGTCGGGGAGGGCTCCGGGCCCGAGCGTGCGCATCCGGCAGGCGAGACCGATCACCGAGGGGACCGTGTCCAGGTGGGTGATGGCGTGTTCGGCCAGGAAGCGGACCGGGGAGCGCCAGGAGCGTCCGGTGGCGGCGACGAGGGTGGCTCCCGACGCCCACGCGGCGAGGATCTCGAAGACCGACGCGTCGAACGTGAGGTCGGCCGCCTGGGCCATCCGGCAGCCGGGGCCGAGCTCGTAGCGGTCGATGACGTGGGTGAGGTAGGCGGCGAGCGCCCGGTGGTCGACGGGGACTCCCTTGGGGCGTCCGGTGGAGCCGGAGGTGTGCAGCACATACGCCTCCTGGTCGGGCGCTGCCGCGCCGTCCGCCGGGGCGAGAGCGGGTCCCTCCAGATGATCGGCCGCGGTGAGCAGACGTACGCCCCCATACGTCGCCGGGTCCGTGACGCCGTCCACGAGGACGTTCGCGGGGGCAGCGCGGTCCAGGACCTCCCGGACCCGTTTCTCCGGCCATCGGGGACCGATCGGCAGCACGGCGCCACCGGCCCGGAGAATGCCCAGGTACGCGGCGTAGGTGGGGAACTCCCGGCGGAAGACGAGCCCGACGCGGCCGGGGCGCGGGCCCAGGCGTGCGGCGACACCGCCCGCGGCTCGCCACAGTTCGGCGTAGGTGTACTCCCGCTCGGCCACGCGCAGGGCGATCCGGTCCGGACCGCGTCCGGCCTGTTCCTCGATCGCGGACACGACGTCATGCATGGGTTTCTCCGGGGTGTGGGGTCAGTGCGCCATGGCGTCGGCCGGGGTGCGCAGGGACCGCACCCCCGGGTAGGCGAGGCTCACGAGGCGGGAGGCGAGGACCATCACGGCCAGGCAGCCGAGGACGACGGCCAGGCCGCCGCCTGCGAAGGCGGCGCCGAGGGCGAAGCCGACGGGGCGCAGGGCGACCGAGCTGAGCCAGTCGTAGGACGAGACCTTCGACATGGAGTCCTCGGGCACCTCGTGCTGCATGGTCGTCAACCACAGGGAGTCGGCGGCGGTCATCCCCGCGCCGGCCAGGACCACGCCCACGATCTGGACCGGGAGCGGGGCGCCCCAGGCGATCAGAAGCAGCATGGGGACGAGAAGGAGTTCGGCGAGCCGTGCGACGAGCATGGGCCGCTGGGGCTGGTAGCGGAGCAGGAACAGGTCGCCGAGGACGTCGCCGATACCGAGGGCGGCAATGAGCAGGGACCACTGCCAGACGCCGCTTCCGTTCTTTGCGGCGAGCACTGGTCCGACGACCATGAAGACGGCCACGGCCACGTGCGTACACATGAACCCGACGATGCTGGTCCAGATCCAGGGGGTGGTGCGGACCAGCCGGAAACCGGCCGCGAGTTCACGCAGGGTGCCGTCCTTCTCGCGCGGGGTCTCCCGGCGGGGCAGCTTGATCAGGGCCGCGCAGGAGGCGCTGACCAGGAAGGACAGACCATCGCCGATCAGCGCCCAGCCTGCGCCGGCGGCCGCGATCAGCGCTCCCGCGAGCAGCGGTCCGAGCACCCCGGAGATGCTGCGGGAGAAGGAGAGGAGGGTGTTGGCGCGTTGCAGCTGGTCCTTGGGGACGGTGAAGCGGGTGAGGCCGGAGGAGGCTGGCAGGTGGAAGGCCTGCGCGGCGCCGAAGCACACCTGGAGGAGGAGCAGTCCGGGCACGTTGACACGGTCCGTCAGGAGCATGACGCCGACACCGATCTGGGCGCCGGCGCGGACGCAGTCCATCGTCGCCATGACCAGGTGCCGAGGCAGGCGGTCGGCCCAGACTCCGCCGAAGAGGATGCACACGACGAGGGCGACGGTGGAGGCGCTGAGGGCGAGGCCGGCGGTGGCGCCGGAGCCGGTCACCTCCAGCAGGCCGACGGTGATCGCGACCTGGCTGAGGGTGTTGCCGATGACGGACACGGTGAAACCCGCGTACTGGTAGGTGAACCGACGGTGCCTGAACGGTTCGAGGGACTGTCTCAGACGCATGTCGGTTGCTCCGTGGTGCTGTCCGGGCCAGGGTCCGGGTCGGCCGGGGCGGCGAACCCCGCGGTGAGGGTGTCGAGGACGCAGGAGACGGCGCGGTCGAGGCCGGCGCGGTCGTCGGCGCGTACGGTGAGGTTGGCCATGCGGTAGTGCGTGGCCGCCTTCTCGTCGCCGTCGCGGGCGAGTTCGTCCACGGCCTGAACGCCGGGGAGCTCGCGCAGGTCGCGGGGGCGCAGGCCGGTGCGGACCTTACCGGTGCGGTGCCGGAAGGTGGGGAAGAGTCCGGCGGCCGTCCCGTCGGGCGACCCGTGGTCGGCCGGTTCCACGCCGAGTGCGGCGGCCAGCGCCGTACGGACCGGGTCGGGGGCGCCCACGAGCCGGAACAGGCGGGCGGTGTGTCCGGCGAGGCGTCCGTTGACCTCCATGACCTCCAGGCCGGAGGGTGTGAGGAGGAGTTCGGTGTGCGTGACGCGGTCGCGTACCCCGAGCGCGTCCAGGGCCCGGCCGGTGAGCTCGCGGGCGTGGTCCAGCAGGGGGGCGGGGAGCACCGAGGGCAGGATGTCGCCCTGGACGTTCACGGCGTCCGTGCCTTCCGGCCCCTCCCGGCGGCCGACGGCGACGGGGAGCTTGTCGAGGATCCCGAGGTGGGTCCGGCGGGTGGCGACGCTGACGGTCTCGACGGAGATCAGGCTGCCGAGCCAGGGAGTTCCGGCGGGATGCGGGGCCGCCGGGATCCTGGTCTCCAGGAGCATGCCGTCCCATACCCGGCGTGCGGAGGCGTGGGCGGCGACGTCGTCGGGGCCGTCCAGGAAGGCGATCCCCCGGCCGCCGGCGGCCCGCCGGGGCTTGAGGACGCAGGCGCCGCCCAGCAGCGCGTAGGCCCGGTGGAGGTCGTCGGCCGAGTCGACGGGCTCGGCGCGTACGGCGCACAGCCCGGCCGCGTGGAGCACCCGCCGCTGCACCAGCTTGTCCCAGGGGGCCGCGACTGCCGGTGCGGGCGTTTGGCGGACGGCACGGTCCAGCGCGTCGGCCCGTTCGAGTTCGTCGTCGTGGAAGGTGGTGACGCCGGCCAGGCCGAGACCGGTCACCAGGGCGGCGTTCGCCTCCGGGTCGTCGGTCGCCGGCAGGATGTGGCACTCCAGGATGCGGGAGGCCAGGGCCACCAGGTCCGGGTGTCCGGCGGCGACCCGTGCGTCGAGCAGGAGCACCGGGACGCACAGGTCACGGGCGGCGCGGAGCACCTCGCGGAGGTTGGCCGCGCCGTCCGGTGCGTGGCAGATCCCGAGCCG
Organism: Streptomyces sp. NPDC031418; assembly: GCF_055581605.1. Classification (NCBI taxonomy): domain Bacteria; kingdom Bacillati; phylum Actinomycetota; class Actinomycetes; order Kitasatosporales; family Streptomycetaceae; genus Streptomyces; species Streptomyces sp. NPDC031418. The sequence goes on from NZ_JBVIJC010000023.1 coordinate 69,283, forward strand.
GGGCAGTGCGGGAGCAGACATGGTTCCGCGGACTCACTTCACCGCGGCGCGGGCCACGGAGATCAGGGTGTCCAGGCGGCCGTCGAGGAAGAAGTCCTCCAGGGCGACCTCCGCCCCGAGCCGGGTCTCGACGCGCTCGACCAGGGTGACGGCCAGCAGCGAGTTGCCACCCACCTCGAAGAAGTCGTCGCCCGGGGCGGGCGAGGTGACGTCGAGCACCTCGCACCACTCGGCCCGCACGATGTCGTCAACCGTCATGTCCATGGTCCGTCTCCTCATCGGTCGGGCCCAATGGCCCAGGTCGGCGCGAGGGTCGCCCCGCGCCGTGTCTTGGGGGTGGCCGCGTCGAGGCCGAGGTCGATCGTGGTGATCTTGCGGGCCTGCGCGAAGGCGATCGGTGCCTGGAAGAGGCTCTCGACGTACGCCTCGTGGCGGTGCGGATGCGCGGCGGCGAGGCCTGTCTCGTAGATCTCCAGTCCGGTACCGCGTGCGCAGCCGAAGGTGACGGCCACGGGGCCGGTGCTGTCGGACACGACGAAGGCGATGCGCTCGCCGGCGGGGTCGGCGGCCCAGCGGTCGAGCCGGGCGCGTACGAGCCGGGGGTGCTCCTCGATGCCGTAGCGCCGTTTGACGGCGACGACGAGGTCCGCGGCCGCGGCCGTCAGCGCCTCGGCCGGCCGGACCTCGGAGCGGAGCCCGGCCTCGAGCACCTGGCGACGGTCCTTGAGGACGGTGCGGCGGCCGTTCTGGCCGAGGCCGGCGAGGTAGGAAGCGTCGGACCCGTCGGCGGGCAGGCGGAGCACGCAGGACACGCCCATCTCGGCCGCCCGCCGGCCGGGGCCGAGGAAGTCGGCCACCTCGGCGTCCCGCACGTGCAGGGACAGCGGGACGAGGCCGTCGCCGCGGGCCTGGTCCCAGGCCCGGTCCACCAGACCGCGGCGAACGGTGCGCCGCTCCTCGTCGGTCAGGTCCGCTGCCACGGCGGCGCCGGCGACCAGGTCGACGCAGCCGCCGACGAACAGCAGGTCCCCGGGGTTCACGGGCAGGAAGGCGGCCGTCTCCGGCCCGGCGTCGTGCAGGACGGCAGGGGTCTGGCCGGGGGTGCCGCGCAGCAGGGGCAGGAGGCCGACGGGGCGCCCCGCCGCGGAGGCGACGACCACGCGGCAGGCCCCCGGGCGCAGGTACGGGCGGCCGAGCCGGGGCGGCAGCAGCGCGACGGACACCGCGTCCCAGGCGGTGTGCACCGGCCCGGCCCCGGGGTCCGCGTCGATCTCCGCCAGGAGATCCGCCAGCTCCACGACCTGGAAGTCCGTTCCGGTCACGATGTCGGACCGTCGAGCTCGGCGGCCGTCTGCCGGAGCGCGGGCGCCACCTGCTCGGCGAAGATCCGCATCGTCTCCCAGTCCACCGGCGGCCGCAGCCCGAGGAGGAAGTCGCTCACGCCCAGGCGGACATAGGGCAGGAGCGCTTCGACGCACCGCTCGGCCGTTCCGAAGGTCAGGTACTCGCCGATGTCGGGCGAGCCGGCCGGCAGCAGGGCCATGCGCTCCCGCTTCCGCTCCTCGGCTCGGGCCTCGTCCGCGCCGAGGACGACCCGGAAGGTCATCGACAGCCGAATCTCGTCGGGGTTCCGGCCGATCTCCTTGCAGTACCCCTGGAGGACGGTCTGCTTGCGGCGGTAGGTGTCGATGTCGGTGACGAGCGTGTTCCACACGTCGGCATGGCGTGCGACGGTCCGCAGGGTGCGCTTCTCGCCCCCGCCGCCGATCACCAAGGGCAAGCGTTTCTGCACGGGCTTGGGTTCCAGGCACGCGCCGGTGAGGTGATAGTGCCTGCCCGTGTGGTCGACGCGCTGGTGGGTCCACAGGCCGCGCATGATCTCGCACGCCTCGTCGAGCATGTCCAGGCGGTCGCCGGTCCCCGGGAATGGCAGGCCGTACTGCTCGTACGCCAGGTCCGCGCCTCCCGCGCCGACGCCGAACTCCAGGCGTCCGCCGGATACGTGGTCGAGCGTGGCGGCGATGGAGGCGGCCAGCGCGGGATGGCGCCAGGTGACCGCGGACACCAGCATGCCGCAGCGGATCCGCCGGGTACGCGCGGCGAGGGCCGCCAGCAGGGTCGGACCGTCGAAGCAAGGACCGTCCGGGCCACCGAGCGGGGGACGCTGGTGGTCGAAGAGCGACACCCAGTCGTAGCCCAGTTCCTCGGCCCGGGTCCACAGTTCCAGGCAGTCGTCGAATTTCTCGTACTGCTGTCCGGAGTGGACCCCGAATCTGATCACTTGTTCCCCCTGGCGGCCCACAGCGTGTGCTGGCGGCAACTGTACGAGACCGATCATGATATTGAAAGACCCTTGCCTTGGCCCGAGTTGAGTGATCCAATCAGCCGTCGCCGCCATTAATCCAGGCCAGGGGGAGCATTTGAGGATCCTGCGCGAGCGAGTCGGAATGACCACCGGACACGCGATGCAAGGACCCGCCGAGGTCGATGCCTACACGCTGGATTCAGGCAACGGCCTGGCCATCACGGTGTGGACGTACGGAGCCACTCTGGTCGAGGTCAACGTGCCCGACCGGCAAGGCCGTTCGGAGAACGTCGTCGTACGGCTGCCCGATCTGCGGTCCTACGAGGACCCGGCCCTGAACGCCTACGTGGGCGCGACCGTCGGACGCTACTGCCGCTGCGTGACCGGCGGACGCATCGAACTCGACGGACACGTCTACGACTTGGACCGGAACGACGACGGGCACCACCTCCACGGCGGTTCACTGGGCTTCGACAAGCACGTCTGGCGGGCCGAGCCGCGGGTGCTCCCGGACCGCCTCGTGCTCTCCCTGCGCCTCGACAGCCCGGACGGCGACCAGGGCTATCCCGGGGCGCTCGCCGCCGAGGTGCGCTACGAGATCGACGCCGAGTCCCGGCTGACCTTCGACTTCCGGGCGACCACCACGGCCCCCACGATCGTCGGGTTCACCAACCACGCGTTCTGGAACCTCGGCGGCCAGGGGCGGACCGTGGACGACCACGAGCTCACCCTGAACTCCACACGGTACGTGGCTTTCGACGAGCGCCTGATGCCGCTGGCCGGCCCGCCGCGACCGGTCGCGGGCACCCCGCTCGACCACACACGCGGCCGCCGGCTGGACGCCTCCCGCCTCGACAACTTCTTCGTCCTCGACGACCCCGCCTGGGCCGCCGAGGTCGTGCACCGGCCGTCCGGCCGGGCCATGCGCGTCCGTACCGACCAGAGCGGCGTCGGCGTCTACTCGGGCGATCACTTCCACCGTCCGCGGGCGGGCCTGTGCCTGGAGACGGGTGCCTGGCCGGACGCCCCGAATCGTCCCGACTTCCCCTCGGCGCGCCTGGATCCGGGCCAGACTTACCGTCACCGGACCATCCACGAGTTCCACACGATCGGAGACGTGCCCGCATGAAGCTCTACTTGTCCTCCTTCCGGATCGGCAACAGGCCCGAGGAGCTGCTGCGTCTGCTGGGCGACGGCGGCCGTCGCACCGCCCTGATCCTCAACGCCGACGACTACAAGGACGAAGAGGCCCGGGCCGCGTCCCTCCAGCGCGAGCTGGACGAGCTCTCCGGCATCGGCCTCGACCCGTTCGAGGTCGACCTCCGCGACTACTTCGGGCGCGCCGAGGAACTGGAGAAGGTGCTCTCCACGGCCGACTGCGTCTACGTCCGGGGCGGCAGCGTGTTCGTCCTGCGGCGCGCCTTCCAGGCGAGCGGCGCCGACCACGTCCTGAAGCGGCTGATCGAGGAGGAGGCCGTCGTCTACGCCGGCTACAGCGCGGGCCCCTGCCTGCTCGGGCCGGACCTGCACGGCATCCGCGGCGATGTGGACGACCCAGAGCTCGTGCCAGCCGGTTACGAGGGCACGACGATGGACTGGGAGTGCCTCGGCCTGCTGCCCTTCGCCATCGCCCCCCACTACCGCTCGGACCACCCCGAGTCCGAGGAGATCGACCGGCTGGTCGAGTACTACATCGAGCATCACGTGCCCTTCGTCGCCCTGAAGGACGGACAGGCCATCGTCGTGGACGGGGACACCCGCACCGTCGTCGGATGACCGCCGACTGGGAAGACGCCACCGACGCCGTCGAGGTGCACACCCTCCTGGAGGCGTGCGACGCCCACCAGGCGGAGGCCACGGGCACCCCCCGGCCGGTGCGGCGCATGGAGACCACCGCGGCCCTCATGGCGGGGGGACGGGTCCGGCTGCTGCGTGAGGACGGCCGGGCCGTCGGCATGTTCACCCTCAGCACCAGGCCGCGCGCCGTGGAGCCCCCGGGGCAGCCACACGCCGACCGCCCCGCCTATCTGAGCCGACTCGCCGTCGCTCCCGACCACCTCGTCGCCGGCTCCCTGGTCGGCGTCCGCTGCCTACGGGAGGCCATCCGCCTCGCCACGTCGCTTGGGGCCGACGCGCTCCGGGCAGAGGCCAACCCGGACCTTCGGGACACCCGTGCCCTGCTCGCATCGCTCGGCTTCGAGCAGTGCGGCCCGGTGCACTCCGACGACACGGGTCGTCGCTTCGTACACCTCCACAAAACCCTTGCCGTGAGGAAGGCCGCGCCATGATCGAGTACACGCCCCCGCCCGTGATCCGGAGCCTGCTGGCCGATCCTCGACCCGTCGTCCTCTTCGGCGCGGGAGACATCGGCGTCCTGGCCCACCACGTCCTGACCCGCCTGGGAGTGACCGTCACCTGTTTCGCGGACGGGCGGAAGTCCAAGCAGGGCACCGTCCTGCGGGGCCTCCCCGTGCGGTCCGTCGCGGACATCGCCGAACTGGCCGAGGACGGCATCGTGTTCCTCTGCGGAAACTATCTGAAGACGATGACCGACCGCGTGCGCGGCGCCGGCTTCACCCGCATCCAGGACTGCGTCGACCTCCTCGACGGGTTCGACTTCTCCGGCTCCGAGGCGGACACCGGTATGAGCCCGGTGCTGATGGAGCGCAAGGCCGCACTGCACAAGCACGAGACCCGCAAGGACCGCGAGCACGCCGAGGACACCCTGATCCTCAAGTACCTCGACGTGGTGGTCACCGAGGCCTGCTCGATGAAGTGCCAGGACTGCTCGAACCTGATGCAGTACTACACCAAGCCGCGCCACAGCGACCTTGAGCTGCTGGCGAGCGCCGTCGACCGGATCATGGAAAGCGTGGACGGCATCTACGAGTTCCGCGTCCTGGGCGGCGAACCCTTCGTCAACCCCCGGGTTCACCGGGTGATCGAGCAACTCGTCGCCTACGAGGTGGTCGAGAAGGTCGTCGTCTACACCAACGGCACGATCGTGCCGCGCGGCGCCAACCTCGACTGCCTGCGCGACGAGAAGGTCGTCGTCGAGATCACGAACTACGGCGAGCACTCCAAGAAGCTCGACGCGCTTCAGGAGACCCTCACCGCCGAGGGGATCACGCACTTCTCGAAGATCCCCGTATGGACGGACTCGGGCCGGATCCGCTACGTCCCGCGCAGCGCCGAGGTCCTGGACGACATGTTCCGCAACTGCTGCGTGAACGACATCGTCACCCTCCTCAACGGCAAGCTGTACCGCTGTCCCTTCTCCGCCAACGCCCACAACCTCAAGGCCGTCCCCGACGCGCCGGAGGAGGTGATCGACCTGACCGGCGACCTGTCCGGCACGGAGCTGCGCAAGCAGATCCGCGCGCTGTACGCCCGTGACACCCACCTGACGGCCTGCGGCTCCTGCGCCGGCCGCGACTACCGGACGCCCCGGATCGAGGCGGCGATCCAGACCCGTCGCCCGCTGCCGCTGACCGTCGTCGGCTGAGGCGGACCATGCGGATAGCGGTACTCCCGATCGACGCGATCGGGCACGTCAACCCCCTGCTCGCGATCGTGGAGGAGCTGGTCCTCCGGCCGGACGTGACCGAAGTCCGCGGCTTCGGTCCGGACTCCCTCGCGGACGCCTTCGCGTCCGTGGGGGCCGGTTACACGCCTGTCCCCTCGGTGCCCCTGCCGCCGACACCCGATGGCCTCGGGGACCTTCCCTTCAAGAGCTTCGTCCACCCGCTGACCGTGAGCGACGCGTATCAAGGGGCCGTGGCCGCCTTCCGGCCGGACGTCATCCTCTACGACGTGTTCGGCATCCACGGCATGCTCGCGGCACGGATCCACGGTGTCCCGTCCGTCTCCCTGGTGACCTTCCCCGGTTACGGGGCCCTCGGCGAGGACTTCGCCGTGCAGCACGGACGCCCGCACCCGGAACTGGTACGGGCGAACGGGGAGTACCGGGCGCGGTACGGCGTGGACCCGCTGGGCGAGGGCCTGCTGCCGGTGCTGTTCCCGTCCCGGGACCTCTCCGTAGTCACCGCCGCGCGGGAGCTCTCCCGCGAGCCGGGACCGGACACCCCGCGCCTGGCGGAGGTGCTGGAGCCGTATCGGGGCACCTGCGTGCACGTCGGCGCCTCCGTGGGAACAGGCCGCTACATGCCCGGCACCGCGCTCACGGGGCCGGTGCGAAACGACGCGCGGGTCCGGCACGACTCCTCCGGCTTCCCCTTCGGGAGGCTCGACGAGGCGCGGCGGGCCGGCCGGTCCGTGGTGCTGTTCTCCCTGGGCACGGTCCTGACGGACTTCCGCTTCCGCAGCCCCGTCGGCGGCGCGGCCACCGGCCGTGAGTTCCTGATGGCGATGCTGGACCGGCTGACCACGGCGCTGGGCGATCGGAAGGATCTCCTGGTCGTCACGGCCGTCGGCTCGCTGCTGGCCGCCGAGGACGAGCCCGACTGGCCGGCGAACTTCCTGGTCCGGGACTTCGTCCCGCAGCGCGAGCTGCTCGAGCGGTACGCCGACGCCTTCATCACGCACCACGGGATGAACTCGACCACCGAGAGCATCCTCTCGGGCGTCCCGATGGTGTCCGTCCCGGGTGCCGGGGACCAGTTCGCCAACGCGGCCACAGCGGTCGAGGGCGGTGCCGCGGTGGCCCTCTGGGACATACGGGACCCCTACGGCACGGTCACGGCGGAGCTGCTGCGCGAGGCCGTGGACCGGGTCCTGACCGACGACGCGCACCGGGCCGCTTGCGCGCGGTTGCGGGACGCGATGCTCGCCGAGGGCGGGGCGCCCCGAGCGGCCGAGCTCGCTGCCGGCCTGCTCGCCCCGGCCCGCTGAGCCCGCAGGGAACATCGCGCAGGAGACACCGCGAGGGGGGCCACCGAATCATCTCCGGTGGCCCCCCTCAGCATGGGGCGGCCCAGCGGGCGGAGCCGCTCACCCCACACGCACGGTCACACACTTGGGCCGCTGGTACTCGGTGAGGGCGAGCACGCTCAAGTCGGTGCCGTGACCCGACGACTTGCGTCCGCCGTGCGGGAGTTCGGGGGTCTGGTCGAGGTGGCAGTTGACCCAAGCCTCTCCCGCGTCCAGCTCGCCCGCCAGCGTCAGGGCGGAGGACACGTCCGACGACCACACGCTGGCGGCCAGCGCCTGGCGCACGCCGTTGGCGAGCTCCACCGCGTGCGCGACGTCCCGGGCCCGCTGCACGGTCAGCACCGGCGCGAAGACCTCCTCCACCACGGCCGGGTCGTCCTCGGCAAGGTCCGCGAGGACCACGGACGGCCGCCAGTAGCCGCCCTCGCACCCCGGCCCCGGCTCGATCCGGCCGGTGTGCCGGACGCCCGCACGGCTCGAGGCCAGGATGCGGTCGTACCGGGCGGCCTGATCGGGGTTGTTGAGCGGGCCGAAGTCGACCCCGGCGACCTTGCGGCCCATCTCCCGGGCCAGGCCCTCCACCACGGCGTCGTGGTTCTCGGGGAGCGTGATCACCCGTGCGGGGGCGGCGCAGCTCTGGCCGGCGTTGAACACCGAGGCGGCGGCCAGCGAGGCACAGGTGTGCGCGGGGGCGTCGGGCAGCACCAAGGCGGCGCAGTTGCCGCCGAGTTCGAGGCTGAACGGCCGCAGTCCGGCGCGGTAGGCGACGTCCAGGCCGCCGACGGTGCTTCCGGTGAACGCGATGGCGTCGACGCCGGACTCCACGAGCAGGACGCCGGTCTCGCGGTCCCCGGGGACGACGCGGACGACGTCGTCACCGAGGAGTCCGGCGGCGTCCTCGCCGAGGAGGAGCGCGGTGTCCGGCGTGGTCTCGGCCGGCTTGAGGACGACGGTGTTCCCGGCGGCCAGGGCCGGGCCGAGTCGCCACATTGCCATCATCAGCGGGTAGTTCCAGGGGACGACGACGGCGACGACGCCGAGCGGTTCCCAGCGCACCCAGCTCTCGCGGTCGGCCATGCGCCGGCCGGCCGCCGGGGAGACCTCGGTGCGGGCGGCGCCCGCGTAGAAGCGGAGGACGTCGGCACAGCCCGCCACCTCGCCCCGCGCCTCCTCCCAGGGCTTCCCGGTGCCGGCCCGCAGAGTGGCGGCGTACTCCTCCGCGCGGTCCTCGATGCGGTCGGCCAGTCGCAGCATGCGCCGGGAACGCTGCCCCGGGGGGAGCGCGGCCCAGCCGCGCTGTGCCGCCGCCGCGGCTTCGACCGCGGCCGTGATCTCTTTCTCGCGCGCGGCCTGGTAGGCCGGGCGGGGCTGGCCTGTCTGGGGGTCGTGAGGAGTCAGCATGGTCATGGTCGTGCCTCGGGATCCAAAGTCGGGGTCGGGAAAACGGAGGACGGAGGGGAAGCGAAAGGCGAGGCGGGCGCGGGTCAGTGCGGGGGCGGCGCCAGCAGGTCCCGCAGGGCCGGCCGGAGGATCTTTCCGGTGGCCGTCCGGGGGACCTCTGGCACCCGCAGGATGCGGCCGGGTTGCACCGCCTCGGCGAAGTGCGCCCGCAGGTGTGTGCGGACCGTGTCGTCGCCGATCGTGTCGGGGGCGTGCAGGGCCACCGCCACGGTCTCGCCGAGCAGCGGGTCGGGGACCGCGGCGCAGGCCGCGTCCAGCACACCGGGAAGGCGCCGCAGAGCCCGTTCCATCTCCTCCAGCGACACGGCCTCGCCGCGTACCTTGGCTATGTTCTTGCTGCGGCCGGTGAGGACGAAGTACGTACGCCCGGTCTCCTCGTCCAGGACTTCGTGGCCGAGGTCCTGGGAGTGGAACCAGCCGCCCGCGAACGCCTCGGCGGTGGCCTCGGCGTTGCCCGCGTAGCGGGACATCACGTTGTGGCCGCGCATGCAGATCTCCCCCGGTTCGCCGGGGCGGGCGCGGCGGCCGTCCGGGCCGAGTACGGCCACCTCGTTGCCGGGGACGGCGACGCCGACGGTCGGGATGTCGGCGTCGAGCAGCAGGCGCCGGTAGGCGGCGTCGCTGATGTCGCGCGGCATGGTGGTGGAGAAGTTGGTGGTCTCGGTCAGGCCGTATCCCTGGAGGACGCGGGCGCCGATCCTGGTGTGGACGGCACGGGCCGTCTCGGCCGCCAGCGGGGCGGCGGCGGTGACGAAGTGCGAGAAGCCCCCGGGCAGGGTCCGGCGGCGCCACACGGCGGACAGGGCGTCGAGGATGCTCGGGACCACGCTGGCGACCCGCGGCCGGTAGAGCGTCAGGAGCTCCGGGTAGCGGAACGGGTCGAAGCCCGGGGCGAGCACCGCGTGGGCGCCCGCGGCCAAGGTGGCCATGAGCGTCAGGTGCACGCCGTTGACGTGGTGGATGGGCAGGCAGCCGAGGAAGGTGTCACCCGGGCGCAGTCCGTGGTGCCGGATCATGGCGTCCGCGTTGGCGACGGCGTTGGCGTGGGTCTGGGCGACCAGTTTGGAGGCCGCTGTGGACCCGGAGGTGCCGAAGTACAGCATGTCGGCGTCCGGCCGCGGGGGCGGCGGGGACCAGCCGGGGGGCGGGTCGGGCAGCCGTTCGGGGTCGGGGGCGGTGGCGGTGCCGGGGAACCGGTCGGCGGCCGTGCCGGGACCGGTGACGATCGCCTCGACGGCGAGGGCCGCCGTCTGCTCGGCGACCCGGGCGACCGGGTCCGCCGGGTTGAGCACGAGGACGGGCCTGCCGGAGCGAAGCGCGGCGAACAAGGCGATCACCGAGGGGATGTCGTTGACCGGGGCCAGGCCGACGGGCCCGGCGGCCGGCAGCTCGAGGACCGTGTCCAGCCAGTGGGCGGTGCGGCGGCTGTACCGTTCGAGCTCCGCGTACGTCAGCGTCCGTGCGGTGCCGTCGGCGGCGGGGGTCGTGAGGTACGGTTCCCCGCCGCGTTCCCGGGCGTGCCGGTCGAGGTGGTCGAGGACCGAGCGGAGCCCACCCGCCGCGGCGGGGAACGGCGTTCCCCTGTACCGGCGGGCGAGGTCCTGATCGGTCCTGGTCGGGTCACCCATGCGCGTGCCGGGTCTTGTCCACGGCGTGGGCGAGGGTGAGCGCCGTGCGGAAGGTGTCGGCGGTGATCTGCTCCTGGGGCAGTTCGATGTCGAAGGCGTTCTCGACGGCGACCAGGAGCTTCACGGTGCGCAGGGAGTCGAAGCCGAGGTCCGCGAGGGAGACGTCGGCCTGCTCGGGGCCCCAGGGCGACACCGGTTCGGGCAGGAGTCCGCGGACCACGTCCAAGACCACGTCGAGAACCTCTGCCAGGTCAGGGTCGGCCGGGAGCCCTCCGTGCGCCGTGGCCCGGTCGCCACGGGGTTCGGTCATCACTCCTCCACCAGGGTCATGCGTTCGGCGGACTCCAGCGGCATGTGCGGCACGCCGAAGGCCAGGATCTCCAGCGGCTCGGGGACGTGCAGGTTGGTCTTCACGCCGTGCGCGTAGTTGGCGGGGACGAACACGGTGTCGCCGGCGCCCATCTCGTAGTCCACGCCGTTGATGTGGATGTAGCCGCGGGAGCTGAGGACGAAGAGGATGTGTGCGCCGGGGTGCGTGTGCAGGTCGAAGCGGGAGCCGGTCTCCATGATGATGCGGTCGGCTCCGATGGGCACGCCGCCCTCGATCAGTTCGCCGGCTCCGACCGTGCCGAGGATGCCGGGGATGATCTCGTTACGGGAGTTGACCAGTTTGACCTCGGGCGAGGTGTAGATGTTCCGGACGTGTTTGTTCGGATCGAAGACGGTGTCCATCGGTGTCTCCTCGGTGTGTGCTGGTGAACGTGTCGACGGGGTCGGGCGGACGCGGTGTCAGCGGAGGGCGGGACCGGTCGGGCGGTGCCTCTGGAACGGGCTGCGTCCCAGCCCGCGGGCGAGCCCGAAAGCCAGGTGGGCGGCGAAGGTCTGGTGGAGCAGCGGGGCGAACTCCTCGCGGGCGGTGCCGTGCACCGGGAGGAGGACGATCCGGTCGTCGAGGTGCTCCGTCCCCTCGGGGTGTGTCACGAGGGCGACCCGCCGGCCGAGGGCGAGGGCGCGCTCGGCGAGTTCCAGGGCGCGGGCCCTTGAGGGGCCGGGCGGAGCGAGTACCACGACAGGGGTGTCCAGGGGGCCCGCGAAGCGTTCAACGTGCCACCATTCCTCCAGGTCGCGGCCGTACGCGTGGACTCCGGCGCCCTCGACGATCTTGGCTGCGGCGTAGCCGGCCGTGCCTTCGGCCGGGCCGGTGCCGAGGACGGCGATCACGGGGGCGTCGGTCAGCGTCCGTCCCCATCCGGAAGCCCGCTCGCGGACGGCGGCCTCGGTCGCGGCGACACCATCGGCAAGGCCGAGGAGTTCGGCGCGGGCCCGGGCGGCCCAGTCCGCGCCGCGGGTGGTCTCCGCGGGGCGAAGCGCCAGCATGAGCAGGGCGACCAGGCTCGCCTGGTGGGTGCGGATGCCGGGGGACGGCTCGGGGTCGGGCAGGCCGACGGTGACGTGGGTGTCGGCGGCGTCGGCGAGCGGGCTGGTGGCCGATCCGCTGATCCCGAGGGTGCGAAGGCCCCGGGCGCGGGCCTCGGCGACGCCCTGGAGGACGCGTTCGGTACGGCCGGAGGCGGAGACGGCCACGACGAGGGTGCCCGGTGCGGCCGTGCGCACGTGGTATCCGAGGAAGCGCTGAGCGGGCTGGACCTCACAGGGCAGGTCCGCGAGGTACTCGAACGCGGCCTCGGCGGCCGTGCCCGCGTGCAGGGAGTCGCCGTCACCGACCAGGCACACGGAGCGGACGGTCCCGGCCGCGCCGTCCGGGTCGTACAGCTCGCGCCACGCGGTGTCCACGCGGTCGGGGAGGAACCCGACGAGGTCACGCAGGTCGGCGGCGAGGCGCCCGCTCTGGCGGACGAGGACGGCGCTGTCCATGGGGTCCAGTACCGCGGGCGGGCCGGCCGGGGCGGTCATCGGGACTCCAGGGAGCGGGCGATGTCGACGTAGGCGCGGACCCGGTCAACGTCGATCCGGCCTCCCCAGCCTCCCTTTTCGAGGCAGGTGCCGACGAAGGCACCGTCCGCTTCGGCGAGCAACCGGGCGGCGTTGTCATGATCGGTGTGGCCGGCGAGGACGACCGGGAGGCCGGGGGCGGCACGGCGGACGGAGGCGATCAGCTCCAGCGCACGTGCCTCGTCGGGGTCTGCGAGGGTGACGGCGTCGGCCCCCACGCCGCGGGCCGCGCGGGCGACCTCTCCGGTGGACTTCTCCCCGCCGAACCAGCGGAAGTGCATCGAGTCGACGTCGGCGATCACCCCCACGGCCCCGGCGGAGATCCGCTTGCGGTACTCGGCGACCGCGAGCGGGTCGGGGGTGACCATGCCGTGCGGGCTGAGGGTCATTCCGACGAGTGCGGTGGCCCGGACGAAGTGGGCTCCGGACACCTTGGCGACGGCGAGGGACGCGCTGATGGCGTTGCGCATGATCTGGACACCGACGAGGAAACCAGACGTGTCGGCCACGGCCCGGACGACGGCGTCGGTGATCAGACCCATCGCGACCGTGCGCGCCGGATCACTGACGTCCTCGACGGTGTAGACGCGGTCGGCGGTCTGGATCAGGCAGCCGTCCGCGCCGCCGTCGGCGAGCGCCCTGGCGGAGGCCACGGCCGTCTCCAGGATGTCCCGGAAGGTTCCTTCCTCGTGGAAGGGGGTGCCGGGGAGCGGCTGGAGGTGGATCATGCCGATGACGGTCCTGCGCCCGGCGGGGAGGTGGAATTCAGGCATGGACGACCTCGTCCCGTCGGACGACGGCGCGGATCCGGTCGAAGGCGGGCGACAGGTCCGTCCAGGAGCGCGCGGTGGTCAACCGGACGACGCCGCTGCCGAAGCCGAAGTTGAGGATGCCGGGGTAGACCGACACGCCCGTCTCGCGAAGGAGTTCACGGAAGCAGAGGTAGGAGTCGTCCCAGCGGTCGAACACGGCGGCCGTGTTGATGGAGTACTCGGGCCGCAGGACGTGCGCGACCTCGACGAGGCGGCCAACGCTGGCGTCGCGCAGGGTGGTGAGCGCGGATTCGCGGGAGTCCCGTTCCTGGCGATAGCTGTCGTAGGCGGACTGGAGCCCTGCGCGCCCGAGTTCGTAGGTCTCCTCGAACTCGGCCAGTTCGGCCGCGCCCACCTCGGTGACCCCGGTGATCAACCAGCGCTCCATGCGGGCGAGGACCTCGATGGCGGTGTACAGGAACGACGGAGGGCCGCCGAAGCTGGTGGAGGCGTACTCGTAGTAGGAGGCGATGAACGCCGCGTCCGCGACGATCCAGCCGGCTTTCACGCCGGGGGCCGACCAGTTCTTGGACAGGCTGGAGACCCGGATGACGTTGGAGGCCGCACGGAATTTTCCGAACTCCCGCTTGGGGCCCAGCCACTCGTGACACTCGTCCAGGAGGATCATGGTGTTGGGCGACGCGGCGCGGATGAGCCGCTCCAGGTCGGCTTCGCGCACACCGGCACCCGTGGGATTGGCCGCCGTCTGGAGCATCACGAACGGCGTGTCGGGGGTCAGCGCGGCGATGATCGGGTCGACCGACATGACGCCGCCGTCCGAGGAGACCGGGACCAGGCGCACCGGTGTCCGTCGGGCGATGGCCTCCACCAGCGGCGGGTAGTTGGGAATGGCGCACAGCGCCGGGGAGGTGTGCGTGGAGCCCGACAGGACGAAGTCGGCGAGGGAGCTGACGGCGAAGGTGCCGCCCATGGTCAGGGCGACGTTCTCGGCGGTGTACGTGACGTCCGCGATCCGGGCGCTCTCGTAGGCGGCGACGGCCTCGCGCGCCGGGGTGCGTCCGCAGGAGTCGGAGTATCCGTACCAGTCGCGGGAAAGGGCGTAGCGGAGGGTGTCCTTGATGGTCTCGGGAAGTCCCCACTGCTCCTCGTCGACGGAGCCGCCGGAGAGGATGTACCGCGCGTCCGGCCGGAGGCGCCCGTAGAGGTCGTCGCGGAAGTAGGAGTTGAAGAGCTCCTTGACGAAGCGGACGGTCGCCCGCGAGGTGAGGACCTCCTCGGCGGTCACCTGGCGGCGGACGGTCGAGTTCCGCCAGCGTTCGGCCTGTTCGGGGCGGAGGGTCCGGGTGCCGAGGCGGTGCTCGACCCGGCCGAGCCAGAGGTCGCGCAGTTCGTAGGCGTCTTCCGGGTCGACGGCCCGCTGGAAGACCTCCAGCGTGGCGTCGTCCACGACCGGGGTGAACAGGCCGGCCGGAGGGGTGGTGGGCCGAGCGTTCATGGCCTCGTCGTGCACCTCGCGGGGCAGGCTGATCGGACGGACCGGCGGAGAGATGTCGAACAGGGGCATACCGTCTCCAAGGGGAGAGAAGAGGAGCCCGGTAGGTGGCGCTCCGGACGCTGCGCGTGCGTACCCACGGGCGGGACGGGACGAGACGGGACGCCTCAGCGGATACGGAGCCTCTTGAGGTGGCGCGTCCGGGCCGCGGCTCGGGGCAGCCCCGCCGTGCGTCCGTGGAAGAACCGGGTGTTGTCGATGACGACGAGCAGCCCGCGGGACCAGACCACGCCCGAGGCGCCCCTCGCTTCGTACATGCGGGCGAGCAGGCGGCCGAGGGCGCCGTTGACGGCTTCCGGCGAAGCGCCGTCCGCCTCGCAGACCCATCGCAGGGTGTCCTGCTGGAAGTCGCGGAAGGAGAAGACCGTGTGGTCCCCGCGGGACCGTACGACGGCAGGGACGCCGGGGGCGTCGGCGTAGCGAGTGGCACGGAGCAGGCGGAGGTCCTCGCCGCTCAGGCCTGCGGCGACCTCGTCCATGGGGACGAGGACGGTGGAGGCGGAGGCGTCGCCCGGTTCCACGCACATGAGCACGATGTAACGGGGCTGGTCCGCGACGGAGCGCCCGCTGCCCTCACTGTGCAGGGACAGGCGATTACTGGCGAAGGGCTGGAGGGACACGTCCTGCGTCGTCCCGGCGTCGGCCCGGAGATTGAGGACGACGCCGTCCTCCACGTAGGGCTGCACGGCCGGGGCGGTCTCGGGTATGGCGGTTCCCAGTGCCGAACCCAGTTTCCTGAAGGCGTCGTTGGGAAGCGGCTCGTCCAGCCGGACGACTCCGAGCCCGTGCCGCAGGAGGTCTCCGTCGAGTCCGTCGAGGATCTCCCCGGGGAAGTCTGCCGCCTTGGCCGGGAAGCCCACGGCGGGCTCGGCCAACACGGTTTCAGGAGAGAGGAGTTGATCTCTGAGTCGACAGTGGTCGTCCGAGGAATCCTCGGTGAAGCTGCCTTCAAGCATTTTCTACCCCCGCTGAACATGATGTGCGACCGAGGGGCCGGGAACTGCGCGAACCGCCAACCGGGGAAAGGTCGTTCCGGTGGAATCGGCGGTCGCGAGCGGACTTGAACGCGCGGACGCCGTGGTGCTCGGCCGACCGTCAGTTAACCCGAAAGATCAGACGGAGGCTAGACCTCCACCTTGCACAGGAGAGATTTCACGTCCTATGTCCACAAGGTTCCTTGCTGAAAACCAGGCAGGTGGGTTCAACTCCCGAAAATTTCCCGGCGTCTGACGGACTGACGTCCTGTCCGCCTCCTCATCGCCTCAACCAGGGGTTACAGTCCTGGGATCACGGCCTGACCCGTCGGGCGTGATTCAACGAGGGGTGGTGTAGGGGATGTTGGGCGCTCTGTTCACCAGGCAGGTCGAGCGGACTCCTGATGCGGTGGCCGTTTTCCATCCGGATGCTCGCGAGCAACTGACGTATGCAGAGCTCGACCGGGTCGCGGACGGCGTCGCCCGCCAGCTGATCGACCGGGGCGTGGGTCCCGGTTCCTTCGTGGGCGTGTGCCTTCCGCAGGGCTGCCGGCGCGTCGCCGCCTTCCTCGGCGTGTGGAAGGCGGGTGCGGCCTATGTGTCGATGGAACCCGAACAGCCCGCCGGCCGCCACCAGTTCATCCTGGACGACAGCGGCGCCTCCTGCGTGATCACCACTCCGGAGCTGGCGGACCGATTCCCGTCCGAGCTGGTCCTCCCGGACGTCGACATGGCTCCGGCCGCGGGTGGTCCGCTCGTCGCGCCGCCCGCCGTCGCACCGGACACTCCGGCCATCGTGTACTACACCTCAGGCACCACCGGCACGCCAAAGGGCGTCCTGGTGGGGCACGCGAGCATCGCCCACTTCCTGACGAACGTGGCGGGACCCGACCCGGACCTGTCCCTCTCCCCCGGCGACCGTACGGCTCAGCTCACCAGTCCCGCGTTCGACGCGATCACGTACGAGATATGGGCGACGCTGACGTCCGGCGCCACCCTCGTCATCCTCCCCCGCGAGTTGCTCACCGACGGCGGACTGCTCGCCGAGGAGTTCCGGCGCCACGGCATCACCGCCGTGATCACAGCCACGTCGGTCTTCCACGAGATCGCTCTGCAGAACCCCGCCGCGTTCGCGCCCCTGCGGCTGCTGCTCGTCGGCGGCGAGGCCATGGATCCCCGGCGGGCCCGCGACGTGCTCGCGACCCTGTCCGGCACCCTGGCCAACGTGTACGGTCCCACCGAGACCACGACCTTCGTCATCCGGCACGTGGTCTCCGGCGTGACCGACGAGACCCGGATCATCCCGATCGGCACGCCACTGCCCGGTCTACAGGCCCACGTCCTGGACGAGGATCTCCACCCGGTGCCCGACGGCCGGCGCGGCGAGCTGTACATGTCGGGCCCCTGCCTCAGCCTGGGGTACCTCAACCGCCCCGAGCAGACGGCCCGGGCGTTCGTGCCCCATCCGGAACGCCCCGACCTCCTGCTCTACCGCACGGGCGATCTCGTCCGGCGGGATGCCGACGGCGTGCTCGTCTACCTCGGGCGTACCGACCACCAGGTCAAGGTCCGCGGACACCGCGTGGAGCTCGGTGAGATCGAGGCGCGGCTGCTCGCCCACCCTGAGGTCGGGAACGCCTGTGTCGTGGTGCGCGGGGAGGAGGCCGACCGGAGCCTCGCTGGTTTCGTGGTGCCCGCCGCCTCGGCGGAGGCGGGCATGGCCGACCGGGTGCGCGAGGAGCTGGCGCGGGAGTTGCCGGAGTGGATGGTGCCCCGGTTGACGGTGCTCGACCGGCTGCCGCTCACCCCTATGGGCAAGGTCGACCGCACGGCCCTGGCCGCGTTCGTTCCCCAGCGCGACCAGCGCGAGCGGGACTCCGCGCACGGTGCGCTCGCGGACGGCCTCTCCCCGCTGGAGCAGGTCCTGTCGGCCATGTGGTGCGACCTGCTGGAAGTGGACGCCGTCACGCCCGAGGACGACTTCTTCAGGATGGGTGGCCATTCCATGCTCCTCGGGCGCCTCAGCGCCAGAATCCGCCGCGACCTGGGGATCAGGCCGCCGCTGCGCGCCTTCTACACCCACGCCACGCTCGGTGCGCAGGCACGCATGCTGGCGACCCACGCCCCGGATTCGGCGCGCGTCGCGGCCTTCGCGGCCGGTGCGGGGAAGGAGAGCGGCGCGTGAACACTCATGTCGTGCCCTGCGCCAACGTCGCCGAATACCGCGAGCGGGCGAACGCCTGGACCCCGGGCCTGCCCTTCCCCGTGCTGGCGGGTCCCTCGCTGGACCGCTACCGGTCCCTGTTCCCAGAGGGCCGGTTGCCGTCGGTGGACACCGCCCCGCGGGCGGGGTCGGTGATCAGCGTCGGCGAGGACGCGGGCGCCGTCGGCCGGCTGCTGGCCGTCGCCACGGGCCGTGAGCACCGCGTGGTGGAGCCCGGCGCCCTTGCGGCGGAACTCGTCCCGCGGGCCGGCGAACTCGTCGCAGTGGTCGGCCTGGCGGACGACATCACGGCGTCCGGCGACTGGCCGGGCGCCCACGGCCCGGTGGTCGGCGTCGTCACCGCTCGTGACCTGGCAGCGCTGACCTGCCTGGTCTACCGGAGCCTCACCGCCGACGCGGCGGCCGAGGACCGCGTCTTCGTGGCCACCCATCCCATGCTCGAAGACGCCGAGCTGGCGGACACCAACGAGTTCGAGGACGTCATCGCACTCGGCCGGCGCAGACCGAAGCTGCTGGTGCTCAAGGCGCTCGGCAAGGAGTGCTGCGCGGCTCTGCCCGATGGCATCCTGTGCGGCCGGTCCGACGCGATCGACACCCCGCTGCCCGCCGTCGACCCCGCGTACCGTCACATGCCGTGCATGTACGGCGCAGGATGTCACCGTGCCGACCTGGCGGAGGACCAACGCCTTCCCGCGGCGGAACTGCACGCGACCGTGGTCTTCACCCACAGCTGCTCGTCCATCGCCGTGGGCACCAACGCCTACCCCCACCATGTGGCCCTGGGCCTGGGACTGCTGGAAGGAACCGCCGTCGCGGTCGTGGGCGCGCTGGGCGTCCATATCGTACAGCGGGGAGCGCAGGGAGACCTGGAGAGCGCGCTCGCGGAGAACCTGCCGCTCGGCCGCGCCGTCGAGCGCCTGAACGAGCGGGCCCATCCGATCAACGGCTGGCTGAACCGCTTCGGCCTGCTCGGCGATCCCGGCCTGGTCCTCGGCCTGCCGGCCGGGCGGGCAGCGGGCACCGGGCCGGGCACGGCGGCGGTCACGGCGACGCGCCGTGAGGAAGGGGCGGTCCGGGACCTGGCCCATCTGAGCAACGTGGTCCTGCCGCGCCTGGAACGCTTGTGCTGGCTGGAGCCAGGAGTCGACGCACTCGCCGTGGAAGGGTTCCGGGTCCGCGTGCGCGAGGCCGCCGAGGACTTGCAGGCGCCGGATCTGGCCTCGCAGGTTGCCCGGATCGAGACCGATCTCGCCGCATTTCAGCACGCCACAGCCGCTGCGATCGCCCATGAAATTTATGTAAACGGCTGGAACTACGGAGGCCCGTCGCTCGACGGCCTGCGCGAGGTGTCCCAAACGCCTGTGACCTGCCCGAACTGTGCGCGGGACCGGGCCGCCCTCATCACCATGGCGCATGTGGTGCACGCCGGTCTGACGGTGCGGACTCTGCAGTGCCGGCGTTGCGGTGACCTCTGGTGGACCAGTGAGGAATCGGACGAACCGGCATTCGCACTCGAAGGGATGTTGGACACGGATGCCGTGTCGGGTCGCGTCATCGGCCTGTCCCGCACGTTGCGCAACGACTCCGAACATCTCCTGCGCGGCGGAATCGGATTCGCTTTCGCGATGCGCCGATTCCTGGGTCTGCCGCCCGAGGTGAGCGCCCCGATCTGCGTGCCTCCGGGCGGGAAGGAGGAGTTCACGGCAGAGATCGATCTGGTCGGTCATCAGCCGCGCCCGGACGTCCACACCGGAGTCTTCATCGCCATCGTGAACGGGGTGTACATCGCCTCGTCCTCCATGATGCGACTGGCTCCGGCTCCGTCGGGCGACCCCGATCACGTCTCCTGACCCGGAATCGGTTTCCGGTCATCGAATGCGCAAGGAAAAGGCCGGTGGGTTCATGCTTCTGCGTTCCGGGCGTGCTCTGTCCAAACTCGGCAAGACTTGCGATCCTTGCGTTCCAGCAGGCATAAGTTGAACCGGAATCCGCAGGACGCCTACAGCGGAGGAGTTCATGGACAGAGCATCGGACAGTCATGCCGTCGTGCGCGAGACCTTGCTGCTGGTACGCCAGCAGTTGAGGGCGCAGACGGAAACGGTCCAGTCGCTGAGCACGCAACTGGAAGAGGCGAAGCGGAAGCTGAACCTTTTGGAGACCCTCAACACCTCGCTGGACGAGTTCCAGCCGGGCCTAGTGGAGACGGCCTCCGCCGTGCGCGCCGTCACGTCGAAGAACTCCACGCAGGCCCCTCCGCCGGAGCCGACCGCGCCCGCGACGGTGATCGTCCACCCCACCGGATTCCGCGCGAGCAAGCCCTTCTCCATTCAGGAGATGCTCCTCAACGTGCTGTCCACGACGGAGGCACTGCGCACGCGGGACCTCGTCACGATCATCGAGCGCCTGCGTGACGAGGGGCAAACGGACCTGCTGCGCGACTCCCGGCGGCCTGATTCCGTCGTGTCGTCGGCTCTCGACCGCTTGTGCAAGAAGGGTCTGGTGCGGAGGGTCGGACGGGGGCGGTACACGCTCATCTGATCGGGACAGGCCCGCAGGCTATGCCTGCGCGGCGGCCACCCTCTCGGCCGCCGCGTCCAGACGGGCCAGCACGCGATCCCGGCCGAGCAACTCCATGGACTCGAACAGCGGGAGTCCGATCGTCCGGCCGGTGACCGCGACCCGGATGGGTGCCTGGGCCTTGCCCAGCTTGAGGCCGTGCTTCTCGCCGACGGCGAGCAGGACGTCCTTCAGGCCGCCCGCCTTCCAGTCCGCGACGGTCGCCAGCGCGGCACGGGCGTCGGACAGGATGTCACCGGCGCCTGCCTTCATCGCCTTGTTCCACGACGCCTCGTCCCAGGCCGGCTCGTCGAGGAACAGGAAGTCCACATAGCTGGTGATCTCCGACAGCAGCGCCAGCCGGGTCTGGGCCAGCGGGACCGCCGCCTCGAAGAGGGCCTTGTCGAACGCCTCCGGGCCCCACGGCGCGTACGGGGCGACCAGCCACGGCGCGCAGGCGTCGGCGAACTGCTCCGGCGAGAGAGCGCGGATGTAGTCGCCGTTGAACGCCGTCAGCTTCTTCACGTCGAAGAAGGCCGGCGCAGTGTTGACGTCCTCGATCCGGAAGAGCTGCTCCAGCTCCTCGTACGGCATGATCTCCCGGTCGCCTCCGGGGCCCCAGCCCAGGAGCATGAGGTAGTTCACCATCGCCTCGGGCAGGAAGCCCTCGGCGAGGTAGTCCTCCAGCGCCACCTTGTCCCGGCGCTTGGACAACTTCTGCCGCTTCTCGTTGACGATCACCGGCAGATGCGCCCACACCGGCGGCTCGGCGCCCAGCGCCTCCCACAGCAGCTGCTGCTTCGGCGTGTTCGACAGGTGCTCCTCGCCGCGGATGACCTGCGTGATGCCCTGGTCCAGGTCGTCGACCACGTTGGCGATCAGGAAGACCGGGGACCCGTCACCGCGAGCGATCACGAAGTCCTCGATCGCGCTGTTCGGGAACGCCGGCTTCCCACGGACCAGGTCGACCACGACGGTCTCGCCCTCGTCCGGCGTCCGGAATCGCAGCGCCCGTCCCGCCGCGAAGGCCAGACCCCGGTCCCGGCAGAACCCGTCGTACCCGAGGTGGTCCGAGCCCGTACGCTCCTTCAGCTGCTCCCGGGTGCAGTCGCAGTAGTACGCCCGGCCGGCCGCGAAGAGCCGCTGGGCCGCGTCCCGGTGCCGATCGGCGTTGTGCGACTGGAAGTACGGGCCTTCGAAGGCCGGGTCCTCCTCGTGGATGCCGATCGCCGCCAGCGCGTTGATGATCCCGTCGACCCACTCCGGCTTGTTCCGGGCCGCGTCGGTGTCCTCGACCCGCAGGACGAACGCGCCGCCGGAGCGGCGTGCCACCGCCCAGTTGTAGAGAGCGGACCGTGCACCCCCGACATGAAACATGCCGGTCGGGGACGGGGCGAAACGAACGCGAACCGGGGCAGCAGCCATGGGCCCGACGATACCCGACGGTAAGACCCCCGCCCGGTGAACCGGCAGATCGGTGCCAGGCGGCACGGCTCTGTGCCGGAAACCGGAAGAACCAGCGGATCAATGGCCCTTTGCAGCAGGTTCGAGAATCGCTAGGCACTCCGCAGGCCGTCGGGCGCCAGATACTGTACGGCGCTCAACTCACCGTCCCCGGACGGCCATAGACGGTACTGCTCTCCCATCTGCACAAGGTGCCGTACGCCCTTGTACGCCGCCACAAGTTCGGCCGCCTTGGCCAGCTCCTCGCTCCCCCAACGGTTCAGGGCGCGTCGGGTGTCGTCGGTCATGGTGGTGCCGTTCGACGACTTTCCCTTGTTCAGCCCGCACGCGCGGGTATTCGCCTCCGCCGGTGGCCTGCCAGTCATCCCCAACCCTGGTTCAGCCCACACCCGCGAGTGTCGGTCGGCCCACGCGCCGGAGGCGGACGCCGGCCCTCCAGGACGGTGTCCGATCTGGCCTGTATGGTGCGGGACGCTGGAAGTCTTCCGCCTCAGTAGTCCGGCCCCCAGAAGGATTTCGGCACGCCGGACCCGCCACACCGAACAACACGCCTGCGGACCGTATGGCCGCACGCTGGCGGGAGACCTGGTCCACCAAGGAGCGCCGCACTGAAAGCTGTAGGTTGCTTCTCGGCCCCACTCCCTGACCCCGCAGGCAAAGCCCCAGACCGCGGTGCTGCACCACCGGCGGGATGACGCCGCGGCCAGCGAAGTGGTCCCGTGTCCCGTCGCACACCACACGGGACCATTCCAAGCCCAAGGCCCGGTGACCGCGCCCGATGCCCCGACTCAGGCTCCTGCTGCCCACAGGTTGCGGGCGTCATTCGGGTCACAGCCCGGCTCCGGGCCGACCAGGTGGTCGGCAGCGTCCAGAAGACGGCCGGTATAGCCGTAGGAGCCGGCGTTCAGCTTCTTCTCCCGGTCCGTGACCGAGGCTGGTGGCCGGACTGCCTCCGCACAGCCGCCTTTCTGCAAGATTGTCTGCTTCAGGTTCGCTTGCGTCACCGCCGGAGAGATAGCGCCTGGGGTGGGCTTCTGATCCGGCCGGAAGACACAGCACAAGCAGCTGGCATGACGACTCCTCACCAGCAGACCACTGATGCGCTGATACTGCCCCGAGAAGGCATGTCGACTACAACGCCGGCTTGGAGAACGCGTGTACACAGCCGCCTGAAGCCGCGGCGGCGATAGCCAACGTGCCAGCTTGCCGCGGTTGACTGTGCGACGAGGTCTTGCAGTGGGTGTGGCCAGGGCAGGGTTGGGCTGTGGGATGGCTCCGAAGCCGTCCAGCGTGTCCATGTCGAGGTCGTCGACGGCCCCCTTGACAGCCTCCGGAGGCAGGGCCGCAACGTCGTCGGGGAGGTCGAGGTAGACGGCCACGCCCGCCGGGCCCGGGTGGCGTCGAGGACCTCGTGAGCGACCAGCGCGTACTGACATGGCTCCTCCCGGTGGGTGAGAGCGGGAAGAGGGTCGGCGCCGGTGGGCGGGAGGCTGGTCTGGAGCTGTTCTCGGCGTTCCTTCCAGGTACGGATGGCCTGGGTGGTAAGGGCGATCACCGCCCTTGCGAGCGGCGGTCCCACCCACTCAACCGGTCAAAGTGCCCTGGTGGAAGTACATCCGCCAGCCCGTCTCCGTCAGACGCCACAAAGAGCTCCGCCATGCCCGACGACCCTGATTGTCGGCGAAGTACGTCAGATGAACGACGCCCGGAGCAAGGACGACTCCGGACATTTCGCTGACCTTGACCGGAGACTCCGGGCACACCGAGCCGCCACTCGTCACCGTGAGGATCGACTCCACGTCCCACCGGCGCCCAGAAGCCCCGATCTCGGTGAACTCCGGATCCAAGAGCTCCAGGACACGGGCCGGGGAAGCGCGCACCTCGGGATCGAGAAGCCGCATCTCCCCATCAATGGCTGCCTGCACAGCCCGCTGACTCTCATCCGTCATACGCAAACCCTACGGACGCTGCTTGCCACGGCACAGTGAATTGATCACCCGATGCGACGACGGCACGGTGGCGCCGTCAAAACTCGCGAACATATCTCGGCGCAATGATCACCAACTGATACCGGAACTCATGCACAAGTGCTGCCGCCAAACGCAGCGCTTGCCGCAGAACGGCGCGGATGCCCTCGAAATCCGCGTCCGGCCGCCCGACGACATCCAACTGAGCTGCCGGGACCCACCTCACCGTGACCGCTTCCGCCTCCTGGCGGACCCGCAGCCCCTTCCCGTCCTGCGCCCTCACCGACGCCATGCGCAAAACCCGCCCAACAGCGCCTTGAAGATCACACGTGAGAACGCCCTGCCACCTCAGCGCACGGGCACCCCGCTCATCGCGTCGTCCTCTCCGGTCGCAGTGGACTCCCGGGCCCGGGCCACCGCCGCGGACAGGGCCCGGCGCACTCCAGCGGGCAGCTGCCCGCTGGACGGCCAGTGCACCAGGCAGTCGGCCACCTGGCGGAGTTTGATGTTCGTGTGCTGGGAGACCTCCCTGAGCACATCCCAGCCCTGCTCGGGCCGGAGCCCGCCGACACAGATGACCACGCCGATGGCCTGGTCGATCACGGCGTGCGAAACCACGGCCGTGCGCAGCTGGGTCACCTCCTGCTGAAGCGCCGCCAGCTGGTCCGTCTCCTCGTCGTCTCCGGTCATGCCGCCCACCCTCGGCACGGCGCCACACCTGCGCCAGCCACCAAGCGAACGACTTGGCACGCATCCGGCCGAAAAGCGAAAACGGCCTGCTCAGCCCGGCATGATCGGGTGATGCCCGGGCATGGGCGAGGCGTGGAGACACTCACTTTCGACAGCGCGGATCTGGAGGTCACGGAGGACTTCCTCAGCCGCGCCTACGCCCGAATGCGCATCGGCAGCAGCACCCCGGAAGCCAGCCGGGCCAGGATCCGGCGCACCGCCATCGCGCCGGTGAGTGTCGACGAACTCGTCCTCGACTTCGAGATGAGCTACTCGGTCACGCCGCTCGGGCGCATCTGTCTGTGCCACGTGTACGAGGGAACCGTGCGGGACCATCGTTTCCAGGGCGTGGAGGACACCTTCGGACCGGGTGACGTAGTGCTGCTCGCCCCGCCCGACCTGCCGTACTCCGGGCGCATCTGCAACGCCCGCTACAACATCACGATGCTGGACCCAGCGCTGCTGGGCCAGGTGGCCGCCGGCGCCGACGACGCGCGGCCGGTACGGCTGACGGGGCACCGGCCACGCTCGGCGGCCGCGGCCGGTCAGCTGAGCCGGACCATCGCCCACCTGCGGGACTCGGTGCTGGCCGACCCGGAGACCGCCGACCAGCCGCTCATCGCCGCAACCGCCGCGCAGTACCTCGCGGCGAGCGTCCTGAACGCCTTCCCGAACACGGCCCTGCCCGAGCCGACCGCGGCCGACCGCCGCGACGCGCATCCCGCGGTACTGCGCCGGGCGCTCGCCTACATCGACGACCACGCCGACCAGCCGATGACGGTCGCCGACATCGCCGCCGCGGCCCATGTGACCGTGCGCGCACTGCAGTACGCCTTCCGGCGGCACCTGGACACCACCCCGCTGGCCCACCTGCGCCGAGTCCGGCTCGCCCACGCCCACCAGGAACTGGCGACCGCCACACCGGACAGCGGAGCGACCGTCACGGCGATCGCGGCCCGCTGGGGTTTCCATCACCCGGGCCGCTTCGCTGCCCTGTACCGCGACACCTACCGGCGCACGCCCCACGCCACCCTGACCGGCGACTGAGCACAGGCGTAGCAGCAACCGCCGTCAGCGAGTGACCGGCTGGGCGTGGTGCAGGCCGCGGTGGTGACCGCGCTGGTGTAAGCGGCGGTTGCCCTTACTGAGGGCAGGAACGCCAGCTGACAAGCAACAGCGGACGCCGCCTTCGAATCGTGTGCATGGCCGGGCCGATCCCTCTGTGGCTCAGCGTCGACGACGAGCGCCTGTCGACCCTCCCGGCCACCGCCGCAGCCCCGCAGCCGAGGACTCACCGCTCTTCCTCCAAGACCACACGGCAAGACTGCAGAAACTGCACGACTACGGGGTCGTGCTCCTGGCCGTCCGGTACGACCGGTCACGCGGCCCGAACGGCTCCGAGGGCGCGGGCCAGGTGGCGCAGCTCGGAGCGTGCCGCCGGCACCGGGACGGTCTCCCCGTAGGGGTGCCACCACAGCCGTACGGACAAAACCAGCTGACCCGTCTCATCGAACTTTGATCAGTCTCAGCGAAGATTGACCACAGGCGGGTCCGCCATCAGACGGCCCAGCAGCCATGGCGAGGGTGATCTCCATGTCGTCGCTCCAAGAGCAGACCTCCAGCCAGGAGAGGTACCCGGCCTGGGCGAAGACCAGGACTTCGCCAGGGCAGTCGCCATTCTCGGTGTAGATCTGGGCGTCGGCGGCCACCACCGTGCCCGGCCCGGACGGTGCCGGCTGAACCGAGGCCGTGTCGAGGTCGAAGTAGCCCGTGCCGCATCCGCACGTACAACGTCCTTGCACGCGCAGGTGCGGCAGCTGGGCGCGGAGCGCAAGGTGAACGGGGTCATCGTCGCCAAGGAGGGCGTCAAGCACCTCAGCCACGTCGGGAGGAAGGTGCTCAGTCACGTCCGAACCGTACCTGACCTGCGACGCAAAGTTCTATGAGACGAATCCCGGACGGTCAAACTTCGTTGAGACGGGTCATGGACCAGGTCGTCGGGAAAGTCGGTCACGTCCACACCGGCATGAGATCTCTTACTCGAATTGGATGTGCAGGACGGCCTGGTAGCCGATCGCGAGCATGTCGGTTTGGTGTCCCGCCAGGCTGTCGGCTTGACCGCCGCTGTTCTGACGAACCGGATTTTGACTGGGCCCTGCCCGCCAACGAGGGACATGTGGGGCGCCGTGGCTGCCTGATGCGTATCCGGGGTTCCGACTTCCAGGCCACTGCCGTCCGGTTCAGTCGATGCCGCCCTCGGCATCGGCGGCGGCCAGGAGAGCAGCGAGGATACGCTCCTGCCGTTGACGGCCCGTCTGATGAGGCGCTGGTGAGCAGTCTGCAACGGGCCGAGCTCGTCCGGCAGGTCTCGCCACGGCGAGTTGGTGCGGTACCTCCATGCGATGGCGGCGGCGGTCGGCCCACCGCCTCCCGCGAACCGGATCGGCCGGCATCAGTGGCGCGATCCTGCCCCACATCGCATCAGTGATCACTCATCCGACAGGCACATCCGGTCAACCGGGTAACCAGCCAGGCGGACACGTGTCAGGACTACCCACCCCAAGCCGGAAGTTCGGCTGCGGTGACAATGCTGCGGACACCCAGATCCGCCCGCCGGGCCGGGGCTGTCTGGTCCACAATGACGGAGCAGCCGGCCCACTGCCCGCCGCATTCCTCGACCATCGACCGCACAGCCGACGCCTGGCTGCCCGTTTCGATCCAGTCATCGACCAGCAGCACCCGGTCTTCGGAGTGCACCACCATCCGCTGCAGACGCAGCTCCTGGCGAGTACCCCGGTAGTCGGGGTCGCTGCACCTGGTGACCTTCTCCCCGGGGAAGATCCCCTCGCCCTTGCGTACCGCGACGAAGCCGACGCCGAGCTCGACGGCAACTGCCGCGCCCAGCAGGAACCCGCGCGACTCGATGCCGCAGACTGCCGTGACGTCTTCTTCCCGGAACAGCTCGGCCAGTGCACGGACCACCGCAGCAAGAGCCTCGGGGTCACGGAAGAACTGCCAGACGTCAGCGTGGCCGCCGATCCAGCGGAAGCGTTCAAGGACCAGACCGCGCGCGTGAGACATCATGATCGCGAGTGTGCGGACGAACTGGCAGCCGGGCAACCGGATTCTCCGCTCGGGAAACACAGACAGGCAAGCGGCACTCCCCGTTCGCCGTAATCCTCATCCGGTCCCGACGCTGACCAAAGAGACAGAACCTCGTCGACGTACACCCAACTTGCCTATTTCGCTGCGCCATTGGCTGCCTCTCACCTGTCCGTCATGTTCTGTCCGCCGCTTCCAGCGACGAGCGAGAGGTGATCTCATACGACGAACCGAATACGACGCGAGCCAGGCCGCCAAGCGCCTGAATGTGCCCGCAGCCGCCTTCCGGTGGGCCCAACACACCGGCATCCCCGCCCCGGACGCGGTCCCAGAAGCCCTTGCCGTCCCCTGTCACCAGGCGGCCGGCCTCGGATTCAGATGCGAAGAGCCCGTCCAAGAGCGCGAGAACGTCTTTGACGGTGCGTACGGTCCGGTCCATCCACCCCTCCCTTTCGACCGATGCCGATCATAGGAGCGAGGATGACAAGAGACCAGGTCAGGCGGTGTATGGCGGCGGCTGGAATGGGCTGCTGCGGGCCTGGGGATCGCCGGCGCGCAACCCACCCCAGACCTCGACTCCGCGTCCGCCCAGCCAGTCGTCAAGGTCCGCAAAGGGGCCATCCTCGGCCGCCGCGGGGAGATTATTCCGACGAGTTTTCCAGCGGTCCTACAGGGCGAACGTTAGCTGATGCGACACTAGATGCCTTCTGAGTGCGGTCGTGGATGCGCTGTTCGCAGGAGCCTGTGTACGAAGGTCAGCGGTGTTCCGACGAGCGCACGGCGGACGCCTGTTGTTCGCTTCGTCGATGCGGCCCTTGGCCAGGTCACGACCCGCCCCCGCGTAGCACAGCCGGATGAGGCCGTTGGCCCATTGGGCAGGTTTCCACGGGTGGGGTGTGCCTTGCGGCACGCTCGTTCAATCGTGCGCGTGCCCTGCCACCGATCTTGCGTATGCCGGCGCGTGTCTTGTTGAGTGTTCGGGCCATATCTGCGATCACTTGCATGGATTCTCCGAACTGATCGAAGATTCCGGAAGTGGATGGGGCCCACACGCCTTCTGGGGCATGTTGTTCTACTGCCTGCTTGCACGTGGTGATGAGCTCCGTCATGAGGCGGTGGAACTCGGCCAGATCCCCCTCGGTGAAGTCGCCTTCCGTCAGCCGATGGGCCTCCCCCGTTCTTGGCACGCGCATACCCAGACCTCCAGTTGATTGAAGTAGGAATGTGGGATAGGAGTCCATGGGCGTACTTCCGGTAGGCCGCCTATCACCCCAGCTGAAAGTTCATCCGGTATCCATCGAGGACGTCGTATCGCGAGGATGGTGCTACGAGCAGGCGCGAAGTGTCAACGATCATTTTCGGCTAGGAAACGATCGTTGACAGGGCGGTTCGGGTTGAACGGATGAGGATGTGCCAGGGTCGGCCGATAGCATCGGAGCGGAGGACAGATGCCCGACTCGCACAGTTGGCGAACTGCGTGGTCTCGCACAGAACGGGCCTGACGTCTTCTCAGCGAGCCGAAGGGGCGATTCCAGCGCCGGTGACTCAGGCCAGCCGATGCGCATGGCACCAGCCGGACCCCATCAGAGTCTGGGGGCTTCCGGAGGCTCATCAGGATGGGGCCAGTTGGCACTGGGTCAGGTTCGTGCACCAGTACGCGGCGACCAGGAACACACGGTCTTCCAGCAGCACTCTCTCGGGCCGACCTTCCGCACCGGGTCAGCACACCGTCCCAGTCCGCTTCTCGCAAACCTCCGAGCATCCGACGAGCCAGGGACGAACGCCCGTCGGCAGCGTGAGGGTCCGCAGCCCGCCGCCAAACACTGCTGGCCGGGCCGGCAGGACCCGTGGCCATCGGTTCTGTTGCAGTACGCGATCAGGAGCAACTTCTCCGGCCCGTCCACCCCTTCGGCCTCAAGCACCATCGCGATGTGCTTGATGGTCACGTCGAGGCTCCCTCTGCGCCGTCGCGGACCTGACCGTTCACGGGCACGCGGTGAGCCGGGTCAGGGGTGGTCCGGGTGGTGCTCGGACTGGCGCTCCCGGCCTGGCCGATCGTCACCAACGCGTGTCGTGCAGGGGTTGCCGTCGACGAGCGAGGGTGTGACGTTGCGTCTGAGATCGTCACGGCTGGTCTCAATTCCGTTGAGCACCCGGCCGGGAGTGCGGGTCTGCGACTCCCAGGGTGCTGACATCCGTTCATGACGGAACGTGCACTTTTGAACTTTCACCCACTGCGTTCGCGTGGATGCGTAGCGTTCCAGGGTCGGATATTGCTACGCCGATGCGAAGCGTGTCAACGAACGTTCAAGCCGTGCAACGAATGTTCGTTGACTCTAGGCTGTGCGCGGTCAGGGGCATACGGTGGCCCCTGTCGCCCCACACCACGTTCCGGCCGCGAGGAAGACGCCTGTGACTGAGCCCCAGCCCACGATCGAGGAACTACTCAGATCCGTGGAGGAGTTGTGTGTGGTCAGCGGGAAGAGCGCCGACGACGTCCTGGACGTCACGGCGCTTTCCCTCACGACCGGCCTGACCGAGGCGGACGTGCGGACCCTGCTCGCCGGCGGCGCCCCTGCGGAGGTCAAGGCCGACGTCATGGTCCGCGACCGCGTGCGTTTCCTGTACGAACGTCATACCACGGCCGACGGTACTCCGCGGGACATCCACGACATCGCCGCCGCGATCGACCAAACCACCACGTGGACCAGGAAACTCGTCGCCGGGGAGGCCAAGCCGAACATCATCGTCGGTGCCGCCCTGTGCAAGGCGTACGGCGTCCCGGCTGACTTCCTGACCGCTCAGCCGGCCGACGCACTTCGGCGGGAACTGCGGCGGATCGTCTTCGACCTGAAGGTGGAGACCAACCCGGGGCAGGTGCTCGCCGACCTCAACGTGCGCAGCGTCAATGGACGGAGGAGCAGCTACAACAAGCCCGAACTGGCCCAACTCGCAAAACTCGTCGCATCCATCGTCTCGGACCTGGACACAGTCCGGGGCGAGCTCAAGCGCCTGGGCAACCAGGAGGACCCCAGTTGAAGAGAGCCACAGCGCGCAAGACCGCCAAGGACCAGCGCAAACTCATGGCTGACCTCGGCGCGGGCGTTGCCGCGAAAGTCGACGTTCCCGCCGAACCGCACGCCGTGTTCGCCGCTCTGTGCGAGGTCATGAGCGAGCGCCGGGGCGGACGGCCGGTCACGCTGATCACGCGCGCGTTCCCTGAGAACATGGCGGACACCACAGGCCTGTGGCTGGATGTGCAGGACGCGGACCTCATCGTCATCGAGGAGAACCTGTCCCCCGACCACCAACTGGTTGTCCTCGGGCACGAGCTGTGGCACATGCACGCCGGCCACTGCGGGCACGACCTCGGCAACGCCGCGGTCGCCGCCCGCGCGGCGCTGAGCGACCAGATCGAATGGGCCCAGTTAGCGCGCCACATAGCCACCCGCTCCCACTCCAACCAGGACGACGAACTCGAGGCGGAGGGCTTCGGTCTCCTCCTCAGCAGCCGGATGGCCGGCTGGCTCGCGGTCCCGGGCGCCCGCCGGCTCGACGACGTGGCGCGCCGCATCGGCGTCTCGCTCGGCTACCCGGGAGCGCAAGCCTGACATGACGATCAGTGACACCTTCTGGATCACAGCCGTGGTGCTGGGCGTGGGGCTGTTCTACAAGGTGCCGGCCGTGCTGCGCGGAGGCCGCAACCCCCTCGCACGGCAGGTCGGCGGGCTCCTGATAGCCGCAGTCGGGGTCTTCTTCTTCGCTGCACCGTCCGTCATCGCCGCCATGAACGACCTGACAGGGATCACCAACTTCTCGGCTCCCTGGGTCTACAGCCTCCTCACCGGTTTCAGCGCTTCGTGCCTGCTGCTGATCATCAAGTGGCGCGGCGGCACGCCGGAGAGCATCCGGCGCGCGACCTGGTACGTCTACGGAAGCTACGGCACCGTGGCGCTCGGCCTGTGGATCTGCTTCGCACTCGGCGACCACCACGTCGAACGCACCCGGGATTTCGACACGTACTACGCCACCACCCCGTGGTCGCGCGAAATGATCCTGCTCTACCTGCTCGCGCACACCGTGGCCGTATTGCTCACCTCCGCCCTGCTGTGGACCTGGGAAAGCCGGGTCCGCGGTACCGGGTGGCTGCACGTCGGCGTCGTCATGCTCACCGTCGGCTATGCCATGAACCTGCTCTACGACATCGCCAAGCTGATCCCCGTCATCGCGCGGTGGAACGGCCGCGATGACCTCAACTGGATGAGCACCGACCTCGCCCCGCCCATCGCCGCTGTGGTGGGCCTGCTGATCGGCTTCGGCTTCGTCGTCCCCCACGCCGGAGAACGCATGGCGCAACGCCTGGCGGCCAGCCGCGAGTACCGGGCTCTCGCCCCCCTCGCCCAGGCCCTGCAGCAGGTGCCGGCCGCGTCCAGTCCGGTCACGATCAGCCGGTTCTCCTCGCTTCAGCTGCGCCTGACGCACCGCAGGACCTTCGTCCGTGACGCGGTGCGACAGCTGCACGCCTACATCGACTACGACCGCCGCGAGCAGGACCTGCGTGCCCATCGGTCCCAGGGCAAGACCCCCTCTGAGGCCGAAGCCCTTGCCGACGCCGCGGCCATCAAGGCAGCCGTCGGCCGCCTCCGAACCGGCGACACCCAACCAGCGGCCCCGGCGCGGCCGCTGGCAGACGGCGCCGCTGACCTCGTATCCATCTCCCGCGCCCTGCGCGAACTCCCCAGCGACGCGGTCCACCGGACTGCCGCAGACGAAAGTGCAGTCAGATGACCAGCAGCGCTCCAGGTAGCCCCACTCGCCCCCGCCGTGCCATCGTCATCGGCGGAGGCCTGACGGCGATGCTCACCGCGAGCGTCCTGTCGGAGATGACGGACGTCCTCGTCATCGAACGCGACGTCCTGCCGGACCGGCCCGCACCCCGCACCGGCCTGCCCCAGGCCGCCCACACCCACATCCTCTGGTCCGGCGGTGCCGAGGCCATGGAGTCGCTGCTGCCAGGCACGCTCAAGGAACTCGACGAGGCCGGCGCCCACCGTATCCCCCTCACGACCGGCATGGTGGCCTACAGCCCCAAAGGCTGGTTCCGCCGCTGGGCCGAGAGCCACTACGCCATCACCTGCAGCCGTGACCTCCTGGACTGGGTGGTCCGGCGTCGTGTGCTGAGCAAGGCCGGAAACAGCATCACCGTCATGGAGCGCACCGCCGTCATCGGCCTGACCGGCGACGCCACCGCGGTCACCGGCGTCACCACTCGTCACGAGGACACCGGCGAGCACGACACCCTCCTCGCCGACCTGGTCGTCGATGCCAGCGGCCGCGCCTCACGCATCCCCCATTGGCTGCGGACCCTGGGCACACAGCCACCGGCCGTCCGCGAGGTCGACTCCGGACTCGTCTACGCCAGCCGCGTCTACCAGGCCCCCGACGGCCTCCCCGCGAACTGGCCCATCATCAACGTCCAGGCCGACCCGCCGGGGCACGGTCCCGGGCGGTCTGGTGTCATCACACCCCTCGAGGGCGGCCGCTGGCTCGTCACTCTCACCGGCACCCGCGGGGGCCAGCCGACCAAGAACCCTGACGAATTCGAGGACTTCGCCCAGAGACTGCGCCACCCGATCGTCGGACATCTGATCAGCAGGGCCACCCCTCTCACCGCCATCAGCGTGACGCACATGACGGCCAACCGGCGCCACTTCTACGAGAAGACATCGCTCCCTGACAACCTGCTGGTCATGGGCGACGCCGTGGCCTCGTACAACCCGACGTACGGACACGGCATGACAGTCACCGCCCAGGCCGCCGTGATCCTCCGCGACACC
Source organism: Streptomyces sp. NPDC031418 (assembly GCF_055581605.1). Lineage (NCBI taxonomy): Bacteria > Bacillati > Actinomycetota > Actinomycetes > Kitasatosporales > Streptomycetaceae > Streptomyces > Streptomyces sp. NPDC031418. The sequence continues at coordinate 102,698 of NZ_JBVIJC010000023.1, forward strand.
GTCCGGCAGCACGGGTGGGGCTCACTCGGTCTCACCCGCCGGGTGCAGCAAGCCATCGCGCGGCCGGTCGCCACAGCCTGGGCCTTCGCTACCGGAACGGACGTGTTCTACGCCGGCGCCACCAAGACCGGCCCGACCGCCGGCGAGCGCCTGGCCGCCGCTTTCGTCAACCGCCTCATCTACACCGCCACCGGCTCCGGCCCCGTCGCACGCGCCGTCACCGACGTGATGACACTCCGGGACGGCCCCGAGCGGCTGGCCCGGCCCGACGTCCTCATCCGCGCCCTGATCGGCCCGGTGAAACCACCACTCGAGGAACCGCCCCTCACCCCGGAGGAGCGAAAGGCCGTCGGCTACGCCTGACCGAGAGGCTTGTCTCCCGTCTGAGAGACTTTCGAGTGTCAGCAAAGACGGGCCCGGAGCGTATGTGCGGGTGTTGGTCACCAGCTCGCTCACCACCAGCCAGCTGCACCATGTGCCTCGCCCGCTCGGATACTGGCACCCTGTGCTCGGCCTGCAGTGCGCTGCCAGGCGCCGTACGGCCTCCTGCGCGTCGATGCCGGCCACGCAGGCCAGTCCCGTGCCGTCGTAGTAGCCGACGTTGGCCAGGGTCGCGATGCGCCGCCGGCCTACCGCGGCGACGAGGACGCGTGCGATCTCCGGCCGGTGGCCGACCACCGCCTCCCACAGCACGGTCGTACCGTCCTCCCGGGCGTCGACGTACGCGCCCGGCCAGCTCCGCGACGACCTCGGGCAAGCCAAACCCCACGGCCCGGTGCAGGGGCCGTTCCCCGCACGGCAGCGCCTCCGGATCGGCGCCCTGGTCGAGCCGTCGCCGGATGTCCCGGTGGTCCCGCCAGCCCTCCCAGTCGACGCCGCCCTCCCAGCCGTCCCCCGGGGCCCCGGCCCCATGTCGTCTCCCGAGCGCCCGACGGCACTCTGCCGCACACCGACCAACCTTGCAGACGGGTCCGACAACGCCACCGTCGTCACGGGGACCGTGGGCGCCGGCGCCACCGGTCTGCCGTGGGTCGTGCCCTCGCCGAACATCCCGACGCCCGCGACCGCCGCCGTCTACCCGGCACCTGTCTGTCCGAGGGCACCAACGTCTCGGAGGGCCGCGGCGCGGTACGACGCAGCCTTTCGAGATCGTCGGGACGCCGTACGTCGACGCGGCGGCTGGCCCCCTATCTTGCCGAACTCGGCCTTCCCGGAGCGCACTTCCGTGACCTGCGGTATGTCCCGACCTTCCGCAAGCACGCCGGGAGGCCGCGTAGTGGCAGCGGTCACGGTCGTCCTGGACCACACCACCGCCGCAGTGCTGTTCGGCCCGAAGGGTCCGTTCAACGAGGCGGTCGCCGCGTTCTACGTCCAGGCCTCTGGCGGAGTCGGTGACCTGCATGCGCCGGTGCTGTCGCTGACGGCCAGCGACACCGAGCGGCCCGGCCTGCTCGGCTACATCAAGGGGCTGCGATTCATCCGGATCGAGGCATTCGACCGACGCCGCCGTCACCGCCACCGCACTGCTGCGCTTCGGGCACTCCTGGGCTGCCGTCCACGCCATCCACGCTGCCCGCCCCTCCGCTGCCCATCCCGCCGGGGGTATCTGCTCGCCCTGACCCCCAAGGCTTACGCGGGGACCGCCGTCCAGGCCGTCCACCCCAACCAGTAGCCGTCCGCCGCCCCGGCGGGAGAAGGAGGTGCCCTCGATTGCCCTGTTCAGGGCCAGGTCGAGGCGGCGGGAGCAGTCGAGCAGGCCGACGCCCCGGCCAAGGAGATCGTGGACCTTGTTCCAGCGTTCGCGGGTGGTCTGCTCGCGTACTCCGCCGGGGCGGGGCGGGTTGATGGTGGCCCAGCAGCCGGCGTGGGCGTGGACCTCGAGCCGGACTTTGTCGCAGAGATTTCGCCAGAGGTGCCATCGGTCGCTGACCTGCACCGTGTCGGGCAGGGCTCGGCGGACGGCCTTGGCATACGTGGCCGAACCATCCCGGCACACGACCTCGACACCAGGATGATCGCGCAGCCAGAACTCCAGGGTGGCCGCCTCGCGGTCGGGCAGGACCGCGACGCGTCTGCCGGTCTCGGCATCCGTGATGATCGTGGCGTAGCGGTGGCGGCGGCGCAGGGCGAAGTCGTCCACGCCGATCACCCGCGGGACCGCCTGCTGCGGCAACGGCAGGCGCCGCAGCAGGCGCAATGCGGTACTGCGGGAGACGGGCACGGCCAGAAGGCCAGCCAGGCGTCGGGCCGCCCGGCCGCATAACTCCCCCGTCACCTGGATAGCTGCCCGACAAGACGCACCGTGCGGCGCTGATGGCGCTCCAGCAGTCCTGGAATCTGCTCGCGGAAGGTCTGCCGCTGGCAGCCCAGGACCGGACAGGCCAGCCGCCGTACGCGCAGGTGGACGACGACCTGGCGGCCGTCGACAGGCACGTCCCTCACCGTTCGGTGGTGATAGCCGTGCACCTTCGCCGTCGGCGTCCCGCACACCGGACACGGCACTGCCAGCCCCGCCCAACTCCCTGACCTCTCCAGCCGGCCTTCCCCCACTGCCCCGAGAAGGACACCACGATCCAGGTCAATACCGCAGCGGCACTCAACACGCAGGACTTGACGGGGAACCGCCGATCCCCATCACGCACACCGGGATCATCCCGCAAGGGAGATCACCAAATCCAGCACTCTGGAAAACTGGTCGCCCGTCCCATCGGCATCTGTCCTCTCAACGCCCGCGCTTCCGGCGCTTACGCTTGGCCTGCTCCAGGGCGTGCTTGCGCTCAGCCTCGTCCTGTCTTCGCCTCTTGGCCTCAGCTGCGGCCGACGACTCCCAGGCTTACGCCCTCGCTGCCTGATAAGCAGCTAGAGCGAGCCTCCTAAGGGAGTGTCAGCCCGGGGCTGTTCCCGACCCGGATCCTGGCATCAGCTAGGGAACTAAACCTTGATCCCGGTCACGGGGTGAAGAGGGAAACCAAACAGTGACTGGGGCCGTCGGCGACTTGTTCGCGTGATCGCCGGGGCCGAGAAAATCACGGCGAACTGCACACGGAGAAGCCCTGGTTCTGCACCGTGGGACGCGAGTTCGATTCCCGCCATCTCCACGATCGGGGAGGCTCCCGAGCCTCCTTCACCGATGTGGGCAAAGGCCCCGTCGCTTGAGCGGCGGGGCCTTTGCCATGTCTGCGGGAGGAGGAGACGTACAAACTCCTCTGGGTGACGTGATCCGATCGCCTCACCGAGGACGCTACCGCCGCCGGCCCCGGTGCCGGCGGCGCGCGGGCCCCGCGCGCCGCTGATCCCGGACCTGTCAGCCCGCTTGTGACGGGCTGTTGCCCGCTTGACCGACCGTCACCCGACCGTCACCAGTTTCCAGAGGTGGTCCGCGGTGCCGTTGTCGCTCCACTGGAGAGCGGTGGCTCCAGGCGCCGTGGACGCGCTCTGGATTCCCAGGAGCAGGCCGCTGTTCTTGTTGATCAGTTTGCTGTAGCCGCCGCCGGCGTCGACGACGCTCCACAGGTGGTCCGGGGTCAAGTTGTCACCCCACTGCAGGGCGGTGGCGCCCGCGGTCGTGGAGGCGCCGGAGATGCCCAGGACGAGTCCGCTGTTCCGGTTCATGATCTTGTAGTAGCCGTTCTCGGCCGGCTCCAGCTGCCACTGCTGGTTGAGGCTGCTGTCGGCCGTCTCCTGGTCGACCGTGGCGCCGGCGGTGGTCGCTGCGCCCTTGACGCTCAGGTTCAGACCGCTGTTCTTGTTGACGATCTGCACGGTCTTCTGCGGGTACCAGGACTCCAGCTCCGTGACGCCCACCGACTTGCCCGCCTGGGGGGTAAAGACCACCCGCAGCTGCGAGGTGTTGACGGCCGGGAAGGTGACCTCGTTGGGCCCGTTGGCCGCAGGCGTGGCGGGAGCCTTGGTCTGGCTCGGTACCGACGTCCACGTGCTGCCCGACAGGTACTGCACGTCGAAGCTCTGCGGCGCACGTACGTTCTGCCCGTCGTCGTACGTGTAGATCTTCACCTCGTTGACCGGTCGGGTGTAGCCGAAGTCCACGCCGAGGTAGTCGGTGCTGTTCGTGGATCCCGTGTTGGTCCACCGGTCGTCGGGCATCCGGTCGTACCCGATGTACCCGTCGATCGCCTTCAGCGGCGAGTCGTAGGCCTGTACGCAGCGGGGGTTGTTGGCGCTGCGGCAGCGATTGCCGTTGGAGGTGGTGCTGGTGTACGACGCGAACGCCTTGGGGTAGGTCGCCGTGTAGGTGCGGTTGTCCCAGGCCTTGAACCACTCCTGGTCGGCGGTCCAGGCGTTGGCGGCCACGTTCTCCAGACGGGTCGTCGTCGCCGGGAGCACCGGGGCCGCCACCGGGATCGTGGCGTTGCCGAGACCGGCCGACTGGTAGATCCGCGTGCCGTCCTGGAAGACCTGCAGGCTGGAGCCCTGGTTGTAGTGCGTGCCGTCCTTGTCCCACAGGATCGTCAGCGTGTGGCCGTGGTACGGCAGGTTCTGGAGCGCGAAGTAGTTCCAGTTGTCCGGGACCAGCGGCTTGAGGACCAGCGTGTCGTTCGCCTGGGGCTTGATGCCCAGCAGGCCGGTGAGCGCCAGGTCGTTGAAGCTGGAGTGGTTGCAGCTCTCACTGAAGTCCGACGCGTCGTAGACCCAGTCACCGGTGTCGCCGTCGGCCGCCTCCGCGACGTACGGCTTGCCGTTCTTGTGCTGCAGCGTGGCGAACCGGCTCAGCATCGTGTCGTACGACTCCTTGGTGACGTAGTTCTGGGCCGGGTAGTCCTGCAGCAGGTTCGCCATTCCGGTGAGGATCGCGGAGGTGTCGTACGGCCAGCTCGGCCCGTCCCAGTGGCAGCAGTTGGTGTCGTCGTGGTTCTGGGTGGCGGGGAACGCCTGGTAGTCGAAGTAGGGATTCGCGGTGATCTTGTCGAGTTCGTCGAACCCGGTCCCCTTGGCGAACTTCAGCGTGTTCGCGCCGGCCTTCATCGGCACCTGGACCGTCACGGCCTGCGCCTTGGAGAACGAGCCCCACGCGCTGGTGGGCGCGTAGCTCACCGTGATCGGTGTGGCGGCCCCGTTGGCGGTCAGGTAATGGGTGGAGGTGGCGCCGGTGGCGTTGGCGTAGTACACGGTCACCGGGTAGGTGCCGGCGCCGGGGGCGTTCACGGTGAACGTGGCGGAACTGTCGGAGTAGTCGATCTGCCCGACGTACTGTCCGTTGGAGGCGCTCGAGCTGCTGTGCACGTTCGCGTGCACGATGGCGGCCTGCTCGGCCTCGAAGTCGTGCACCCGCTCCAGCGTGGTCGGCCCGAAGGGCGCCCCGAAGCGCTGCGAGTCGTTCACGTACTGCCAGGCCGAGGAGTACTGCGCGTCCGGGAGTCCGAACGCCCACGGTGCGTACCCCATCGCCTCCCGCCATGTCGTGCGGGTCCCCACGAGGCCGCTGTTGGTGGAGTTGTCGTTGTACACGTGCATGAAGAAATGCCGCTGCGGATCCCACAGGGCATCCTGCACCCCGGCCTTGAGCGCGCTCGCCTTCGCAGCGAACGTGCTCGCGGTCGCCCCGTCCCCTGTCATCGTCGCGATCTTGCTGATCGCCTGGGCCGCCGCGTACATGTAGCTGTTGATGGTCGGCCGGAAGCCGGCGCCGCCCGAGCCCCAGTTGGTGCTGCGCATCGACGTCTCGGTGAACTCGGTGGCGTCGCGGTCCGGTGTCTGCCAGTACAGGCTGTCGCTCGTCTGGGTCCCGTTGACCGTGATGTTCTGGGTGAAGTTGGAGTTCCACTTGTTGTACAGCGCGATGAGCTGCGGCAGGTCCGCCTTGAGGTGCGTCGCGTCACCGGTGGCCAGATACCGCTGGTACGCGGCACTGGTGATCCACTCGCTGTAGCTCCGCGCCGACGCCTCGCCCGACCCGCGCAGCCAGTAGTTCAGGTAGTCGTCCATGTACGTCGGGTTGCGCAGCCAGCGGCCGTCGAGGATGTGGTACCCGGCCGCGTCCGGCAGTCCGCTGTACGAGGCCTTGCCCGAGTACCAGACAGGCTGGTCGTACTCGGTGGATATGTACCCGGTGCCCGGCGTGGTGTAGCGCAGAGCCCGCTTGTAGCTGCCCCACCGGTAGTAGTAAACGCCGTTGATGTTCGCGTCCGGGGTGTCCAGGAACGGGATGTTGTCCTTGTACCACTGCGGATCGGCCAGACCCTGCGCGGCCAGGATGGCATCCTCGTTGAGGACCGAGGCACCCGTTGCCGCCTTCGCCTCGTTCTGCGACAGACCGGGCAGCAGGACGGCGGCCAGCGCCACGGAAAGGGCTGAAAGAAATACTCTATAAGATTTACAGGAATGCCGACGCGCAAGGCCTCCCGCGGACTTGTTAGCGCTCACATTTGAGCTCGCAACAGTGTGCGCGGCGAGGTATGGCTGGTCAATGCACAGGACGCGATCTAATGGCAGTGGTCACGCAGTTCACCGGTTCCGTGTTCGGCGGGCCGGCTGTCACCGGGTTTTCTGGTTGAAGTTTGGCTCATAGGCGGGGGCCGCGCTTGACAGGCTTTTGTCTGTCCACCCTTTCAGTCGCCCGGCAAGGCGATCGACGGTTGTAGGAACGAAGCGAAAGCTGATCCCGGGTGGACGCAGAATTCGGCATTCTCAGAAGGCAGTATGTGAGTGCATCGGTGCTTTGTCGTCACCTGAACGTGTGGCAGGACGGCATCCTGGCCGGTCGGCGGCCGTGGGCGTGCTGGGCTGGTCCCCTTGAGCGAGCGCAAGCTCTACAGGACCGACCTGTCCGACGAGCAGTGGGCGCTGGTCGAGCCGGTGATTACCACATGGAAGGCCGCGCACCCCAGTCGGCCCACGCCGACAGATCCCGTGGGTCTGGCAGCAGGTCATGAACATCCGTCATCGTCACACGTCGAGTATGGCTGTTGCTCCCACGCCTCCCCTGCCACCTCATGTACATAGCGGGACAATCCTTGGCCTGCCTCCACGACCGCATCCGGCGTCCTCCCCTGCTGGCCCTGTTTGGCGCGCTGGATACACCTCCGGGTGAAGGCAAAGACCTCGTCGGCGTGACCGGCGGGGTCGGCAGTGTCGGTCGCCGCCAATTGGCACGGGCCGTAGCGACCATCCGCGCCAGGTGGTCGGAGGGGAGGTAACGGCGGCGGCCGCGTTGCCGGCGGAGAACCCGGGCAGTGCGGCGGCGGCGGTGCCGCAGCGGTCAGGAACCGTCTGCGGTCGAGCGGTTGGTCGTAGAGTCCCATGGCGCTGACTCCAACGCGTTTCAGGGGCTGGAGGACGTGGCACTGCGGGGAAGGGCCGGACCGCCGTGCGGCCCGGCCCCGAGTGCCGTGGCTCAGAGGGCGACGAGCTGCCAGTCCTGGTTGGTGCCGGCGGTCGTGGGCCACTGGATGACGGCGGCGCCGTCGGTGGTGGAGGCGTCCTTGACGTCGGCGCACCATCCGTTGCGGACGTTGACGAGCCGGTAGTAGCCGCTGGTGGTGGACGGAACGAGCTTCCACCACTGGTTGTCGGCGCCGTTGTCGGTCCACTGGTCCAGGCTCGCGCCCTGGGCGGAACCGCCGGGGCTCTCCAGGACCTTGCCGCTGCGGCCGTTGACCAGCCGGTAGGAGCCGTCGGTGTTCGGCACGAGGTTCCACTGCTGGTTGGTGCCGCCGGTCCAGGGCCACTGGATGACGGAGCCGCCGTCGGTGGTGGAGGCGCCTGCGACGTCCATCACCTTGCCGCTCTTGCGGTTGACCAGCTTGTAGCTGCCCAGGTCCGCGACGCCGAAGGGCCGGTCGTAGACCTCCAGGTTGCGGATGGACGCGTACACGCCGGACGGCAGCCCGGTGACGGTGACGCGGACGTACCGTGCCTGGGCCTGGAACACGGCCACCTGCACCTGGCTGGTGCTGGTGGTGGCGGTACGGTCGGCGAGGAGGGTCCAGGTGCTGTTGTCGGTGGAACCCTCGATCCTGTAGCGGTAGTTGGTGCTGTCCTTCTCCCAGGCGATGCGGGTGCCGGTCAGGGAGCGGGTCGAGCCGAGGTCGACCCTGAGCCAGTGGCCGGTGCTGCCGTCGTTCGCGCACCAGCGGGTGTTGGTGGCCCCGTCGACCGCCTTCCCGGCGGTGTTGCCCTGGGTGGTCTCCTCGCTGTCGGCGGTGGCGGTCTTGCCGGCGGCGATGTCGGCGGGCTGCACGCTGCGGTCGAGGGTGACGCCGACGACGCTGTCCTGGGGGTGGGTGGTGCGGTCGATGCCGCTGATGGCGACCCGGCCGTCGGCGCCGACCGTGAAGGAGAGGTTGTTGCCGGAGCGTACGTCGAACACGCGCGTGACCTGGGCGTCCCCGACCGGCGGTGTGGTGAAGGAGGTGCCGCTGTAGCCGGGCAGCAGGTGGATGTAGAAGGTGTTGTCCTTGTAGGTGAAGCCGTACTGGCCGTCGACGGGGTTCCAGGGGCCGCCGCGGGTGCCGTAGATGGACTGGCCGCAGGCGGTCATGAAGGTACCGATCTGCCGCAGCAGGTTCGCCTGGGCGGCGGAGACCGTGCCGTGCCGGTCCGGGCCGACGTTGACCATCGCGGTCATGTTCCGCACCCAGCAGTTGACCAGGATGTTCATCGTGGTTGCGTAACTCATCACGGTGGCACTCGAGTTGTAGCCCCAGGTGCCGTCGACGGTGAACACCTTCTCGACGAGCTTGCCGGTGCGGATCGCTCCACTCGGTACCGAGCCGCCCTCGTCGCTGGCGTAGTCGCCCATCCAGCCGGAGCGTGCGGTGGCGACGATGTCGGGCTGGTGCTTGCGTACCATGCCCATCAGGCCCAGCGGCTTGCCGTCGGCGTCGGTCTCGCCGTAGACGGCGTCCACCGGCCACTGGTTGGCGGAGTCGCGGAACTGACCCGGCTCCCAGAAGAACGCGGCGTCGGCGTCGGTGCCCTTTTCGGCGACCCACCCGCCGTCCCACCACAGGTCGTCGATCTTGCCGTACTGGGTGACGAGTTCCTTGACGGACTCGTATACCTCGGTCTTCATGATCCGCGCGTTCTCCTTGTGCGCGGGGTCGGTGGTGTAGTTCCAGGGGTTGGGGGCGCAGTTGGTGCCGGTGACGTCGTAGTAGCCGGGGTAGCGCCAGTCGATCGGCGAGTAGTACAGGCCGACCTTGAGGCCGGCCGCCCGCACTGCCGCGACGTAGTCCTTGACGAAGTCCCGGTTGAACGGCGCCTGCCCGGAGGACCACGCGTTGGGGTGGTTCAGCGGCCACAGCGCGAAGCCGTCGTGGTGACGTGTCGTCAGTGTCACGTACTTGGCTCCGAAGTCCTTGGCCAACTGGGCCCAGGCCGCCGGGTCGTAGGCGTCCGCGGTGAACTGCTCACTCGTGGCGTCGGTGACGTACTTCCGGTAGTCGCTCGGCGTGATCGGAGCATTGTGCATCCACCACTCGCCCTTGGCCGGGCCCGAGTAGACGCCCCAGTGGATGAACATGCCCAACTTGGCGTCCTGCAGCCACTGGATCTTGGAATCGGGCTGCTGCTCGACGCCCATGTCGGTCTTCGGGATGCGCAAGGGCGGAAGCGGCAGCGGGGTGGCGGCCGTCGCGGCGTACGCCGGTGTCCCCACCGCGATGGAGCCGACCGCTGCGGCCACCGTTGTGGCCGCCATGCCGGCGAGAACCGATCTGCGTGAGATGGATTCCGGCACCGTGGTTTCTCCTGTTCGACGTTGAAACGTTTTCCCCGGAGTCGGCGACTCTGTGTCAGACGGAAGTGCGGCTCGACCGATGGTTCCGGGTCTGTGAGTGTCCCTGCCCCCGTCCTACTCCAACCCGGAGACATTGGATGAATTAACGGCCATCGGTGTTGCTGGTGTCTAGCGTCGTGCACATTTTCTTGCAAAGTCGCCATGAATGCCCGACTGACCCTGTCGGCAGCGGAGTTGACATGGGATGAATCTGACCACGCGTCGGAGTCATGGACTCATGATCAAAACGGCAGGAAGCGTTGACGGAGCCCCTGTCGCGCCCTACGGTGCTCCAGCAGAAACGAACAACTTCCGACAGTTTCCAAGATCTTCGGGGGGTTGCCGCCCACCTGCGAAGAGCCGCACCCAATGCCGGCCCGCTCCCGCCGGCTTTCCACGAGGAACCCTGATGCTCCGTCGTGCCCGCTTGATCATTTCGGCCGTGCTCATGGGCGTGCTCGCGCTCCTGCCCGCCGGTGCACCCGCACAAGCCGCCCCCGCCACGGTGACCAACGCGACCCAGTTCACCGACACCACCGGAGCCGTGGTCCACGCCCACGGCGGTGGCGTCATCAAGGTCGGTTCCTACTACTACTGGTTCGGCGAGAACCGAAACCCCGACAACTCGTTCAAGTACGTCTCGGTCTACCGCTCAACCGACATGAAGACATGGGAGTTCCGTAACAACGTCCTCACGCAGGGCAGCGCCGCCGAGCTCGCTTCCGCCAACATCGAGCGGCCGAAGGTCATCTACAACAGCGCCACCGGCAAGTACGTCATGTGGATGCACAAGGAGCTGGCCACCGACTACACCCAGGCCCGGGTCGCCGTAGCCGTCTCGGACACGGTCGACGGCACCTACACCTATCTGGGCAGCTTCCGGCCGCTGGGCATCACCTCGCGCGACATGACCCTCTACAAGGACGGCGACGGCACCGCCTACCTGGTCTCCTCCGCCAACCAGAACGCCGACCTTGACATCTTCAAGCTGACCTCCGACTACACCGGCGTCGACAGCCTGGTCGCCAACCCTTGGCCCGGCACCTTCCGCGAGGCTCCGGCACTGTTCAAGCGGGGCAGCGTCTACTTCATGCTCACCTCCGCCAACAGCGGCTGGAAGCCCAACCAGCAGAGGTACGCCACCGCCACCAGCCTCGCCGGCCCGTGGACGGCCATGGCGGACGTCGGCAACGACACGGCCTACGGCTCCCAGACCGCCTTCGTCCTCTCCCTCCAGGGCTCCACGGGCACCTCGTACCTGTACATGGGCGACCGCTGGGGCAACTCCATGGGCGGCACGGTCAGTGACTCCCAGTACGTCTGGCTGCCCCTGACCTTTCCCACCAACACGACCATGGACCTGCCGTGGTACCCCCAGCTCGCCATCGACACGGCCGCCGCAACCGTCACCGGCGTGGGCGGCGGCCCCTACTACGACTTCCTCGCCCGGCACAGCGGCAGATGCCTCGACGTCTCGGACAACTCCGCCGCCGACAGCGCGGTCATCCTCCAGTGGGACTGCGGCGGCGGCCTCAACCAGCAGTGGCGGCTCACCGACGCCGGCGGCGGCTACGTCCAGGTTGTCGCCGAGCACAGCGGCAAGTGCCTGGACGTCTCGGGCGCCTCGACCGCGGACGGCGCCTACGTGAACCAGTACCACTGCGGCGGCGGCACCAATCAGCAGTGGCTGCTCCAGGACCAGGGCAACGGCTACTTCCACCTCGTCGCCCGGCACAGCGGCAAGTGCCTGGACGTGAAGGACGCGTCCACCGCCAACGGCACCCGCCTCATCCAGTGGACCTGCGGCACCGGCACCAACCAGCAGTTCCAGCAGCGCACCGCCTGACCGCCCACGCGCCGTCCGGTGCTCCTTGGCCTCGACGCGCGAAACGCCCATCTTCCAGCCCGCGGCAGCACCGCTGATCCGTGAGCCCGCCTGTGCCACGCCTTACCACCGTCGTGCCAGGCCGTATGAACCACGGCCTGGCATGTTCCTGCGGTGCGCCACCGAGGCACACCCGCACACCCACCACAGGAGGACACCATGCGGACCGTTCTGCGTCTGCCCGACAGACACATCAGACGGATAGCGGCCGTGGCCGCTCTGCTCCTCGCCCTCGCCCTGCTCAGCGGGCGAGTTCCGTCCCCCGCGTACGCCGCCACCAACACCACGGTCACCGTGGACGGCACCAGCGGCGGACGCACCTTCGACGGCATCGGGGCGATCAGCGGCGGAGGCGGTAACACCCGCCTGCTGTACGACTACCCGACAACCCGGCGCAATGAAATCCTCGACCACCTGTTCAAGCCCGGTTACGGGGCAGACCTGCAGATCCTCAAGGTGGAGATCGGTGGCGACACCAACTCCACCGACGGAGCCGAGGCGAGCATCGAGCACACCAAAGGCACCATCGACTGCAACGCGGGCTACGAGTGGTGGCTGATGGAGCAGGCCAAGGCTCGCAACCCGGGCATCAAGTTCTACGGCCTGTCCTGGGGCGCCCCCGGCTGGATCGGCGGCGGCAGCTTCTACTCCCAGGACATGATCGACTACCTGATGTCCTGGCTCGGCTGCGCCAAGCAGCACGGTCTGACCATCGACTACCTCGGCGGATGGAACGAGAGGAACTACAACGCCTCCTGGTACGAGAGCCTGAAGTCCGCCCTGAACTCGAACGGCTACACCTCGACCAAGCTGGTCGGCGGCGACAACTTCGGCTGGTCCGTAGCCACCGGCATGAAGAACGACAGCAACCTGTACAAGGCTGTGGACATCGCCGGTTCCCACTACCCGTGCAGCTACCTGTCGGCGATGTCGAGTTGTTCCTCCACTTCCGATGCCCAATCGCTCGGCAAGCCGATCTGGGCCAGTGAGAACGGCTCGGAGGACGCCGAGACCGGCGCGGCCCCGGTCGCCCGTGCCATCAACCGCGGCTACATCGACGCCAAGCTGACCGCCTACATCAACTGGCCCATCGTCGCGTCCCTGTACCAGAACCTCGCCTTCCACGACGACGGCCTGATCACCGCCAACCAGCCCTGGTCCGGCAACTACAGCGTGGGCCGCACCACCTGGGCTATCGCCCAGACGACTCAGTTCACCTCGCCGGGCTGGAAGTACCTGGACACCGCCACCGGCTACCTCGGCGGCTCGCGCTCCAACGGCAGCTACGTCAGCTACGCCGCTCCTGACAAGAGCGCCTGGAGCACCGTCTTCGAGACGATGGACGCCACGGCCTCCCAGACCGTCACCCTCAACGTCACCGGCGGCCTGCCCAGCGGCACCCTGCACGTGTGGTCCACCGACCTGTCGCAGCCCGGCAAGGCCACCCCGCACATGGTGCAGAACGCCGACCTGACCGCCGGCGGCGGCACCTACACCCTCGCCCTCGCCCCCGGCCACATCTACACGGTGACCACCACCACCGGTCAGGGCGCGGGCACCACCACGCCTCCGCAGCGCACCCGGCTGGCGCTGCCGTACTCCGACTCGTTCGCCGGCTACAGCACGGGCCAGGAGGCGAAGTACTTCTCCTCCATGAACGGAGCCTTCCAGGCGGCACCCTGCAGCGGTGGCCGCAGCGGCGCGTGCCTGCGCCAGATGGCGCCCGTCCAGCCGATCCGCTGGACCGATGAGTCAGGCAACCAGCCGTACACCACCATGGGTGATGCGGGCTGGAGCAACTACACGGTCAGCTCCGACGTGCTGCTGGAGAACAGCGGCAGCGCCGCCGAGGTCCTGGGACGCGTCGGCACCCAGGCCAAGAACAACAACGGGCTGAACGCCTACCACTTGCGGCTGTCGGACACCGGTGCCTGGTCGCTGCTGAAGACGGACACCTCCTGGACCTGGACCACCCTGGCCAGCGGTACCGGGGCCGCACCCGGCACGAAAACCTGGCACAACCTGGCCCTGTCCTTCCAGGGCAGCACGATCACCGCCAAGATCGACAGCACCACGGTCGCCACGGTCACCGACAGCACTTACCAAGGCGGCCAGATCGGCCTCGGCACCGCCGGCTACCACCCCGTCCAGTACTCCAACCTGTCCATCACCCCGGGCACCGTGCCCGACCTCACCGGCACCTACAAGATCGTCAGTGTGCGCAGCGGTGAACTCCTCGACGCAGTAGGGGCCGGGACCAGCGACGGCACCCTGATCGACCAGTGGCCCGCCAACGGCGCTACCAACCAGCAGTGGAAGCTGACCCTGAACAGCGCCGGGTACTACACCATCACCGGGGTCGGCAGCGGCAAGGCGCTGGACATCCCCAACGTCACCACCTGGCCCGGCACCCAACTGGAGCTGTGGACGTCCAACGGCGGCGCCAACCAGCAATGGGTGATCGCCCCGTCCGACAACGGCAACTACACCATCGAGTCCCGCTCGAACGGCTACCTGCTCGAAGTGTCGGGGAACTCCACCACCAACGGAGCAGCCATCGACCAGTGGATCACCAACGGCGCCACCAACCAGCAGTGGCAGTTGGTCAGAATCGCCTGACCGGCACCCGGTGAAACGGCGTTTGTCAACTCAGTAGCATCTTGGTCGTTGATGCGCAGTGGAGCAAACCTCGCCCTACTGCGCATCCCCCAACGGCACCCCCGGAGCAACGACCGGCCGGTGCCCGTGCCCGAGCCCAGGTAGTTACCGGTAGTTCGTTGAATTCGGCGGTGGCGTGGGTTGACGGCAGGCCGGGTTGGTCATAGGCCGCTGCTGGCGCCGAGGGAGCAGAACAAGACGATCACTTGCCTGACAGGGGCGGAGCCGGTGGCCGGTGCGGGGATGCCGGGGTGCAGCGGCCGCAGTTCTTCCTGTCCGAATCGCCCCGGGAGGCCGAGCTGGTCAACGACCGGCGGCTTCGAGCTACTGCGCGGGAAGGCGGCGAGCTCTGTCAGCCCGTTCCTGAGCCGCCCTGGCGCACCTGCACGATGGGTTCGACGCCGCGCGCGTCGACGACCTCGCGCCACGCGTCCAAGCCCGCCTGGAAGGCGACGACTCCGGCCTCCGGAAGGGCGATCTCGATCGCTCCGAGGATCTCCTGCGAGGTGACACCGAGGTCCAGGGCTATCCGGATGTGACTCTGGATGTGTCTTTTGCCCGCTCGCATCATGGTCAGGCTCAGGATGAAGAGCAGTTCCTTGGTACGAGGGGGTCGCGTCCAGCCTGCGGTGAAGAGGGCGGGATGAGGGTTGGTGCCCGATTCACTGCTTCGTCTGGGGTGAGTGGGCAGGTCGTGGCGACGCCGGGCGACTACGGCCGCGGCTGGGTGAACAAGCCCTGCTCGGTCTCGACCAGGATTCCGCGCTCGGCGAGCCGCTTGAGCTTCAGGCGGGTGTTGTTGATGGTGTTGGGCGCGATCTCCAGGTCCATCGCCTCGCACACCTGCCGGGCCCGCAGCGGGGTGTCGGCCGCGGCGAACACCGCCATGATCTGCTGGTAGGCCGGATGGTCCGGCAGCTTCGGGGACGGCGGTGCGGCCGGGGCCGGCTCGGGTAGTTCCAGCAGCGTCTTGCGGGTGATCCGGACCTCCTCGGCGGTTTGGTGAAGCTCCTGCAGCTGCGCGGAGAGTTCCGCGATCCACTCCTTGACCGCCTCGGCCTGCGCGGCGAGCTTCCGCTCCCGTTCCTCCAGCCTGGCCAGCACCGCTCCGAGCGTCAGCTCCCCGCCGGTCATGCGGTGCGCCAGGCCGGTGCGGTCGCCCCGGTCAGCCGGCGCAGTATCACCGCGGTCATCGCCCAGTACACCCGCGACTCGGAGGTGCGGGGCTGGTGCTCGTAGTCGCGCACCAGCCTGCGGTGCAGCATCAAGATCCCGTAGGCGCGCTCCACGATCCACCGTTTGGGGATCGGAACGAACCCGGTCTGTACCGGATTACGCTCCACGATCTCCACCTCGATGCCCACCTGCTGGCCGTGCGCGACGACGGCATTCTTGAAGCCCTGGTCGACCAGGGCCTTCTGAACGGTGTCGGTGTCGGCGACGACCTTGTCCAGCAGCGCGGCGCCGACGGCATTCTCGTGCGCCGACGCGGCCACCACGACCACCGCGATCACCAGCCCCAGGACATCAACGGCCAGGCCGCGCTTGCGGCCCGGTACTTTTTTGCCGCATCACGTCCCGTCGACTGCGCGGGCACCCCGGCCGCGACGTGCACGCTCTGGGTGTCGAGCACCACCAGACTCGGATCCGCCTTCCGGCGCGCCTTCTCCCGCACCTGCCAGCGCAGCAGGTCGTGGACGGTCTGGTCGGTGCCGTCGTCACGCCAGGTGTAGAAGTAGTACTTCACCGCGCCGGGCGGCGGGAAGTCGTGCGGGAGCAGCTCCCACTGGCAGCCGGTGCGGCCCTGGTAGAGCAGCGCGTTGACGATCTCCCGCATCGCGTACCGGCCCTGATGGCCGCTGACCGAGGGGTGCGCGGCCTTCCATGTGGTAATCACCGGCTCGACCAGCGCCCACTGCTCGTCGGACAGGTCGGTCCTGTAGAGCTTGCGCTCGCTCAAGGGGACCAGCCCAGCACGCCCACGGCCGCCGACCGGCCGGGATGCCGTCCTGCCACACGTTCAGGTGACGACAAAGCACCGATGCACTCACATACCGCCCTCTGAAACCTCAGTAACAGGCGGAGAGAAGATCACCGAGGATGCCTGCCGGGTCGTGCAACACCCGGGCGCCGTCGGTGACGACCCGATGTGTCCCCGGATCAACAGGATCTGTCTTCGCCCAGGCCGGGGAGCCGATTCCCAGCTCGACTTCCAGGCCGGAGGCCGTGGAACAGCGTCGTTCTGTGATCGGTCCCCACGACTGGGTGCGGATCACTTCACCCAGCCCCAATTCCACGGCCCAGGCATCCTCAAGCAGATATCGAGACTCGTCCGTGGTGAGCAGGACGATGTCGATGTCAGAGTCCGGTCGCACGGCATTGCGGGCGCAAGATCCCACCAAGAGCAGACCGACGATGTCATTACGGCCTCTCGACCAGCGAGTGATCCGGTCGATGACCTCGTTGATCTCAACGACCCGCTCCGGCGACAGCGCCATCGGAAGACTCCCTGACTGATCGTCGCGATGCACCTCAAATGTCCCATCCGTCGCCGAAGAGCCGGTGCCAACCTCGGACAGCGCCTTCGGCAGGACGCAGGTGCCCACGCGCCAGAACCTGGCATCGGTCCACTTCACGCCGTCCAGGTCCCGGCCGGCCAGGACCCGGGCGATCCCGCGCCCGAGGGAGTCGGCGTTCTCCTCCAGCTGCTTGTCGAACTTCGCAGGTACTCGACGGGGTCGTCGGCGTTCGAGGGCTGGACGTTGGCGGCTGCTTCCCACAGCGGTTTCATCAGGCGACTCCGCACTCGTCGCAGATGATCCTGACGTCCCCCCAGGAGACGTCGCGCTGGCCGGAGCATGCGGGAGACGTAGGACTCGTGGACGCCCATCTGTTCGGCGAGCTCGCGCTGCCGGCGCCCCACCGCCCCAGCTTCCCCCAGGCACCCGGTCGCTGTCCCTCACCCCCCTTTGAGCCCCTGCCGGCCGGGAACTCAGGGGCCGAGCACGGCCGCCGGGACCTCGCGCTCCAACACGGCGAGCGCCTTGGCGTGGCTCCCCACGGTGTCGTAGTCGAAGGTGAAGGTCACCACCCGGACCTGGCCGGCCAGCGGCTGGAGCAGCTCCCACTGCCGTATCCGCCGGGCGGGGCGGTTCGGCAGGGGTGCCTCGGTGTGCGTGCGGCGCAGGGTGCAGCCGTTGTCCAGGGCCGCACCGGGGGTGCCGGGCGGGGCCGGGTCCGCGTCGGCGATCCTGGCCCGCACGGACAACCGTCCGATGCCCGGGGCGTCCGCGGTCGTAGCGCCATCGGCGGCCAGCACCACCCAGTGCGCCGGCACCCGAAAGCGCGCCAGCCCCCGCAGATGCGAGACCTCCCGCAGATCCTCCCCGGGTTGTGCAGCGTCCAGGGCCGCTGCACACAGGGACCGCACCCGGTGCAGTCCCCCCTCGTGCCCGGGCAGCACCCGGGCGACCGCCTCGTACACGGCGACGGCCTCCTCGCCCAGGCGGCGCACCTCCGCCAGGGCCTGCTCGCCGTGAGCCTCGGCCAGCAGGCCACACAGGCGGGCCTTGGCATCGGCCGCCTCCAGGGCCGTCTCGTGAACGGGCACGCCGCCGTCCGCCGGGCCGCGCAGGCCCCCCCCCGGCGGACCGCAGCGCGACTGCCGCGGCCACCTCCTGGGGGCCGACGCCGGGGATCAAGGAGTCGTAGGCCTCGACGGCGCCACGGGCGGCCAGGACGCCGTCGGCGACGGCACCGTTCATGGCCTGGATCATCGCCTGGTTGTAGAGGATCGAGGCGAGCACCCGCACATGCTGTGTGTCGTCGGGCTCGGTCTGCCGCAATCGCCGGACCGCGGCCTCCGCTGCACGGCTGCTCTCCAGCGCCTGCCGGAGCCGCCGGCCCCGCATGTGCTGGATGGCGGCCATGCTCTCCTGCTCCGCCGTTCTGCGCAGTCGCCTCGAGCTCAGTGACACACACCACCCCCGGGGCCATGCCGACGCGGAGGGCGTCGCGCTGGACCACCGATTGTGCAGTCCGCGCGGACACCAGAGCCAGAGGCCTTCCGTAGCTCAGTCGGGGAACTGTAGGAATGCCGTCTGGACCCGGAGCAGGTGGGTGTCCGGGTGGGTTTCCTCGTACAGGTCCAGGACCTTCTGGTAGCGGCCGCCGTGTACACCAGCGACAACGGGTGTGCAGCGTGGCCCACGGCCCGTACCGCTCGGGCACGTCCCGCCAGCCGGGCCTGTACGGAACTTCGACACGATCCCGTTGAGGACCCTGCGGTCGTCCAGCCGCTTGCGCCCACGCGACGCCACGGGCAGCAACGGCCGGACGAACTCCCCTTCAGCGTCCGACAGTTCATGGCGGCGTCTCACCCGATCATGATCCACCAGTCGAGATCATTTGACGACAGACCCTAGGGCAGCCAGGGCGTCAGCGGGTCATGGCACTTGGAGACGTCGGGCTGCTCGGCGCACTGCTGGTAGGCACGTTCGGCGGGGAGCCGGGACAGGCCGAGCATGGTCAGCGGCAGCGCGGCGATGGCCGTCACCACCGCGATCAGGGCGATCTCCACACCCTTGCGGAGCGCACCTGCACCTCCGAGCGTCTGACTCATGCCCCCAGAGAAGGGCCGCATCCGGCCGCGCGGCAGAGGAAAGCCGCGATACGAGATTGCGGACCGCGGCGTGCTCTGCGGTGCTGAACACGGCCGTGGCGGCAGCGAGCAGCTGGTCGATGCGCTGCCACTCCGCGAGCTCCGCGGCCGCGCTCGTCGTCCGCCGGGTCCTCGTGCCCGGAAGCCTGCCGCGCGTCGAACCGGGCGTCCTCGAGGGCGCGGGCGACGGCGGCAGCGTCCATGCCCTTCACCCGCCGCCCTACGACGCGCCGGCCGATGCGGGCGGGGTCGACCGGCTCGCGTGCCGCGGCGACGCGCGGGGCGAGCGGACGGCGAGCGGTGCGCCGTGGCGGCCAGGAAGTGGTCAACGTCGACCTCGCTTCGGAGTACGAATGCAGGAGCAGGCCGCCGCCAGAGCCCTTCCGTGGCGGCCCGCCGAACTGAGCCGGGGCCCGATAGGTGTCCCCACCGACACCAGCTGACCTGCGGCTTCAGGCAGCCGAGGCAGAGGGGTGGACTGGCCGGGCGCAGGGACCGTCACAGGGCTCCGGCGTCCCGGGCCGTCCAGACGCTCGGGTAGATCGGCCGGAAGCCGAGCTCCCGACGGATCCGCTGGTTGGACATGATCCCGAACCATGGGTCGGGGTCCGTGAGCTCGTGGAGCCCGGCGGGCACCTCTACGCCGTTGAGCTGGTACAGCTCGACCGTCGTGACGGGGGCGTCGTCGGCGATGTTGTAGATCCGGCCGGCGATGCCCGGCGTGTACAGCAGACGCATCAGGCCCTGGGCGACGTCCGCGTGGTGGACCATCTGCAGGCGCTGATGCGGCGCCCAACGGTCGGCCCAGTGCAAGGAATTGGCGAGGTGCGGGTCGCCCTCGCCGTAGACGAAGGGGAGCCGTCCGATGCGTACGTCCAGGCCCTTGAGCGCGAGCAGTTCGCGCTCGGCCTCGGCCTTGGACTCGGGGTAGGCACCCCACATCGCGCCGCCCGGCCGGCTCTCGTCCTCCTCGGTCAGCGGGCGGCCCCGTCCGACGCCGTACACGTTGTTCGTGCTGACCTGCACGAACCGTTCCACACCCGAGGCCTGCGCGGCGCGGCCCAGGGCCACCGCGGCGTCCCGATTGACGGCCCATGCCTCCTCATCGGGCACCCCGCGGAAGGAGGCGGCGACGTTCACGACGGCATCCACGCCGGCGAGCGCCTTGCCGAGTGACTCCTCCTCGCGCATGTCTCCTACCGCGACCTGGGCGCCCAGTTCCGCGAAGCGCTCGCCGCGGGCAGCGTCCCGTACCAGGACGCGCACCTGCTCGCCCGGCTGCCGCTGGGCCAGCAGCCTCGGCACGAAACGGCGTCCGACCTGTCCCGTCGTACCAGTCACCAAAGTCAGCATCATGTGCTCCTCACGCACTGCGTCGCCTGTCGTTGATGACCAGCCTCGGCGGATGCGGAAACGAGAGGGAGAGACCTCTTCATCAGGGGACCGGGAGTCCCTGGATAAGCCGGCCGGCCTCGCGCACCCTGGAAAGGTGAACCGAGCCGAACTCGCCGACTTCCTGCGCCGCGCTCGCGCCCGCCTGGCCCCCTCCGACGTGGGTCTCACGGCCAGCGCCCGCCGCCGTACGCCGGGGCTGCGCCGCGAAGAGGTGGCCCAGCTGGCCGGCATGTCCGTGGACTACTACACGCGGCTGGAGCAGTCCCGGGGCCCGCGCCCGTCCCGCCAGATGCTCACCGCGCTGGCCCGCGCCCTGCGCCTGACGGAGGACGAACGCGACCACCTCTTCCACCTCACCGGTGAACAGCCACCGCGCCGGGAGGAGACCAGCACGCACGTGCGCCCGGGCCTGCTCCTGGTGCTGGACCGGCTGCACGACACCCCGGCGATGGTGGCGACCGACTGCGGCGAGGTCCTGGCCCAGAACGCACTGTCACGGGCGCTGAGCGGGGACGTCCTCGCCCGACCGCCCCAAGGACGCAACATGATCCGCCGCTTCTTCCTGGACCCGGCAGCCCAGGAGCTGTTCCCGCCCGAGGACCGCCCGGAGCGCGCCCGCGAGCAGGTGGCCGGCCTGCGAGCGGTGGCCTCGGCCCGCCCCACGGACCCCGAACCCGCCGCCCTCGTCACCGAACTACGAGCCAAGAGCGAGGAGTTCGCCCGTCTCTGGGACGAACACGAGGTCGCCGTACGCCGCGCCTCCACCAAACGCTTCCGGCACCCTGCGATCGGCATCCTCGAACTCGACTGCGAGATCCTCGTCAACTCCGACCACAACCAGCAACTCGTCATCCACACGGCCCGCCCCGGCACGGAGTCCTACGAGCGCTTGCAGTTGCTGCGAGTGGTGGGCTTGCAGGACCTGACGCCGACGGGCTCCTGAGCATGAGCGACCTCGGCAACCTCGCTGCCGCCGACCAGGCAGATCACCCGGGCGGTGAAGCGCAGGCTCAAACA
This sequence comes from Streptomyces sp. NPDC031418, assembly GCF_055581605.1. Taxonomy (NCBI): domain Bacteria; kingdom Bacillati; phylum Actinomycetota; class Actinomycetes; order Kitasatosporales; family Streptomycetaceae; genus Streptomyces; species Streptomyces sp. NPDC031418. The sequence continues at coordinate 124,049 of NZ_JBVIJC010000023.1, forward strand.
GATCCAGTATCGGACCGACCTGGTGGACGGCGGTCTGGGCGGCGCCGGCCTGATCGTGGGTGATTGACCGCATCCGGTCGGCTCGCATGAACGCCAAGTCCGGGCGACCGCTGTGCATCCTCCCGCTCTAGGCCCGCTGGCGGCCTGTCCCCAAACACGCTGCGGATCGCTGGGGGCGTGACCTGGGGGACAGAAGCCGTCACCTCCTACCGTCATCGCTGTTGAAGCCTGGCTGCCCGCGTCACGCCCGATTGGCTCGTCGGTCGCTCTACGAGCACTTCGGCGGAAAGGACGGCCTGATCGCCGAGGTCCTGCGCCGTAGCGCCGCCGAGGACGAGGCCAGCTACGAGCAGACCATGCGGGCCGCCGGCGACGATCCACGCGAGCGCCTGCTGGCCGTCTTCGACAAGCTCGCCACCATCGTCACCAAGCCGGACTTCCGGGGCTGTCGGTATCTCGCCGCCGACCTGGCCCTGGCCGACCCCGCCCATCCGGGACATGCCATCATCCGCCAATACCGTGAGCGCGTGAGCAGGCTCCTGGCAGACGAGCTGGTCAGGCTCGGCCATCCCCATCCCGCCCACGCCGCCGACCAGCTCCTGCTGCTCATCGACGGAGCCCTGGCTGCCGGAGCCACCCGCCCCGACACCAATCCGGCCCTATCCGCGCGGGAGCTAGCCGAGCAGCTCCTCGCGCAGAGCGGCAACCTAGACGACCCGGCGCGCCCAACCCCACTCGCCCCTTAGAAGCGGTTGTCTTTCCGGACGCGACCGATGAGTTTCCGCTGATCAGGCATGGTTCCGGTGTTGCTGCGGGAGGGTTCGGGCGTTCAGTTCGTTCTCGGCGATGCGGAGACGACCAGTGACATCGGTGAGGGGGCTGCCGGAGGAACGGGAGGCCGCCGCCCGGGCTCGGGCAGCGGAGCTGCAGGCGGAGACAGGCCCTTGCCGAACTCGGCGCGCCCGAAGCGGTATTGGAACGCCGGGTGCTCGCCCGAACGGAACTCGCCGATGCCCTGGCCATGCCGGCCGGGGAGACGCATGCCCCTGTCCCTGCCCCGAGGGAGGCGCCGGTGGAGGTGGAGAGGAGCCCGGTCGCGGGGTCGATCGTGCCACGGTGGCACCGGGACTGCTTGCGTCGGAGTACCGACGGATCGTCGAGCTGGTCCAGGCCGAACCGGGTGACGGCGAGCGGGTGTCGGCGAAGGAGCTGGCGGCCCGGCTGGATCTGCCGCTGGTGCCGGCGAAGATCGAGGGAGCGCGGTCCAGGGCGAAACGGCTGGTCGAGCGGGGGTGGCTGGCGGCGTCGCCGTCGGGCCGGTTCATGCAGCGAGCGTCGTCCAGTCCTGCTGCGGGGAGTTGACCGGGCGGGCCAGACGTCGGGCCATGAGCATGCTCGACGAGAAGCAGATGAACGCCTCGCTGCCGGCGGGCAGCGTCTCGAAGTCACGCACCAGGCGCCGTGAACGCAACAGCCACCCTGGAGTTCGATCCACCACCCACCGTCTCGCAGCACCACAAACCCCGCCATGTCGTCACTGCGCTTGACGATCTGCGGGGTGAGCTGGAGTTTCTCCTTCGCCCAGGTGACGAGGTCGCCGGTATGGCCGCCGTCGGCCCGGGCAAGGGTGATCTTGCGTCCTCGCCATAGAGGCAACAACCCCACAGGCTGGACCCAGCCCCGCCCGCCGAGCACTCCTGCCGCGAGGCCAACCCGCCGTCAGCAACCGTCTTCATTTGTGGTCGCGCAGGAAGGTCGCGATCTCGTCGCGGGTCGGGTAGTTCGGCAGGGGAGCTGGCTTGTCCTGAAGGAACGCAGTGATGACGGCGACGGCCCGGTCGTTGTTGTCGTCCAGACCGTTCCACATGTGGTGTCCGACGCCGGGCATGTACTGCGTGCGCTGGATGGCAGGGTCATCGGCAAGGACGGTGGTCTCCCATTGGCGGACCTGGGAGGAGCACTCGGCGATCATCAGCATCGCGGGGGTCCGGGACTGCCTCAGTAGGGGTGCGATAGAAGGCGAGTCTTTGACCGTCTGCTCGACGCGAAGGCTGGCGGCGGGGCTGAAGGAGAAGTTGCGTGCGGTGTTCTCGGCTGGGATGCGGTGCGCGTCGCGTGCGCAGTAGGCGGATGCGGTGTCGCTGCCGAGGTCGGCGGCGGTGAAGGCGTTGTCACCTTCGGCCTGTCCGATCAGACCGGTGTCGGGGGTGAGAAGTCCAAGTCGCATGAGGCCGAATGCCACGGCGTACCGCGGGACGTGCGTCGATCGCGGCCCGGCCATGGCCGGCGCGAGGCCCCGCGCGGATTTTCGGCCCTTGTGCCCGGTGATGTGCGCCGTGGGCCCGTCCATGGGGCCGGGCTCAGCGATGATCGCTCGACGCAAGCGTGCGGCGACGCGCGGATCGGCCAGGGCTCGGGTCAGCACGACCCCGCCTGAGGAGAATCCGAGAATGTCGACCTTTCCCTTGTTCAGGCGGTCGACGAAGGCGGTGAGGTCGCGGACCGATCTGGAGATCGTGTACTGGCCCATGGGGAGCAGGTCGCTTCGTCCGCCACCGGCTTGTTCATAGGTGTAGACGTCGTAGCCCTGGCGTGCCATGAGTTGCAGGAACCGGTGGTCGAGTACCGAGATGCCGCGGACCGGACCGCCGTTCAGATACACGAGCGGAATGGGATGCCGGGGACTGGGGTGCGCGGGCGGGTAGTGGTACACCGCGACCCGGCTGCCCGTGGTCAGGCTCCAATGCTGCGTGGTCACGAACGGCAGGGCGGGCGGGTACCGCCGGGCCATCGGCACGGTTGGGATGCAGACCGACGCCGTCAACGCCGCCGCGACAGCCACCGGCAGAAACGGCACGAGCCGCGTCGGCCAAGTGCGGCGCCGGCCCCGCCACATCGCGAGGACAGCCCCGACTCCAAGGGTCATCAACCATGCGGCGAGCCCCGAGCCTGCCCCGTCTGTGAGGGCGATCAGTGCGAGAAAGACGCCGACCAGAATCGCGACGGCGGCCACGGCTAGCAGTAAGCGTCCCGTGAAGCGGACAAGACGTATGGCGGACGTAGGCACAGCGGACCTCCCTTAGTTTCAGAACGTCGTTTCAAAACGACGTTATCAAACCGCGGTAGGCTGCTGGCCGTGGGTAGGCCGAGAACAAACGACGAGGCCGTCAAAGAGCGGCTTGTGGAGTACGCGACCGAGATGCTTGCCACCCGTCCGCGGGAGTCGGTCACGGTCCGCGCCGTGGCCGCTGCTGCCGAGGCGTCGACGGCGGCGGTTTATTCCTTGTTCGGCGGAAAGGACGGGCTGATCGGTGCGGTGCGCGACAGAGCCGTCGCAGGCCTGTTCCAGGACCTGTCGGCGGTGCAGCCCTCCGCGGACCCTCTCGCCGACCTCTACGCGCTGGCCGTCGCCTACCGTCGCTGGGGGCGCGGACACAGCCACCTTTACACGGTGTTGTTCGGTGGTGTGCAGTCCTTCGACCCGTCGGGGGAGGTCGGTGCCAGTGACCCGATCCGTCCACTTCTCGCGGCGATCGATCGCGCCGTGACGGCGTCCGTCCTCGTCGGCGAGGCGACCTCGATCGCCCTGTCGATCTGGGCCACCCTCCACGGGCTGGTGACTCTTGAACTGGCTGGGGCCTTCGACGCCGCGACGGCCGACGCCGCATTCCGATCGGCGATTCACGCCACGTTGCGCGGGTGGACGACTCCGGCGGTGTTCCGCAGACTTCGCCAAGCGGAACTCGCTCCGTGACAAGTCGCCAGTCGCCGTCGGCGGCGGCATATCGCTGGCGTACTGAACTGCGAACAGGTCGATTCAGATCGTCGCCGCTACGGATACCAGGCGGTCGATGTCCAGGCCTCGCGGGGGCCCGGCTGCCGCACGCGCGCACGGCCGCCGGGCACGGGCCCTGGTACGCCCGAAAGAGGAGATCAAGGAGGAGCTGGCGCGGGACGGGTGCGGGCGGTGTGGCGAGGACGCGGCGTCAGGGCCGGTCGATCTGTTCGGCGGCCTCCTCAAGGTCGGCGACAGTCCCCGACATGATCGTCCGTACATGCCTGGTGATGTGCTGCACGGGCCAGTCCCACCACGCCACGGCGAGGAGCCGGGCGATGTCCGCAGCGTCGTAGCGGGTGCGGATGAGCCGAGCCGGGTTGCCGCCGACGATGCCGTAGTCGGGGACGTCGCCGGTGACCACAGCGCCGGCGGCGATGATCGCGCCGTGACCGATCCGTACACCGGGCATGACCGTGGCACCGTGCCCGAACCACACGTCGTTGCCGACGACCGTGTCACCCCGGCCGGGTAGGCCGGTGATCAGGTCGAAGTGCTCCGCCCAGGAGCCCCCCATGGTGGGGAACGGGAACGTAGAAGGACCGTCCATCCGGTGGTTGGCGCCGTTCATGATGAACCGGGTGCCCGCCCCCAACGCGCAGTACTTGCCGATGACAAGCCGCTCGGGACCGTAGTGGTAAAGAACGTTGCGCGTCTCGAACGCGGTTGGGTCGTCCGGATCGTCGTAGTAGGAGAAGTCCCCGACCTCGATCAACGGCGACGTCACCAACGGCTTGAGCAGAACCACGCGCGGGTGCTCGGGCATCGGGTGGAGCACGGTGGGGTCAGCAGGAACGGGCGGCATCGCGGAGGCGGTTCCTCTCTAGCGGACCTAGAGCGACGACTGTCGCATTAAGATGCTGGCACAGCCCTGCCACCTTGATCAACCGGACACTGATTGCCGATGACAGACCCACTGGACACGACATCGGAGCGCCGTCCGGGCGGCCGCACCGTGGCGGGCGGGGTACGGGCGGCGCGAATCGCGTTCTGCACGGCGAGGCCGGCAACCCGGTCGTCCGGCTCGCCGGGCGGGGCCCCTTTTGACGGGCCCGGCGGCGTGCTGGTGCGCACGCACGACCGTGGAGTCGACCGCGGCGACCCCGGCCAGGTCACCTTCGGCGTCGGCCTGAGCCAGCAGGGCGGTGAAGACCTTCTCCCACGTGCCGTCGTCGGCCCACTTCCGCAGCCGGTCGTGGACGCCCTTCCACGAGCCGAAGTGTTCGGGCAGGGCTGTCCATGGCGTGCCGGTGATCCCGCCACCGCCCACCCCGCCGAGGGGTCCGGTCCGGCAGCAATGGCTCGCTGCGGGCCCACTGGCCGTCAGTCAACGACACACCCAGACCACCGATGCAGCCGTCTTCCGATCGCGCCGGATGGGGAAGATCCTGATACTCGACCAGGACCGGCGGTCCCTTTTTGCGTTCTCGTCTTGCCGCGCACATGGCTGAGACCCACTCCCGGCTATCCGAACGCAATAGATAGACCGCGGGCACGCCTCTCCACGATGGGACTCCGCAGCGGAGCGCAGGCACGTGCGGCTGGTCCCACGGAAACCGGACAACACCTACCTCGGCGCCTCCCGAAGTGGTGAACACTCGGTGTCGCCTCTCGGACCAGAGCCGGCCCGACCTATGGGCGGCAGCGTCGTCAGGCTGTGTGTCGAGGGGCGGCAGGCATGCTGCCGGTGTCGGGGGCCGTGCCGCTGTCCACCGTCACCACCAGTTCCACCTGGTCCTGAGGCTGCATGCCTGCCCGTCCCGACCCGGCCGTGGACCCGCTCGGCCGTCACCGTCCCGGCCCGGTCAGGTCCCGGCGGGCTCGTGCCGTGACAGCGGCTGCCCCGGCAGCCACCACGCTGGAGGCTGCGGGGTGTCGTCCTCCCCCTGGTGCAGCGTCCGGTCGCCCTGATGCCCGTCGGAGTATCCGCGCCACCGTGTGCAGTACTGGCGTCCCTCGCCCGGGGCGACGTACATGGACGGGCACCGGTTCACCGGCTGACCCGCCGCACGGGTCGTGGACTGTGCTGGTCAGAGTATGGGCCGCTTTCCGTGAGGGTCCGCCGCAAAGTGGCGTGACGGCGAGCCGCACGTCAGGGCTGGGCCTGGAGCGACCAGCCCTCCGGCACGCCCAGGTCCTCATATAGCCGCTGGCGCTGGCCGGGGCTGAGGGTGGTGGTGGCCGCGGCCAGGAGACCGGCCTCCTGGCCCGGTGCCGTCTCGACGATCCCTCGCGCGATCGCTGTGCGCACTGCGGGCGGCAGTGCGGGAAGCATCCGGCGAAGGTCGGTCAGAGTCTCTTCGGGGGTGCGCGAGGCGCGGAAGGCGGCGAGGACGGCGTCCAGCTCCGTGTCGCCGACGTACTGCCACAGTGCCGGCATCGCGACTGTCTCCTCGATGTGAAGGTGCGCGAGGTAGGCGCTGATGACTTCGTTCAAGGCGAGGTAGAGGGCGTGCTGGGCCTCCGGCAGGGCCTCGGTGGGGGTGCCGGGGAGCGAGCGTGCCTGCTCGTCGAGTGTGGTGAAGGCGGCGTCGAGGCGTATGTGCTCGGCGTCCAGTGCGTCGGCTGCTTCGGGGGCGCGCTCGTGCAGGAGCTGGTGGATGAAGCTGTCCTCGTGGTCGGCGTGCTCACGCAGTTCCTGGGTCATGGCCAGGCAGCGCTCCGCCTGTTCGGCGGCGGCGCCGCTGTGAGTGATGTCCGCGGCGCCGAGTTCGGTGGCGAGGGTGAACAGCCGCGCACGCTGCCCCATGTGGACGTTCCGGTAGAGGTCGATCCTGGGCATGGTCTGCCCTTCGGGTGGCCGATGCAGTACGATGACAACACGTTGTCTTTCTAGCATCATATTGTCAAATGGAGGAGTGTCCGATGCCGGACGAGGCAGCCCTGCTGATCGCGGACGTCTTCGAGGCAGCCGGCGCCCTGCGCCGGCTCGGCGAGCAGACCGCCGCAGCAGAAGGCCTCACCCAGGCCCGATGGCAGGTTCTCAGCGTCGCCTCCGAGGACCCGCTCACCGTCCCCCAGGCCGCACGCCGCCTCGGCGTCAGCCGCCAGAACGTCCAGCGCGTCGCCAACGACCTCGTGTCCTTCCGACTCGCCACCTACGAGCCCAACCCGGACCACCGCGGCTCCCCCCTGCTCACGCTCACGCCCCGCGGCAGGGAGTCACTCGCCCGCGTCACCGCCAGGGCCGAACAACTGCACCGCACCCTCTTCGCGGCCATCCCCGCCGAGGAGATCCACGCCACCAGGACATCGCTACGGCGCCTGCTGGCCGAACTCGACCGCCACGAAGGAGAAGCAGGCACGCGCTAGCACTCCAGTGCTACTTCGTGATCTGGTTCGATGACCTTGCGGGGCAGGAAGCCAGGCTTGTTGTGGAGATGGGGCGGGATGGACGGACGCACTGTCATCCTGAACGAGTTGGCGCAAGGCATCCGTCCTCTCGCCCAGGGCATCGGCTGGTTCGAGGGCCTCGCCGAGACTGAGCCGTTCGAAGTCCTGCGCGACCTGGCAGGGTTCTGTATCCAGGCCCGCGCAACCGGCGAGGACGGGCCGGAGAGCATCCGCAGAGCTGGCATCCGGCCCACCCACACACCGGCCGTGCTGGTCCCCCGCGGACGCCTCACCGAGCAACTGACAAAGATCATCAACCTTCCGCAGGACGAGCGGGTCAAGGCATTCCGGCTGCTGGTCGCACTTCTTGGCGTCGCTGATGAGCGGCGGCGGCTCCGCTTCTGTGCCGACGGGTGCGGGCACGCCTGGCACCACCTGAGGACCGGAGCGGGCACCGCGTGATCATCGGGGGTTGTGGACTCCTGAAGATCGTGCGGTGGGCCGCGGGCCATAGCATGGACGCCGCCCGTTGACGGGCGATGTTCGACCAAATTATGGCCCGGATCTGAAACGGGCGGTCCACGCGCCTCCCCCTACCCGTCGTGCGCGAGGAGCCCCGCGCCGTCCTCAACCGCTGCGAACCGGCCTGGCTCACAGGCTCGGCAAGCCCCTCGGCTCCGCCCGGCCGCAGCACAGCAACACAGGTCCGGCCGGTACGAGTGCAATACGGGCGGGCAGCTGCCGGGCGGTGAAACCCCGCGGGGTTGCCCTCAGGGACGCTCTGCGCGTCTGCGTCGGCGGATCGCCATTCCTTATTACTCTCCGTACAGGAAGCCGGCTGCAACGGGGATCTGCGATGCGTTGGTGGAGAAGCGGGATCTGGGTGGCTGCGGTCGCGGTCACCGGCACGGTGTTCCTCGTCGCGCTGGTGCACGGAGCCCTTGACGACCCCGCAAGGCTGACCGCCCTCCTGACCTTTGCGCTCTCCGTCCTCGGACTGGCCCTCGACCTGTGGCGTCGCAGCTCCCCGGATGCGCGGCGCACCGGTGCCCCGTCCAGGGAGCGGCTGGAGCAGTCCGCCGAACGGCTGGCCGCGGCTGTGCACGAGCAGTGGGAGCAGGAGTGGCGGCTGCGGCGGCTGCAGGATCCGTCTCCGCTCCCGGTGCAGTGGTCGCCCGCCGAAGCATGGCTCAGCGACGTTCCGGACACCGTCGGACCGGCCATGGAGCCGGATGGCCGGCTCGAGGACATCTCGGCCGCTCTCGAGGCGGTACCTTCCCGGCGGCTGGTGGTACTGGGCGGCGCGGGCAGCGGCAAGACCGTCCTGGCCGTCCGTTTCCTGCTGGACCGGCTGACCCGGCGCGCTCCCGGCGATCCGGTTCCGGTGATCTTCTCTCTGTCTGGCTGGCAGCCTGGCCAGGAGCGGCTGCGGGACTGGATGGGCAACGAGCTGCGCGCCACCTACCCCGGCGCCGCCTGGACCCGGGAGCTGCTGAAGGCAGGGCTGGTGCTGCCCGTCCTGGACGGGCTGGACGAGTTGCCCCAGTCGGCGTGGGGCACCGCGCTGGAGCGGCTGAACGCCGAACTCGGTGAGCGGCAGCCGGTGTTGCTGACCTGCCGGAGTGAGGCGTACGCGCAAGCCGTGGAGACGGGGGACGTGCTGACGGCGGCCGCCGTGATCGAGCTGCGGCCCCTGACGTTCGAGTCGGCCTGTGCATATCTGGTGCGCACGGCCAAGCCGGTACGCGGCGCGGGCGGCAGGCGGGCCACGCGCTGGGACCCCGTCCTCGCCCACCTCCACACGCATCCGGACTCCCCCGTCGGCCACGCTTTACGCCGCGTCCTGAGCACGCCGCTGATGGTGGCGATGGCCCGGACCGTTTACGGCGACGGCGACAAGGACCCGGCCGGCCTGCTCGACGACCGGTTCACCGACCCGGCTGTGCTGGAGGAGGACCTGCTGGAGGCGTTCGTGCCGGCCTGCTTCGCCGACAGCCCGAGCGCGAGCCGGGCCCCGGCCTGGCTCGGCTACCTGGCCGCCTCCATGCAACGCCGGAAAACGCGACAGCTGGCCTGGTGGCAGCTGCGGCTGCAAATGCCGTGGCTTCTGCGCAGACTGGGCCCCATCCTGCTGCTGGGGGGCGTGGTCGTAGCCGCCGGCGCGGTACGGGCCCTGTTCCCCTCCGGTGCATCGGCGCCGGTCGTCACCAGTGCCTTCGTCGGCGGGGTGTGCCTGGGCTACCTGGCGCTGTCGCACGACCGCAACGCCGTGGCAGCAGTGGTCGTCGGGCCGCATCAGGTACTGGGCGAGGCACTGCGGGTCTCCGTGGCCGTCGTACCCGTGGCCGTGGCGGTCGGGGTCACAACGAGCACCAGCCTGGACTGGATGACAAACGTGAACGGCGAACTCGGTGTGGGGTGGCTGGCCCCCGTAGCCCGTGCAGTCGCCTGCGGTCTGGCCACCGCCATCGTTCTGGCCGTGCTCGGGATCACCGGCGAACCGGTCCCGCTGCACACCCCTCTGGCCAGGCGCCGCATCGTCGCGTTCCCGGTCGTCACTCTGCTCTCCGCCGCCTTTGTCTTCTGGATCGCCGCGGTCCTCCTCGCCTCCGTCTGGGCCGGTGCAGCGGTCGCGGCAGTGACGGGTGGACTGATCGCGCTGGGCCTGCGCAGCAGGCACAACAGCGCTGCACGGACCGCACTCCCGCGTCCCGCACCCCGACGGGCGCGGGGACGGTCGTGGCGGACGGCGCTGCTCGGCCTCGGGGCCGGTGTGGTGGCCGGCCTCTGCGTGGGGTCCGCCTTCGGAATCGCCGCGGCCGTGCCGGTGGGCGTCCGGGCCGCCGTCCGCGCGGACTTCCCGAGCGGCACAGTGCACCGCCTGCCCGACGGCACGCGCTACGTCGTCACCCCGGACGGATGGCTCCATGGTCTGCGGCCCGACGGCGACCGCTACCTGCGCCCGCCCCGGCCCGTCGACGGGGTGGTCGAGGTGTGGGACGACGGCAGCCGGTACGCCTATTGGGCGGCGTCCTCCCGACAGGCCGCACACTGGCAGTGCTCCGCCCTGCACTGCCCCCCGTTCCGCGGCCGTATCGAACTGCGTCTACGTCATCCCGCCAGCAATCCGGAGGTCCGGCTTCCCAACGGCACGTACGTCGAGGACGGCGACTTCGAGAACCGATCGCCCCACCGCTCCTACGACTGGCTGTTCGCCGCACCCCCGGCAATGCTCTTCTGGCGCACCATGGCTCTCGGCCTGACGGTCGGCCTGGCCCTGGGGCTTGCCAGCGGCCTCGTCTCCGGCATCCAGGCGTGGCTGAGCAGACCGGCCGACACGGCACGAGCGGTCAGTCCTCACGCAAGTCTGAGCACCGACCGCGCCACGGTCATCACCCGAGGTATCACCCTGACCCTGCTCGGCATCCTCGGCACGTTCCCGGCAGTCGCTGTCGTCTCGCAGACCAGCAACTCCGTCGTCTTCGCTCCCATCCTGGTCTGGCTGTTCATCGGCCCCCTGACCATCTGCCTCAGCGCCTGGTGCTGGTTCGTCATCGCCCGGCTCTGGCTGTGCGGCACCCAGCGGCTGCCCTGGCGCCTGATGGCGTTCCTGGAGGAAGCCCACCAGCGCGGAGTACTGCGTCAGACCGGAGCCTCGTACGAGTTCCGGCACGCACGCCTCCAGGACCACCTCGCCGCCCGCGCCCCGTCCGGATGACCGACTTCTCCAGGACGTGCTGACTGGCCTGCTCCGCGGCCTGCTCCAGCATGTTCAGCTCATCAGCTGTCTCTGCCATGAACAGGGAACGCCGGCAAGGATCGCTGCAACACCAGGGCCGAGGTGCTGAAAGACGAGACGGTCATCACCCCGCGACCAGGGCACGGCGAGCCAGTGATACTCACCCGGGAACGATGCTCCAGCCTGGTCTTCTCCGCTGGTTCCTACGCGCCATACGTCAAGCTTGATCAGCTAAGGGCTGTCCCGTAATCGATCTTCGGGTGGCGGGTGAGCTGGCAGGAGCGCTGGTGCTCCGGTCGGTCAGCGCGTCGTGGGTAGCACCTACCATGCCGTCGTGACGCGACCGTGGACGGTACGAAGAATGGCCGAGCAGTTTGTTGAGCTGCTCGGGATAGCTCCTACCAGGATCGATGGCGGCGAGCTGGAGTTCGTCCGGGGAAGCCTGTGCACCACGCTTCGATCTGGAAGGACCGTTACGACCGGTCGCTCTTCGGCTGGATGGTGCACACGGACTACTGCGGTCTCGGTGACCGGATGGATGGCTTTGGTGGTGTGGGCATCCGGATCGACCACCCCTCGCCGTCCGGCGACGCAGGTCCGACTGACATCCCTCCCGCTGCCTGCTATCCCTGGCCGGCGGGCAGTGCTCCGCTCGCCTATGAGGTCACCGCCGGCGTCACTCAATACGGGCCGCCGTGCCTGCGCTTCGTCCGCGACTCCCACGACCTGGGGCTGCTGCTCCTGGCGGACGCCCATGTTTTCCGGGACGGGGTCTGGTCGTTCGCGCCGGCCAACAACGAGCCGGGACGACTTGCGAAGGCCATGCTTCTGGCTCGTCAGTGCGGTGATCAGGATCTGGAGCGGGCGGCTGTCGCTAAGTTGCGGAACCGCGGCGAGGAACCGGTGGCTCGTCGCCCCGACTACCTGTTCCGGCAGGCCGTCGCCGACTGGTCCAGGCAGTATGCCAAGGCCACGGGCATCGATCTCAGTGACCTGGCCAAGCTCAAGCGGAAGCGCCTTCAGTACCCCGAGATCCCGTAGCTCAGCACGGCTCCTCGGAGCCGAGAGATGATCTCGCCGTGATCACGGCATCGGAGCCCCGCTGGATGGGCGGCGTGGGCGTGCCAGTCGATGACCTGCTCGCGAGTCAGGTCCTCGAGGACGAGCTCCTGCTCCTGGTCGACGTCGTCGACGACCGGGGCCGGCGCGGCGGGCGGGCGCGGCGCGGGGATGACGACGGGCACCACGGGCTCAGCCGGGGCGGCAACCTGCGCGGCCGCGGCTTCGGCGCAGGCCTGAGCTGCGGTGGCCTTCCGGGCGCAAACCTGCTCCCACTCCAGCTCACGGGCCCACGCGCGGGCGGTCATCCGTTCGTGCAGCTGCCGGTCGACCTCCGCACGGCGCCCCGCCTCGGAGGCCTGCGGCCCGCCGGTCGTAGCATCGGGGGCAGACCCGGCCGGAATCGAGCAGCACCCGGCCCTCGCACCGGGCATCGCCGGACTGCTGGCGCTGCGGCAGGCCCCGGCCGATCAGCCAGCCCAGCGGGTCGTTGATCGGGCCTCCAGTGCGCAACTGCTCGCCGAGGCCGGCGGGTGAGTCGGTCGGCGACGGCCTGCGGCGCGTCCGTACGGCCTGCAAAGCCCTCCGCCCGGGTCAGTTCGCTGCGGGCGGCAGCCTCCACCAGACGGCGGGCGGCCAGACGCTCCAGCCGCGCCCACACCAGGTCCACCAGGTGCAGGACGGGCCGCAGGTCCTCCGGCGGCAGCGGCGCCCTCCCCCACTGCTGCCTGCTCTGACCCCCGCCGTCCAGGATCCACACCGAGGCGCCGGCCACCGGCCTACGGCCGCCCTTCACGCCTTCGACAACCGGGGACTTCTTCGGCTGTTCCCCGCGCAGCGGGCCGTCCTCGCGCACGCGTGCACGATCCGGCCGACGGCGGTTCCCACCACAGCCTTCGCCGGAAAACCACCAGAGAGCGAGAGAGAAGGAACAGGAGTAACCACAGGAGCGTGAGAGGCGTGAAGGTGTGCAGCATCGGCGCGGGCTGCCGTACCGGCCTCCACGCCCTGCCCGGCCCCCTGAACCCCAGTAAGCACAAGGGACACAGCCTCACCGGCCGCCTCATGATCTCCACATGCAGTACCGGCGAGGTCTGAAAACATCACGTCGGCGGCCTCGCGAGCCTCCTGGACGGCGATGCCGGGCGCGCGCGCAACTTGGCAGCAACCGGACCCGGCTGCGCGCGTTCAGCCCCAGGCCGTTCCGTCACATCGTCCAGGACGTGACGGATGGCTGGCCGCTCTCGGCTATCAGGCACGGCACAGCGGAGTGTGTAGGACCGGGGGGATGGGGGGCTTCCCCGGCTCGCGCACCGCATCGTCGGCGACGCCGGCCACCTCGGCGTTGAGCCCCGATGATCCTCGACAGTGCCACAGCGCTCGTGCACGAAACAGCCCCCGCCAGCTCCCCTCGGGTGCAGCGGAACTCCCCCAGTCTCTACTGTGGCCGCCGATCCGACCGCCCTCTGATGTGAGGTTGCCCGGATGGACAGCGCGGCTTTCCGTCGTCGTCACGGTCGGCGAAGCGGATGGGAGCGGTGGATACACGTACCCAGCGCTGACCGCAGCGCGCACTTTGCACGCCCGGCTGGCTGCTGCGGGCCGGGCGCTGGAAGTCCTGCGGATCGGCGCCGCTGACGGCCTGGAGGCCCGGGTCGCTCCGGCCAGTGACCCGCCCTTACTCCGCACCCCACCAGCGAGAGCACCCGCTTCTGACGTACCGTCACTGACACCAACTCACCGGCATCACATCGGCACACCGCATCGGTGGCTCGGTCATCCAAGCCTGCCCAGCTTCCAGGCCTGCTGTGAGCGGAGGGGCTCAGCGCAGCCGTCGTGCACGCAGCACCAGGTCGTCGGTATGGTGCGCGCCGGCGCCGCCGTCGGGTGCCACGCGTGGTCGCTGCTCGTTCACCTCCACCGTCCAGTCGTCAGTGAGCAGAGCGGCGACCATCGAGGGCCAGACGTAGTCAGCCGGGTCGAAGCCGCTGTCGTGCGCCTGCTGGGTGTCCATCCCCGCGTGGTGTACGAGCAGCAGCACGCCGCCGGGCGCGACGGCCGCGAGCAGCGCTCGCTCGGCTGCGGCATCGGGGGTACGCAGCAGGGCTGGATACTGCGCGGAGACCAGGTCGAAGGAGGCCGGCGGGAGTGCCGCTTCCGTCAGCGCGGCGTGTACCCAGCGAACGGCGACGCCTGCGTCCCGCGCGTGCCCGGCCGCCCGCTCCAGCGCCACTCCCGAGACCTCGAGCGCGGTCACGTCCCAGCCGCCGCGCGCGAGCCAGACGGCGTCCGCGCCCTCGCCGCAGCCGACGTCGAGCACCCGCCCGGGCGTGAGCCCGGCGACCTCGGCCACAAGCGCACCGTTGGGCTGGCCGCTCCACAGCTGTTGCCGGTCGGCGTATCGGTTGTCCCACTCCGCCCGCACCGCGGGGTCCCCGACGTACCCGTCGCCAGGCAAGGAAGTGTCAGACGCGGGCGATCCCGCTGTGATGTTGTCGGTCATGGGCCCAACGTCACCCATCGTGGCCCGGTCACGCCACTGTTGTTGCCGCTCCGGCAAAACGGCGTCCAAGGGGCGAGGATCGGCCGGGCGCAGTCGCACTGGAGATCATCGAATCAGACCGGCTGCGGCGCCCTTGACCTGTGCAGTCACTCTTCGATGGCACAAACCGTCGTCAAGCAATCTTGGGTGGCAATCGGGCAAGGTTCGCTGTCACAGATCAGCCTGGGAGAGGTCAGCTCGCCTCTGAGCGGGCGCGGGCGAGGAATCCTGCCGAAGCCCCGGCGGCTTCGGGCCCGCTGGTGGAGAGCCGGGCCGCTAACGCCAGCGCGTCGACGTCGGCGCCGGGCACCATACGGGCCAGTTCGGCGAGCAGTACGACGTGCGCGATCACCGACGGCGGAAGAAGGCCGGTGGCGCCCTCGCGGGCGGCCGGGTCACGGTCGTGCCCGAGGTACGCGGCCAGGACGTGGGCGAGCCGACGTCGGCCTGGGCATACCCGCCAGCTCGCCGGGTCAGCTCGTCGCGCACGGCTTCATCCCCGTCGCGGGGGTCAATCTGCCCCAGCGAGCTCGTGCAGCGCCTGGAGTTCGTCAGCGCGGGCGGCGATGCGCTGCGCCTCGCGTACGGCGGCCTCCCGTTCGGCGGCGGCCGCGGCTTCGGCGGCGATCCCGGACTGGTGTCCGGGTCGTAGAGGGTGCCCGGCGTGACGGCGGAGAGCAGCTGGGCGAGGGGCTCCCACTCCGCCAGTTCCGCCCGGCCGCGGGCGTCATCGGCCAGGTCCTCGTGCCGGGCGAAAAACCGGGCGTCCTCGAGGGCCGCCACGATGGCGCCGACGTCCATGCCCTTCGGCCGGGTGGGGCGGGGTGAGCTGCTGAAAGGTGGCCCGGGTGGTGTGTGGATCCCATGAGGAGGTCGCCGAGGCGCAGCTGCGAGACCTGATCGCCGAGCGGGGCCGCCAGGCATACCTTGCGAGACCTGATCACCGAGCGGGACCGCCAGGCGTACCTTGCGAGAGCAACTCGTTCGACGGGCGGCGGGTGCCTACGCGTGCGCCCCCGCCGGGGGCGGGGGCGTGAGCACGTGGGGCGCGGGGTGTGGCCGGTGGGCCGCTGTGGGGGGCGCCCGCCGTGGTGGGTGTGGCTTAGTACCAGCCGTTGGCCTGCCAGAAGGACCAGGCCTTGACCGGGCTGCCGTAGCGGGAGTTCATGTAGTCCAGGCCCCACTTGATCTGGGTGGCC